>NZ_RAYG01000038.1:0-46812 GCF_003670185.1 Parabacteroides sp. CH2-D42-20 | reverse complement strand
TTAGTCCTATCTGAACTCAATCCATCTTAATGTCTTTTATCAAGAATAAGGAAGTTGAACGAATAAATATAAGAATATGGAAATAAAGACGATAATCTCAAGTATCTGCTTGTTACTGCTGGCGGTCTCGTGCTCAATGGATGATGATGCGCTGAGGGATATAGAGAAAGGACATTCGGGGAGTGTTGTGATAGAGGAGGGAGAGGTTGCCCTTTCTATGAAAGTTTCTCTTTTTTCTTTGGAGACAAAATCCTTGTCTGGCGCAGGGACATTGCCTGCTTCCATGGACGAGGCAAAGATTGATAATTGTACATTGATTTTTTTTGAGGGTGGGCAAGTCAATTCGATAATGGAAGGGCTGTTTGTAAATAGCGAGAATTATATCGTTAAAAAGAAAAACGGCACGGAAGATGACTGGGCAAAAGTAATCGTGAAAGTGAAAAAGCCTAGCCCTTACTCCGTAATGGTAATCGCTAATAGCTCTAAATCGTTTGCGGGTTGTCAATCGGAAAGTGATATAAACGATATAATACAGGATAATAAGGATGCTTTAGTTAAAGTAGGGAAAATGAATATCAATTTTGATTCCAACTTTGCCGGTTATGCGACAATTAGGGAAGCATTGGAAAAACCTTTAGAAGTTGGTCCAGTCCCTCTTTCTCAGCTAACCGCTCGTATAGAACTTGCGGAATTTAATGTTTCTGGTTTTCAAGGAGCATCTGTTCAAGAGAAGATTACTGTTACAGGAGTGGATCTGTTGAACTTGAATCCTGAGAGTTATACGACAAATGAGCAAACTCATAAAAATGCGACTTATTTGCAGGAGAATAAGACGTGTAATGTGGAGGTATATGATGGAGTATCGGAGCTTCCGTCAACTTATTCTTTTGTAGAGAATAAAAATGTATTGTCTTTTTACTCGTTCCGGAATCTGGCGGCAGCAGAAAGTGATCAAGTGAAAATACAAGTCCGGTTTAAGGTCGGAAATAGCGAGGAAAGAACGACAAGGCAGTTTGTGATCAATAAGGAGGGGAATATTTTGCATGGTGTAAAATCCGGATATGTTTATCGCTTGGTTGTCAATATGACTATTATTGGAGATAAGGTCGAGACAGAACTACTTTGCTATACAAGAGATTGGTTGAATAATACCATATCCATTCCTATGGAAGATAATTAAAGTGTAAACGGGTAAAATAAAAATACAAGATTATGAAAATAAGGAATATATTATCAGTGCTGTTTGTCGGACTGCTTTTCACGAGCTGTAACTCGGAAGAAGAAGTTCAGCGAGGAAATGAGGACGGGCGGGATATCTCATTCTCTATGACTCTTACTTTGGGAGAAGTGACAGCGATGACGAAAGCTGGAGGGGATATCGCTGAAGGGTATACATATTCGACGGAGGATGAGGTAAAAGTGAATAATGTTGTGGTCGCTATATTCAATGAGGCGAATGGAACTGTGGGTGAGTGCTTGGAGTACAAGTCTGTAGCGTTTGACGGGGGAATTTCCAATTCTACCGTAACGATTGATGGAAAAACATTGATTGCTTATAAAATTGATAATATACAAGCAAAGACAGGTAAGGTTCGTATCGTAGCGATTGCGAATTCAACGCATTATGAGGACTTGGCTAGATTGGAAACGACTACTTATGAGAACCTGAAAGGTTTGTCGGAAACCGTTTCAGGTGGAACTTTTGATGCTTCAAATTTGGTAAAGGTCGGAGAGTTGCCTTCGTATGAGCTGAATACGACTGTGACAAGTATACGTGTTCCGATGACGCAATTAGCGGCACGCATCGATATGAAGTTTACGGTAGATGAAGAGCCGGAGACTATTTCTGGGACAAGTAATACAAAAGTAACCAACCAATGGTTCTATTCCGTAACTAAACTTACGGTCAATAATATTAATCAGAAATCAGATTTGCTTTTGCTTGATCGAAATAACCGATATGATAATGCTCTCTCTACAGGTAAAGTGGTTACCTTGCAAAACGGGGTTGCACTACCTTTCTATACCTATGAGAAGTTGAATACGACAACAAGCCCATTGTCTATATATGTGACGGGTGATTTACAAAAGATACAAGTTACGACAACTTTTAATGAGGATATGACCATTCAAAACGTAACAAAAGGGGATATAATCGAGGAAGAAAAAGACCGTTCATATAAATATGAGGATTTTAATCCGACAAAAGAGCTTGAAGGATGTACGACAAATGGTATCATACATGGTAATAGATATGAGCTTACAGGTAAAATATCCATGAAGACACAACGAATCAACTTTACGGTATCTACAACACCGTGGGAAGGCGTGGAAAAGTTTGTCGTGGATGTGGTTATTGCAGATTTGAAGTATTTGTTCGTGAGGGAGACTAAGGTGGTGATGGCGAATATCAGTGAGTATAAGATTGAGTTTGCTTCTAGCTCGAATATTACGATTGATCAACCATCTTATGCGACTTATGAAAAGTATGAGTTAAAAGGAAATGTTATTACTAAAGGTACAGGATACTATGATAATAGAGATAAGCAGTATCCGTCTATAATAGGAGATTTAGGAAAGAGTGGATATATCAAAATTACGAGTAAATTACCAGAGAATTATTTCCCAAAGCAATTTGTTTTTGGAGTTCATAATGCAGAGGGTTTGAAAGTATTAGGAATTGCAGTGGATCAGTATCCGCCTCAATATCTGACAGGACAAAAATCAGAAGGTGGTAATCATGATTCAAGTGCAGACTATTCTAAAAATCCTAATTTATTTACAATTACAACTATTGCTGCAGGAGATTGGATTATTGGTGATCCTTCTCATATCGTAAATGGAAAAGTGGAGACAAAGAATGATGAACTTTCTAATAATATGATCTCTCCTCGTTTTATTGCGGCATCAAGGTATGCGGCAGTTTCGGCAGGTACGTATACATGGCAAATGGCACATGATAGATGTCTTACATATTGGGAGACTTTAGATCCGAAGAAGACAGGGAAGAGCGCGACTTATCCTCCCGGCAAATGGAGAATGCCGACATTAGCAGAACTTAAATTTATGGATGTAATACAAGAAGCTTCTCCTGCAATCGATTATTTGTTTAATCAAAGTAGTCAATATTGGGGAGCAAGAAAGCCTTGGTATTATGATTTTGGGAAAAATACATCTAATAGCGCTAGTAATGCAAATACAGTACTTAGCGGTAATGGTGGAGCTCGCTGTGTTTATGATATATACTAATTTAATATAACTCTAATTATGATAAAAAGATTATATACTCTATTTTCTGTATTGCTGTTGCTCGCTTCATGTGCGACAGAGGAAATAGAACAAATAGAAATTCAGCCGACAGATGGATCAATGGTTTCTCTTTCATTCTCTGTAGATGCTCCGAATGCTCTTGAGATTACGAAAGCGACCGGGGATGTGGAGAAAGGCGTTGAGTCCTTATATCTATATACGTTTAAGGAGAACGGAGAGTTTATATCTCCAGTCGTAAAGGCAGAGGTTTCTGGCAATGGATATACGGCTACTATCTCAAAAGAAACCCGTACCATCCATTTTGTCGCCAATGACGGAACGTTAACCCCTTCCCAAGAAAGCGGAATGGCCTCGTTAGCGACAGATAAGCAAATCTTTTGGGGAAAGAGAACTTTTAGTGAAATTCCTGCGAAAAATATAAGCAATAATCTAGAAGATGCTGGTAACAACAATGTTGAACTACTACGAAACTGGGCCAAAATAACGCTGAATCTCTCATCGGAGGCAGCTGTGAAATTGAAAAATGTTTCTTATCTCATTTATAATGAATCACAGTTGGCATCTATCGGTTATAAAGATGCGGGAAAGTTGAATATTCCAAATCAAGATTTTTATGCGCCCCAGAATGAGCCAGATGCTAGTAAATATGCGAAGTCGGGTGAATCTGTGTATACTTTTGAACATTACAACCAAGATAAGAAAGCGACTTTTGTTATTATTAAGGCGCAATTTGCTGGTAACGATACCTATACATATTATAAGATTGACCTTGCCGTAAAGGATGAGAATGATAAGGTAACTCGTGTTTATGATGTCGTTCGTAATTATGCCTTTAATATAACGGTCAAGAGCGTTTCCAGAAAAGGAGCTACGTGGGCTGAGGTTATAGATGAAAATGTGATAGCGGATAATAATATCACGGCCTCGGCTATTATGGAAAAGTATCCGAATATAACTTATGATGGCGAGGCCTTGAATGTTACAAAGACGACATTCGTTTTTACGGGGGCTTCTAACACATTGTCGATGACTGCGACATATGCGGGAGCAGGGCAGTTGAGTGTGGTTCCGGATGAGGGAATGTCGGATGTCGTAGATGGCAACTTAAGTTATCCTTCTTGGATACCTTCTGGCAATCAGACGATAACGATTACAGCCAATATAAAGCCGGCTCCTGGCTCCGGTGAGAAAATAGCGTATTTCTACGTGGTAGGAGGTAATTTGCAGCGTAAGATTAAATTGGTCTTACGTCCCCCTTATGACTTTATAAATCCGAGATTTGAAAATGTGAAAGTTGGTACTGGAACAAATGAGATCAGTGCCGGTCAGCAAGAAGATGTTTATCTGAAATTTTCGATACCGGAAGATGTTGATGAGTCTTTATTCCCAATAGAATATAAGATATACACTAAAAAACTGTATGCGGTAGAATCTGGTGTTCGTTTGGAAACAACTGGAAAAGGTGATTGGTATTATGTCTATACGGATCAAGTGTTTAATACCGACGAGAAGATTATCCGATTTAAGACGAATACATCGAATGAAGCGGAGAGTGACGTGATTTTGAAGTCTGAGTTGTTTGACCCGGTTACTGATTTGACATATACTAGAATCAGTCCTAGATCTATTACGGGAACAATCAAATTTGGTACAACAAGCAATAATTGGAATATTCGTAAGGGTGAGTCCGTAAGCTATACGGCAGGATCTAAGGTGGGAACATTCATAGTTGGAGATAATGGAGCCTATTCTTTGGAGATACCTAGGAATTACAGTGGAAATATAGCTTTTTCTTATACGGTTAATGGAATGATATTTGAGGGATCTGGATCTGTGGATCAACAGTCCTCCGGTTTGGATATCATACTCTCTGCAAATGGCATGAGTCTGATTACAGGAAAAATGTATTATGAAGGTTCTTATGGAAATGGGACAATAGAAATACCAGAGTCTGGAGAAATTTCTGTAAGTAATAATAACGTGAGAGTAATGATAACAGGGAAGGGTGGATATGTTTTGTTCTACAACAATACATTTAACTCAAATACTAATTTTAATTTGACTTATGATCCCGGTTCTGGCTGGAGTGAAAGAAAGAAAACAATGAATATTAATACCTTAAAAACTAATACTAAGATTATTCTAGAGAGATAATAGGGTCCCATCCATCATGTGAATGACGGATTCGGGGAGCGTGTAGCACACAATGGATTGAATTAGTTTTACACGTAGGCTACACCTCCTCCCCGGCCTTTACATCATATACCATTTGCGCATTAGCGATGAAGATGCCCAAAAGCTATCTGTTTCTCCTATTGGGGGAGATTTGCATGGTAAAAAAGTAAGTTAACTCCGTTGGGCGTTGAAGTTAACTTACTTCGGCATTTTAATTAACTAACTTGTCTGATAAAGCTAGTTGCGATCATTGGTACGAATTTGAAGGGCGATGGTCTTATTGGATGTGGCGAAAGATGGATAATGAAAAGTACTGGCTTGACGATTCAAGAGATAGAGAATTTGTAAAAAATTGCGCAACCCTTTGTTTATTAAAAAAAAGGCTCTATCTTTGCAGCCCGAATAAGTATGCGAATAATAATAAATAATATAGAAAGATGAAAAGAACATTCCAACCTTCCAACAGAAAAAGAAAGAACAAGCATGGCTTCCGTTCTAGAATGGCTACCGCTAATGGCCGTAGAGTATTAGCTTCTCGTCGTGCTAAAGGCAGAGCTAAATTAACGGTATCTGACGAATACAACGGATAATTAGTCACGTTCTAAAGATTTATAAAGAAAGTAGAGGTTTTTTCCTAAAAAGCCTTTACTTTCTTTGTTTTTGTAGTATTGTTCTGGTGGGTATTGGTCTATATGCCGTTTTTTTTCTACTTTTGAACCGCCTACAAATACATACGTGAAATGAGTAACTTTTTTGTAAAACTGATAAAGAATCCGTTTGTCATCAATCTCTTGTTGGTGATAGTCGTGTCGTGCGGCGTTGTTTATGGCGTACTGGCGTGGCTGGATTCTTATACCCGCCATAATCAAGCGGTGGTCGTCCCGGACGTGAAAGGAATGAAGCTAGAGGACGCCGCCGAGTTTTTCGGGAATAATAAGCTACGCTATAACGTGATCGATTCCGTATTCTCGAAAGATGTGGCTCCGGGCTCCATCGTGGAGTTGGTTCCCGGTGTCGGATCGAAGGTGAAAGAGGGGCGGATCGTCTTTGTTACGATTAACGCGTTGACCTCCCAGATGGCCGTGATACCGGAGGTGGAAGACTTATCTTTCCGTCAGGCGTATGCCTTGCTGCGGGCCCGTGGCTTCTCGTCGGTCGAGATAGAGTATGTGCCGGGCGATTATAAAGATTTGGCGATGGGGGTGGAGTTAAACGGGCGTACCTTGCTCAAAGGGGAACATGTACCGTTGACCGCTCATCTGGTATTGAAAGTAAGCAGTGGCGATCCGAATATGCTTCCCGACTCATTGGCTTTGGATAGTATTCCGGTAGAACCATTGGATAGTGATATAGAAAACTGGTTTTAAGGGAATGGACGAGTTTTTGGACGATATGGATGATGAACAGGTAGACGACCTGTTGATGCCGGAAGAAGACGAAACATCGTCGAGCCAGATGTATGAGCATTTCCGCTTCGTAGCGGACAAGGGGCAATCCCTGCTCCGGGTGGATAAGTTCTTGGTAGACCGTATGATGGGCGCTACCCGTAATCGCATCCAATTGGCGGCTGAGGCGGGTTGCATCTTGGTGAACGATAAGCCGGTGAAAAGTAATTACCGGGTGAAACCTTTGGATGTGGTTTCTATCGTGATGGATCGCCCACGCCGGGAACTGGAGATTATCCCCGAAGATATCCCTTTGAATATAGTATATGAGGACGATGATTTGCTGGTGGTGAATAAGCCGGCAGGCTTGGTCGTACATCCCGGTCATGGTAATTATACCGGTACGTTGGTGAATGCCTTGGCTTATTATTTGAAGGATGATCCCTATTATGATCCTTCCGATCCTCGTTTAGGCTTGGTACACCGTATCGATAAGGATACGTCGGGCTTATTGGTGGTGGCTAAACGCCCGGAGGCCAAGAGTAACCTAAGCCTGCAGTTCTTCAACAAGACAACCAAACGTAAATACCGTGCCTTGGTATGGGGCATCGTTCAAGAGGATGAGGGGCGTATCGAGGGAAATATCGGTCGTGATCCTCGTGACCGTATGCAAATGACCGTCTTCCCGGAAGGCGATCAAGGCAAGACTGCCGTCACCCATTACACCGTATTGGAACGTTTGGGCTACGTGAGTTTGGTGGAGTGCCGTCTGGAGACGGGGCGCACGCACCAGATCCGTGTACATATGAAATATATCGGTCATACGCTTTTCAACGATGAGCGGTATGGCGGACATGATATCTTGAAAGGAACAACTTTTACTAAATATAAACAGTTCGTGCAAAACTGTTTCGCTATTTGTCCACGTCAGGCCTTGCATGCTAAGACGTTGGGGTTCGTTCATCCTACTACGGGAGAGGAGATGTTTTTCGATTCCGAGATTCCTTCCGATATGCAGCAGCTGATCGACAGATGGCGTGTATACGCGAACACTAAAGAACTATAAAAATGAAAAAGAACATCGCTATCGTAGCAGGGGGAGATTCCTCCGAGATCGTTATTTCATTAAAAAGTGCGGACGGAATCTACTCTTTTATTGATAAAGACAAATATAATTTATATATTGCCATCGTTAAGAGGGATGAGTGGGCGGTTATACTTCCTAGCGGGGAACATACACCAATTGATAAGAATGATTTTAGCTTCAAGGAGAATGGCGTGACGAGGCATTTTGACTTCGCTTATATAACGATACACGGTACTCCGGGCGAGGACGGACGTTTACAAGGATATTTCGATATGATCGGTATGCCTTACTCGTCTTGCGGGATGCTGGTGAGCGCTTTGACATTCAATAAATACGTATGCAATCATTACTTGAAAGACTTTGGTGTAAAAATTGCCGCATCCATTCATTTATTCAAGGGAGAGACTATTACGGACGAAGAAGTCGTGACTCGTTTGGGTTTGCCTATTTTCGTGAAACCAAACGATGGGGGTAGTAGTTTCGGCGTGACGAAGGTGAAAGAGCTCTCCGCTATCCAACCCGCTATCGCTAAGGCGTTTGGGGAAGGACGTGAGGTGATTCTCGAGCGCTTTATCGATGGAACGGAAGTAACATGCGGTTGCTATAAGGTGGAGGGTAAAGAGGTTGTCTTTCCTTTGACCGAGGTGGTTACGGATAACGAATTCTTCGATTTCGACGCAAAGTATAACGGACAGGTGGACGAGATCACTCCGGCCCGTATCTCCGCCGAGTTGACGGAGTTGATACAGCGCAAGACATCAAGGATCTACGATATATTGGGCGCCAAAGGACTGATTCGTGTGGATTATATTATTCCGGCAGACGGGGAGCCTGTCTTACTGGAAATAAACACGACACCGGGAATGACGGCTACCAGCTTTATCCCACAGCAAGTACGTGCGGCGGGATTGGATATAAAGGATGTCATGACAGACATTATTGAAGACGAACTCAAAAACAGAAAAACAAAATGAATAGATATGGATACAGAAACAGTTTCCCCTAATTTCGACGACATCCGTCCGCTGAACAACAGTGAGGTGAAGGACGCGATTGAAAAATTGGTCGCCAATGAGGATTTCGAGCGGGCTTTACGTTACATAAAGCCGAATTTGAATTGGGAGGAATTCTCAGTTGCCATGCGTGCTTGCAAGACGAAGGAGGAGTTTAAATCTACTCTGGCCTATGATGCTGTAATGACGGTGGCGAAAAATACTACTTTCTCGCTTACTATCTCAGGGCGTAGCCGTCTGCCGAAAGATAAGGCGGCCTGTACGTTTATCTCGAACCATAGGGATATCGTATTGGATGCCTCCTTCTTGAATGTCATGTTATATGATGTGGGGTATGGTATGACGCAGGTCGCTATCGGCGACAATCTTTTAATCCGTCCGTGGATCGAGACATTGGTACGCTTGAACAATAGTTTTATTGTGAAGCGTGGCGTTTCTGTTCGTCAGATGTTGGAGGTCAGCAAGACGCTTTCCGCCTATATCCATCATGCGATCAAGAATGTGAACGAGTCTGTATGGATCGCCCAGCGTGAGGGACGTGCTAAGGATTCGGACGATCGTACGCAGGGCAGCGTATTAAAAATGTTGAGTATCGGCGGTGATAAGGATAATCTGTTGTTGAATTTGATGGATTTGAATATCGTGCCGGTCGCTATCTCCTACGAGTTTGATCCTTGCGATTTCTTGAAGGCGAAAGAATTTCAGATGAAGCGGGATGATCCGGATTTCGTGAAATGCCAGCGGGATGATCTATTGAGCATGGAAACGGGTATCTTGAACAATAAGGGTCGTGTCCACTTTACGATTACTTCCCCGATCAATGATTCCTTGGCTAAACTGGACAAGGATATGGAGAAGAATGAGCTGGTAAGCGCTATCGCATCCGTTATCGACCGGGAGATCTATAAGAACTATCGTTTCTATCCTTGTAATTACGTAGCTTATGATTGGCTGAACGGTACTCGCCGTTTCCACGAGCATTACGGACCGAAGGATAAGAAGCAGTTCGAGGAGTATATACAAGGACAGTTGGACAAGATCGTCCTTCCGAATAAGGATGAGGCGTTCTTACGTAAGAAACTATTGGAGATGTACTCCAATCCGTTGAAGAACTATTTGACAACTTTATAAGTTCCAATTGATTTTGATAGAGAGGTGTTGTAAAAGAGCGGAAGAAGCCTTTTACAACACCTTTTTGGTTAACCGACGTATCTACGTTCATAAATACCTGCATGAATGTATGTTTCTTAACATACGCTTTCGGTGACATATTGTAATCCCCTATTTCGTATCTTTGGCATATACGGTAAGAAACGCTTACAGTATGCTAATCATTTAAATCAGTAGCAGTATGAAACCGGAAGATTACATCACCCGTGAGGAGAAGTATGGTGCCCACAACTATCATCCCCTGCCGGTCGTTCTCAGAAGAGGCGAAGGCGTGTTCGTGTGGGACGTGGAAGGAAAACGTTATTTTGATTTCTTGTCCGGATATTCGGCGTTAAGCCAAGGACATTGCCATCCTAAGATCGTAAAGGCCCTGATGGAGCAAGCGGAGAGGCTTACGCTCGTGTCTCGTGCCTTTCATGCTGATATACTTGGTGAATACATGGAATTTACTTGCAAATTCTTCGGCTATGACAAACTTCTGCCGATGAATACGGGAGCCGAGGCGGTAGAGACGGCCTTGAAGCTTTGCCGTCGGTGGGGATATCGTCGGAAAGGGGTTGCCCCGGAACGTGCGAAGATCGTGGTTTGTAGCGAGAATTTCCATGGACGTACGATTACGATTATTTCCATGAGTACGGACCCTAGCTCATACGCCGATTTCGGCCCTTATACACCCGGGTTTATAAAGATACCCTATAATAATGTGGATGCGTTGGCCGAGGCCCTGAAAGATCCTGATGTAGTAGGCTTCTTGGTGGAACCGATCCAAGGTGAGGCTGGGGTAGTGGTGCCCGACGATGGTTATCTGCGGGCTTGCTATGATCTTTGTCATCAAAAGAATGTGTTGTTTATCGCGGACGAGATACAGACGGGTATCGGCCGTACCGGTAAGTTATTGGCTTGCGATTACGAGGGGATTCGTCCGGACATCTTGATCTTGGGAAAGGCGTTGTCCGGTGGGGTCAGTCCGGTCTCGGCGGTATTGGCGGACGATGAGATCATGCTTACGATCGCTCCGGGAGAGCACGGTTCTACGTATGGTGGAAATCCGTTGGCGGCGAAAGTCGCTATCGCAGCCTTGGAGGTGGTACGTGACGAGCATTTGTCGGAGAATGCGTTTAAGATGGGTGAGCTGTTCCGTGGTGAGATGGAGCGGATTAATAATCCTATGATAAAGAAAGTACGGGGTAAGGGCTTGCTGAACGCTGTCGTGACGGAACCTAAAGATGGGAAGACGGCATGGGACATCTGTTTGGCGTTGAAGGAAAACGGTTTGATAGCCAAGCCTACCCACGATCATATCATCCGCTTCACGCCTCCTTTGGTGATTACGGAGGAGCAAATGATGGAAGCGATTGGCATTATACGAGATACGTTCGCTAAATTCTAGTGTATGAAGATAAATGTAATAGGTGTTCCCTTGAATCTGGGATGTGACCGGGCTGGCGTAGAGCGTGCCCCGAACCACCTTCGGGAACGGGGATTGATGGGGGTGATCCGGAAGAACGGGCATAAAGCCTTTGACTTGGGTAATTTGTATGTACCCCCTGTTAGCGAGGCGGATAAGTTCGTACGGGGTAACAGCATGAAATATCTGGATGCGATCGTGGAGGTAAATACGAATCTGGCGGAGTTGGTTTATGATACATTGCGTGGAGGAGCGTTCCCCTTGGTGATTGGCGGGGATCATTCGCTGGGTTTAGGTAGCGCCTCGGGCGTGGGTAAATGTTATGATGATTTCGGTATTATCTGGCTGGACGCTCATGGGGATATCAATACCAGCGAGACTTCTCCCAGTGGTAATATCCACGGGATGCCTTTGAGTGCGTTGATGGGGATGGGAAGCGAGGAACTGGTGAATATCTACGCTCCCGGGAATAAGGTGAATCCGCAGAACGTATTCTTGGTCGGGACCCGCAGTCTGGATGAGGGCGAGTGGGATTTGATCGAGCGGGAGAAGCTGAGTGTCTATACGATGGAGACGATCCATCTGAAAGGCATCGGCTTCGTAGCTGAGGATATCAAGCGGAAATTGAAGGAACGGAAGATCCGCAACGTGCATTTCAGCATAGACGTGGATAGCATAGACCCCCGTTTCGCTCCGGGCACGGGAACCCGTGTGTGTGAGGGACTGATGCCGGATGAGTTTAATAACTTCGTGGATCATATGTTGTCTACGAATCTGGTTAAGTCGATGGATTTGGTAGAGCTGAATCCGGAACTGGACGTGAACGAGCAGACCACAAACCTTTGTCTGCAGATCATTGATTATATTACCGCCCGTCTATAAGGAATCTAAATTCCATGGTTTATGATAAGAGTGTGAAAAGGAAGTCCCCTTGTCCCGGTTCAGACCGGATACGAGGGGACTTGAAAATACGATATGTCTATTGGTTTATTTCATTCTTCGGATATTGGCGTAATTGAAGCTATCGCTCAAGAAATCGTCCTCGCTGAATTTATAGCCTTGCGGTCCCCAGTTGCCCATAGCGAGCATGGCGATCATCTTCATCGGGTTGAAACCGCTCATATCGCCGCCGGCGGCCGCTAGAGGAACGGACTCCATCAGCTTGCGCATGGAATGTGGATAATTCTCGTTGATCACCATGTTGCGGTATAAGGCAAGGATTCCATCTCCTTGCTCCTTACGGTTCCAAGTCAGTATATATGTACCGTCGTTGGCTTCCGCCTTCGCTTGGAGATCGGGCAGTTTGGCGGAGTTGGCGTCCGCTATGATAAAGGTTACGAAACCTTCCTTGTCCACTTTAGGCATTTCTTTGTCGTAAATAGAGGCATACGAGTAGGTCTCGGCTGACCCAAGGCATATGGACCAGTATCGTACATCGGCGGTGGCGTATTCGCTTACGCTTTTAGGAGCCGTAGGAGGGATGAAACGGAAAGTTGCTACCTCCCCTTCGTTCAGTTTGATGCGGGCGAATAGGTATTCTGCCGGGCTGTTCGGGTACATTAGGCTCAGCGGGGCACGCATGAACGGGAGTTGCGGCAGGTCGGCGGAGAAATCCATCGGCGGCAAGTTCAACGATTCGTGGATGTTGCAGACCTCACGCTTCGGGAAATCCACTTCCTCACCTGTAGTCACATCGAAAGCTTGGATAGCAGGCATGTCCACGCCGCCATACTCATCGCCGCTATATTGTTTCGCCAAGTAAAGACGCATGAAAATGGAGACCATATTGACATCTTCCGGAAACTCGCATATGTTCTTCATCGAGGCACGTGCGCTGGCGGGGGTGTTAGCGGGAATGATGTAAATCGTATAGCCATTTGCTCCGTAGTCGTCTGTTTCCTTTACATAGGGGTTGATGGAGCTGTCATCGGGTTGGATATTTACGTCTTCAATGCTGGATACGTCTATTTGGGTCTCGTCGTTATAAACCGTGAAATTGAAGAAGCGTGACTTCGGGAACTTTCCAGTCAGACGAAGGCCGATGTTTGGATTATCTTTGTAAGAATAGGTGTATTCCCAATAATCGGCATAGATATCAGGAAAGGCCAGTAGGGTTTGATTGTCGCCCCGGAGCGTCTTGCCCCATTGTTCCTTGGGTTCCGGGTTGTTGATTTGAGGGGTATTCTCATCATCGTCGTCGCAAGCGGTGAACATACCCATAGTAAGGGCTACCAACATTAAGTAAAAAATCTTCTTCATGATTCTGTTCGTTAATTAATCTGTTTGTTATTAAAATGAGAGCGCAAAAGTATCTCATTTCCAATTAGGGTTGAGCTATTGGAAATGAAATACCTTGGATAAGACCACAGAATCCTAGGAATGGAACAGCTAGAAGGGATATCCGATGGCGAAATGGTAGCCCATGCCGTCCTTGAATTTTGGGATATTGTAATAGCCTTTCTTTCCGGTATCGTAAGGGAGATGCAGACCGATACCCACGTCGAAACGGATGACGATAAAGGTGAGGTCGTAACGCAGGCCGAAGCCGGTTCCCAAGGCTAGATCCTTCAGGAAGCTACCCCATTTCAGTTGTCCGCCGGGACGATCCGGATCGTTTCGGATCAACCAGATGTTGCCGCTGTCGAGGAAGGTAGCCCCATGCAGGTCGCCAAGGATCGGGAAGCGGTATTCGAGGTTGGCCTCGAATTTAAGATCACCCGTACGGTCGATGTAAGCGTATTTATTGTTGTCGCTGTTCTGGTAGTAGCGTCCGGGACCGATGCTGCGGATCGTAAAAGCACGGATGCTATTCGCTCCGCCGATGTAGAATTGCTCGTTATAAGGGGAGGTACGGGCGTTGCCGTAGCTATAAATAGCGCCGGCCATTAATCGGCCTACGAGATATTGCTTATGCCCGAGGGCGTAATTATAACGTATCTCGGCGGTTCCCTTGATGAATTGGGCGAAGGGGTTGCCGAGTAATTCCTTATCCTCTTTATTGAATTTCTTCCCGGCTAACGCATAAATCCCATCCAAGACAAGACCCGCTTGGGTAACGGATGCCTGCCACCAAAGATGGTTCCGGCGACTGGTAATCGGGGAATCATCATAGGTATAGGTATAGTTCATGGCCGGGATGAATTGATTTTGCAAACTCTTTTTTAGGGCCTTATTCACGTTGGTAATGCTGTCGAACTCGTGCGTGGTATGCTGGAGCAAGTTGAACGTCAGCTTGAAAGGGGTGATGGAATGATGAGACGTGGCGGTAGGCTGGAACTCATACGAGGCGTCACCACCGAATGCCAGCAACTTGAAGAAACGGGCCCGGTTCATCTGGTCCGCATAGAGGCGGAAGGTGGTACTGGCCGGGAAATTCATGTCCCGTTTGCTGAATGTAGGGAACAATACCCGTGGGAAAGTCAGCGTGGTAGTCAAGCCTAACTCATAACTGTTGATCTTGGAGTTGCTACCATCCAGCTTGTTGCCGGTCTGCCATTCGTAAGAGCCGCGGAGTTTCACGCCGAAGGTCTCGCCCCCTCCGAAGACATTCCGTTTGGTCACGCTGAAAATGGCGCCCGGACCCACTTGGTCGTTGCTCTTGGCGGTAACGTTCAACTCGAGCTCGCCGTCCAATGGAAGATCGTAGACCGTATTGATCCGCAGATCCAGCGTATCTTGACGGCGCATGGTATCACGGGGGGAATATTGCAACTCGGCATAACGGAAGATACCCAAGCGGGACAGGGCCGTTTGCGTCCGTTCCTGCGCCCGCTGGTTATAAAGTTCCCCCGGCTTGAAATATAAACGGTTGTAAATGACCGAGGGGCGAACCCTTAGCTTACCCTCATAATGGATCGTAAGGTCCTTATAGCGGATCGAGTCCGTGGGAGTCTCATTCTGATAGCCGTTTAGCCAGACGGATATATTCCCGAGTTTCCAAGGGCGGAGGGCCGAGGGGGGCAGGCTTTCCTTCGGGGCCACCCGTAAGGCCACTTTCCCGGGGTTCAACAAGGTATCCGCTTGATAGGTGATGAAATCGGGACGGAAATAGTAATATCCGTTGTTACGGAGCAAGGACGAGATGCGTTCCCGCTCGGCTTGCAATTGGACGACATTGAAATTCTCTCCTTTGTGGAGGATACGATCGCCGATCGTGGCATCGATCAATGAGTCGGCACGGTGACGGATATGGACGTATTGGATGCTGTCCAGCGTATACGGATCGTTCATGGTGACACTGTATTCCAGCTTCGCCTTCCGGGGATTCTTGGGATCGGGTATGACCTCGAAAGAAGTCTCTCCGTTGAAATAACCGTATTCGTTCAATAGGTTCCGGGCTACCTTGACGCGGACATCCGGGTTCACGGTGGTGATCAGCACCGGTTTCGACGCTAGTTTGTTGAAGATCCACTTGCCGACCTTCCCTTTCTTGTTCACGAAAGCGTTGTAGACCCACAGGCCGAAAGGAAAAGGCACCCGGATCGAGGAGCTTCCCAGCAAGGCGTTGTTGGGAGGATAGGCTAGGGCGGCCTCGACCTCTTCCAAGGCGGCTTCGCCGGGTTTGGTCTTATCCTCGTTCTTCACCTCTATTTTCTTGATACCGGTATATAGGACCGCTCCCTCGGGAAGGTTCTTCGTGGTGGAGCAAGAGGAGAGAAGAAGTACGGATAGGAGGATGCTCCCGGTGGCGATGTGCCATCCCCCGCTCGGGTTAGACGCTCTCCCTCGCCCGAGGGAGACATCCTCCCCTGCCCGAGGGAGACACTCTCCCCTGCCCGAGGGAGACATCCTCCCCCGCCCGAGGGAGTCGTCCCACCTAAAATATATTAAAATGCTTTTCATTCCTTTTCATCATTTATGGGTTTCACTTTCGTTTTCTTGAAGTTGAATAACTCCCTGAGGTGCATCATTTTCTTGCGGAGCACGATACCGGCTCCGGTCTCCGTGATCTCGCCTTCCAGCAGGCTCTCGTAGTTCTTGTCGTGGAAGAGCTTGACGTAGCGGGAACCGCTGCTGTCCAGCCGGTATTCGACGGATACGTTGTCGATGAACGGCTGCGCCTGCCCGTTGTTAATGTTCTCGCCGGTAGAGATACGGCCGCCTAGAACCACACGGATACGGTCATTATAGAATCGCTTGGCGAAGCGGAAGGAGTAGTCGGTACGGGTACCGCCTCCGGCGTCGCCATTATCGTCGTATGTCTCCATGCCGAAACTGATATCCACGGACTTCAAGGCGCTTCCGGCGATGTTGTTGATCTCGCTTTGCAAGAAGCTGGTCAAGGCGTCTCTCATATTCATGTTCACTTTGCCGCCACCACCGCCACCGCCGAGGTACATACCGGTCACGAGCATGCTGACTGCCAGCTTCGCCCGTTCCTCCGGACCTTTCGAGGTTAGTTCCTCTTGCATCGCCATGTCTTCCGGGGCGGTGAGGGTAAATTGCAACCCTAGGTTCTCCAGTTGTTGGGTCAGTTCGATGCCTACGTCGAAATTCACCAAGCGGGGCGATGATTGCCCGGTTAGGGTGACGGACGTACGGACTCGCTCGGTAGCCGTAAGGTTCAAGGTCGGGTCCATGGGGTTGCCCGTCCATTGCACGTAGCTACCCTCCTGTACGTTGAACTCCTTCAGCGGGATGACCGGGATGGAGTACTTGATGGTTCCGCCCGTCAGCGTGTAGCGTCCGTTCAAGAACATATCGCCTTGCGGGGTATACTGGAAGGAAAGGTCGCCGCCACCCTCCAAATTGATATGGTTGGACTGGTCGGGACTTAAATCCACGTTCGCTTGTACGGCGGGATCGATGTGGATCGTCATCAACATGTCCATGCCTCCCATCGGCAACGGGGGTTTACGAGGCATGCGCCGACGTAAGGTATCCGTGAAAGAGGTGAAGGTTACCATGTCCGACATACGGTCTTGCACGGTCAACGGGGAGTCTTTCAGCACGTAGGTGATATTCGTCCCGCCCAATAACTGCAAGTCCCCTCGCATGGTCAAGGCATCCAACGGCCCGCGTACGGTAGAATTCAGGTTGACGAACAGCTTTCCGTAGACAAGGCTTTCCTCGTTTTTCTTAACGTTCAGCAGTTGCAAGTTATTCGCCGTTAGTTTAAGATTGGCGGTCATGCGGGATAAATCGTTGAAATCCACTTCTCCGTTGATGATAAACGGATTCTTGTTGTATGCGTAAATACCATATTGGTTGAACAAGATTCGGTTGTTCTTTATCTCTATCTTCTTATCGTCGAAACGGAAGGTAGAACCTGCGGCGCCTACATAAACGGAAGCGGTATCGAGAATCAGATATCCCTCGGCCATGGGTTTATCGCTTTGTCCGCTGATAGCGAGTGTACCATCGAGGTCTCCGCCCATTTTCGCCATATCATCCGGGATGAACGGGTTGGCGATATCCAAGGGGAAGTGCATGAACTCGATATTACCGCTGATATGGTCGGTCTCGCCCATCTGGTATAAGGCGGTAATGGCACTCACCTCTTTCCGGTCCCGGAAAAGGTGCATATCCACTTGATGGTTCCCCTGCTCTAAAGGTAGATAGACTGCGTTGAACATGAGTTCGCCGACCCGCTCGTTCTCATAATACAGATCATCAATGTTCATATCCGCCACGACCATGAAGGCCGAGTCGGAAGGAGCGTACTGGAAATCGGCGTTCAATATACCTTTCATCGGCGGGATATAACTGAATGCGTTGGAGATAACCCCAAGGTCGATCTGGTTCAACTCGGCGTGGACTTCCTCCATCTCGTCACTTTCCGCTTGGGAGTGTATCCAGAGGGCGGCGTTATTATCTCCGCTGAGTCGTAGGTTCGCCTCGATATCCTTCATGCTGCGTACCACGACGTAATTATCCGGATTCAGCTTGAAAGGGCGGAACGCTATGATCGGGTCATCGGGGAAGAGATGGAACTTGACCCCGTTCTGTATCTTATCGGCCCGGATTCCGAGCAACAAGCCGGTCTCGCCTTTCCCGTCCTTGAAATAGAGGCGGGCGTCGCCGAAGCCATAACGTATTTGCCCGTCCAGCCCGGCGCTGAAAGGTTGTTGCTGCCTGTATTTATTCTTGATCACTTGGGCGCTATAGAGTAGTCCGAGCGAATCTTGGTGCATCTCCGCCCGGATGGTATCGATCTGCATCGTATCCCGTGCCAGATCGTAAATGGAGGCATCCATGCGTATACCCGTTTCCGGTGAGGTATAGGCGTTCATGGCGATGCTCTTGAAATCTACGTAATAGGTTTGGAGATAGTTGTAGATCGGATTGTCCTGTCCTGCCCGTACCTCGAGGTACATATCGGGGAGGAGCGGGCGAAGGATCTCCAGATTGACAGTCGAGTCCCGTTCCAATTGGAGGGTGATATCGTTCGATACCTTAGTCAACTTATCCGTGATGTGGTGTATGCAATCATTACCCGTGAGGATGATCCCTAAATCCCCGGCGTGGAAAGACACACGGGTGGTATCGATATCCGTCCGGGCATGCAAGGTCAGCGTTTTCGGCTTGAAACTTTGTTTTGGGGTGACGACCTCCCAGTTTCCTAACGTAACGTCGATCGTGTTATCTTCATCCAGATTACTTTCTGCCTCGGCGAAGAGCTGGAAAGAGGTGGCGAAGGGATTTGCCATTAAGTGCATACCCTGTAAATCCATGTTCTCTACATCCGCTATCAACATCGCTTTCACCTCGTGCTTGTGGAGGGTCGCGTTTAAGGAGACATCCATTTTCGCCAACGGGTATTTGCTAAGCAGATTCACTTTCAGTAAGTTCTTTTCCAGAGAGCCATCGATGGATACGTCTGATACCGATGAGGCGCCGTAGCGTATATCCGATATCTTACCGTCCAGTTTGGCCCATGTACGTTCAGAGAAAGGATCTGTGCCCCGGCCTTCTGCTTTAACAGAGGCGGTCAGCCAAAATAGAGAGTCTTTGGGCATGAAATGAGTAGGTTCCAGACTGTCTATCCGTAAATTAGCCTCATAAGCCAGTTTTACCGGATTATAGCGGGCGGTCAGACCTAATTTACCTTTATCTTGAGTAAGAACAAGCTCGGTGCGGTATTCTTGATTTGCGACTGTAGCTTCCCCCTTCAACTGAATTCCTGCCGGAATGGCAAATTGATCCCGTTGGGAGGCGGGAAGCATCGCCAGCAAAAAGTCCAGATTACCGGATCGAGCCTTTAACTGAATCTCACCGGTTCGCCGGATGCTATCCGTCACGGACTCCATGCTACCCGTGACGTTCATCTGAAACGCTCCCGGCAGCATGATATCGCCTTGTGTGATACGTATACTGGAGAGGTTGCCTTCTACGCCAGCCGTAATAGCGAGAGGCTTGTCCGGGTAGGCTTTCTTGAAATCCTCCGGAAGAGAACCTGCCGCTATCAATAAATCCTCTTTCCCCAACGAGGCGTTTAACAGGGCTTTCATGCTACCTTGCGGATGATCCTCGAGGGAGCTCCAAGGGATAGTCGCTGTCAATCTCACTTCGGAATTTGGTGTCTGGAGAAGTAGGTCCGGTACGTCTATCTGTTCATGGTCACTCCGGACATTTCCTGCCAATGCCGAAACCTTGAGGCCGGAACGTTCTTCCACGAAGAATTCCTTGATGTGGGCGTTTATTTCTTTTCCTTGATATAAGATGGAATCGATAGAAGTGTTCAGGTTCGTTAAACTGATATGGGAGAAATCGAGTCCTTGCTCGGGTGCCGCGTAATTCCCGTCATAAGCGAATGTAGAATTCGTTATGTCAAAGTTTCTCGCCTTATATTGTTCCGCTCCAAGATCTACGAGGCCGTTATTTAGCCCGGCTTTATTTACGAAAGCCGTAAGGCGTAAGGAATCCGAGGGCATTTGTAGGGCGAAGGCTACCCGGTCCAAACTAATTTTATCCAGCTTGAGTACCCAGTTCAGAGGTGTGGAAGTCGTGTCTTCTTTCGAGGTTGAATCATTTAATAGAAGGGTAATGGCGGTATCGGATAAATCTACGGTATTAAATGTAGCTTTCTCCTCGGACAGGTCTATACGATCGGCGTGCAGGTAAAGCTTTCCCAAGAATCCTTTGATTTCCATACCTTCAATCATAGTCCCGGTGTTAACCTTTACGTTCCGGAGGTCGATCGCCTCTACCAATACTTGCTTCCGCAAAAGAGGAAGGGCACGAACCCGTACCGTCAAGCTCTGTAAACTCAACAAGGTATCGGCGGGAGGATTTACGACCTCGACACCCTTAACCGTAAGGTCTAACGGGAAAGATAGCCTAATCTGCTCGATCCCGATTTGCATACCAGTCGCTTTTCCTGCGTATTCGGTCGCTTTCCGTACCGCGAAGTTTTGGAAAGAAGGTATATATAGTAATATAGAGAGTAACAATACCAATGCGATCGGTATTAGGCATATCACTCCTATCCGTTTAATCCATACTCTCATGTTGATACGTTTCTCTTTTTCTTATTTGTTTATTTGCCTGTTTTTATGACGATCGCTCCGTTTGCGCCTCTTACCCCGTATTCACCGGCGTCTTTCAATACTCTTAATTCCGAGACATCTTCCACGGGCATCGTGTTTAGAACAGATAGGTCCATCGGTATACCGTCTACCACTACTAGCGGGTCACTAGGACTGTTTAGGGAAACGCTCGCACGGATACGTACGGAACCATCGGCGAATGTTATGCCACTCATCCTTCGTAGCAGGCAATAGAGATCACGGCATCCGGTTTTCTGTATCTCTTCTTTATTCATAACGCTTGAGCTTACTATTTTGTTTCGTTCCCTTTCCATAATTTCTTTCAGGGCCTCATCCGGTTCAAAACTACGCTTTGCGTTGAATGTGCTATTCTCTAAAGTAATGGTTATATAATTGTATCCGTTGACCGGGACTTTGACTACATTTCTTGTTTTCTTAATAGTGACGAACAAGGTATCATTCAGGTTAGCCCCCGGGATGGTGAATACGCCATGTTTGTTCGTTTTCACGGTGATCGGATTCTGACTGCCTAGTGTGACCGGATAGCGTTTGATTATTTTATCGCTGATGTCACGCAATACACCGACTAAAGTATCATTTTGTGCCAAAAGTATTTGACTGCTGAATGATAAGATGATGATTGAAAGATAATGTATTGTTTTCATAGCTCAATCTTTTTAGCTGAACATAACACAAAGATAATATAATATTTCTTAAAGGCAGAGTTTTAGGGCAAATTCGTAATAGGTATTATTTTTACGTTTCTATGTGGTCTCATTTGTCGCTAAAATGAGATTACTATAAATGGAAATCATTACATTTGCCAAAATAAAATGAACGGTATGGAATTAGATTTAGCCTATTTGTGTAAGGAGGTTCGAGAAATAGCTCGTGCTTCTGCGACATTCTTAAAAGAAGAACGCCGAAAGTTTGACCGGAACTTAGTGGAGGAAAAAAGTGCTCATAACTATGTATCTTATGTGGATAAAGAATCGGAACGACAGATCATAGAGGCTTTGTCTACTTTGCTACCCGAGGCTGGTTTTATCGCGGAGGAAGGCTCTGGAAGTTTGACCGATGAGGAATATTGTTGGGTAATTGATCCATTGGACGGTACTTCAAACTATATTCATGATATCGCACCTTATTGCGTGAGTATCGCTTTAAGAAATCGGAAGGAGTTATTGTTAGGAGTAGTCTATGAGGTGTGTAGGGACGAGTGTTTCTATGCCGTGAAAGGCGGTAAGGCTTACTTGGATGGGAATGAGATATATGTATCGGATGTATCAGTATTGGATAAGGCATTTATCGCATTGGGTTTCCCTTATAACTCTGATGCTTATCGTCCGGTAGCCGCTCATTTGGTTGATAGGTTGTATGGTTTTGCGGGAGGTACCCGTTTGATGGGATCTGCCGCCGCTGAACTGTGTTATGTGGCAGCAGGACGTTTTGATGCCCGCATAGAGGCCTTTTTAGGCCCTTGGGACGTAGCTGCTGGTGCCTTGATTTTATTGCAGGCCGGAGGAAAAATATCGGATTTCAATGGAGGAGAGAACTGGGCTTCGGGTGAACAGGTAGTTGCCAGCAATGGCAAGGTTCACTCTCTTGTGTTGTCTTTGTTGCCCTAATACTAGAGTAATCCTGCGTATTCTAGTGCTTCTGTGTGTATTTAAAAGGTAAAAGAGTTTAAACTTACTTCTTATTTGCGGGGTGTTTGATCCGTTTTGATTTTCAAAACAGATGGAGGAATGCAAATACCCGTAAATCCTCGTGTGTGTCTAATTCAGTAAAAATCAAGACTTTTAGGATTAGAGATTTTACTTACATTTGTGGAAAATAAAAATGTTACAGAGTATGAAAAACAATCTATACGTCTTTTTTCTGTTCTTTATTACTGGACTAATGTCATGTAGCCATCACTCAGGTCTATATGAACATGCGGAAAAGATAATGTCCCAACATCCCGATAGCGTTTTAACATTGCTATCAACAATACAAGATGTAAATGATCTTTCAGAAAAGGATCGTGCTATGTACTACCTACTTTTGACAGAAGCAGAAAATAAGACTTATGTCAAGCCTACTTCAGATTCATTGATTACAATAGCAGTTGAATTTTTTGATAAAACGGAAGATTGGGAAAGAAAAGCAAAAGCTTGGTATTATAAGGGAAGGGTAAATCAAGATTTAGGTGATGTGCTACATGCGCAAGATTATTATTTAAAAGTATTGCAGGAGGAGGATAAGATTGATGATAATGCTTTGTTAGGGCGTATTAACAATAGCATGGGAATGTTATATACCTACCAAGAGGTTTATGAAAGAGCTATTCCATATCAACAAAAAGCTTTAGAATACTTTGAAATAATGAATGATTCTATTGGACAATCATTTGTGTTAAGGGATATTGGACGTAATTTAACCGCATTAAATAAAATAGATAGTGCCATTATCTATTATGAGAAAGCTCTTTATAAATGTAACTTGAAAAATAAACCTTCAATATATAGGGAATTAGCCAATTTGTATATAGATATTGAAGATTATCCAAGAGGTTTTGATTATATTAAAATGGCATTGAGTTTTCCTCTGAAAAGTCCCTTATTGGAATCTTCTTATTTTGTTTTGGGAAAGTTTTATCAGAAAACGAATCAAATAGATTCTGCATATTACTATTTGAGATGTAGTGCAAAGAGTTCTAGGTTGCAAACACAGGCTGCTTCTTATTATCATTTGGCTCAGTTAGAGTTGTTCAATAGGAATTGGGAACGTTATGCAAGTAATCAAGTGAAATATGAGGTATTACGTGATTCGATAAGTTTAGTGAAGCAAACAGAGTCGATTAGGAGAATGGAAAATCTTTATGACTATCATAAGGCAGAAGCTAAACTTTTACATGCTGATATTTTGTTAAATAGATTAAAAGTTAGGAATTTGTCAATGTATTTGTTTGTGATTGTCTGTATTGTTGCGGTTGTTGTTATATCTATTTTAGGATATGTGCAAATAAAAAGAAAGAAATTACGATTACAAGAACATCGAGATATGTTAATCGCTTTAGAAAAAAAGCATAAAGAGGATCTGACTCGTATTAGTGAAAATGAAAAACTTATTGAGGAATTAGAGCGGTTGCTACAAGAATCATCTGTCGCTTATAATGAAAAAGAAAAAGAACTTATGACTTTGCAAAAACTAAAATTAGAGGTTGAAAATCAAAGTTTGAAATATGTTAAAACTGAAAGCCAATTATTAGTAGATAAGTTTCGGATGTCAGATATCTACTATAAGTTTCATATAAAAGAAGATTGGAGGCCCAAGGATGAAGATTGGAATGAACTGTTTACTGCTTTGGATGAGACTTATGATAAATTTACACGTCGTTTGATGAGTGTGTTTTCAAGGCTGACAACTACAGAATTGCGTGTTTGTTGTTTAGTCAAGGCTAATGTACCTCCTGTTACTATTGCAATGTTGATTGTGACAACCCCAACAAATGTGTCAATGATAAGAAAACGTCTTTATGAGAAAGTATACCCTCAAGAAAAAGGATCTTCTGAAAAGTTTGATCGGTTCATTAGAGAGTATTTATAGCAGTTGTGCATATTTTGTGCAATATGGATGATTGAATTAACGCTGATCTCGTTGTATGTTTGTTACACAATTAATACACAATGTTATGAGAAATGTGAGTAGATTTACTTTTTGTGCAATTTTATTTGCTTTGTTTTTAATTCAACCAGTGTTGGGCGATATCATTCCAACAGAAGGTGCTTGGGATGATGAATATTATCGTTCCGTTAACACAAACCGTCCTCCAGTAGTATCAATCGAAGGAGACATCCTTTCCTTGAGCTTTGAAGATGCTTTATCAAACTTGACCGTATGTGTCATGAATGATAAAGGAGTGAAAGTCTATGAAGATGTTGTTTCTTCAGAGGCAGGTGGAACTTATTCTTTCTCTTTAGCGGGAGAAGCAAATGGCCAGTATCAGGTTGTGTTGTTACATCGGTTGGGACACTTGACCGGTAGCTTTACCTTGGAATAAAAAATTAAGAGGTTTTGTAAGAAGAAAGAGCTGTTAAGCTTCTCGGTAAAATGGGAAGCACAGCTCTTTTTTATTTGGACAACTGTACCAAATACGAATCTTTACTTGAAAACGTATCTATGTATATGTTTTACCGCTAAACGTATCATTAATCAGCCGGGAGTCATTCTGTTTATTGTATATTTCTTGAAAATAGGCTCCATTGTAGCCTGCTTTACTATCCATAGAAATTGCGATTAGTATTAATAGAAATTCAAAATGCTATGGATACTAATCGGAGCTTGGATAGATACGATTTTATTGTATGTTGATTATTAGGTGTATAGGTAATAGTTTGGAAATATTAGACTTATTGTGCTTTTTAAGAGATCAAATTTGGTGTGGTTGGGCTATTTTTATTTCCAAATGGTGTTATTTCATGACTATATTATAACTTGAAAAATTCATAGTTATGAAATTCACAACTCATAACTATGTTTTGAAAAAAACATAACTATGAAATTTTATAGGATTTAGCTGTTAAAATCAATATGGATTTCCCCCTTGTCTAAGAAATGACAGAACAATACTATTATATATGCCGTTTATTCTGTATTTTTGCCAGAAAAATTAGCAGACATGGCTGAAAGCAAAGTTGAACACCTATTGGATAGCATTCATTTTCCGGAAGACCTGAGACATTTGTCACAGGATAAGTTGGAGCAGGTATGTGCCGATTTGCGTCAATATATTATCGATGTTTTGTCTGAGAATCCCGGTCACCTAGGTGCAAGCCTTGGTACGGTAGAGCTGACAGTCGCCCTTCATTATGTATTCAATACCCCCTATGACCGTATTGTCTGGGATGTCGGGCATCAAGCTTACGGACATAAAATACTTACAGGAAGGAAAGATATTTTCCATACGCTCCGTAAGTTTAAAGGAATTAGCGGCTTCCCTAATCCTGCGGAAAGTGAGTATGACGCTTTTATCGCCGGACACGCCTCAAATTCAATCTCTGCGGCGATGGGTATGTCGGTAGCCTCGGCCTTGAAGAAGGAACTGGATCGCCATGTGATCGCCGTGATCGGGGATGGCGCTATGACCGGAGGACTCGCCTTCGAGGGGTTGAATAATGCGTCTGCCAACCCTAATAATTTGTTGATTATCCTGAATGATAACGATATGGCGATAGATCATAGCGTAGGTGGTCTTAGCCAGTATTTAGTGGATATAACGACGAGTCAAGCCTATAATAAAATGAGATACGATGTGTATCGAGGCTTAAAGAAGATCAAGCTCATCAATAACGATCGCCGGGAAAACATCTTACGTTTTAACAATAGCCTTAAAGCATTGCTTACCCAGCAACATAATTTATTTGAAGGCTTCAGCATCCGTTACTTTGGTCCGGTGGATGGGCATGATGTAAATTATCTGGTGAAGGTATTGAATGATATAAAAGATATGCAAGGCCCTAAGCTGTTGCATATCAAAACGAAAAAAGGAAAAGGCTTTAAACCTGCGGAAGAGTCCGCTACGGAATGGCATGCTCCCGGAAAGTTCAATAAGGAAACCGGCCAGCGTATTATCGTTCGTAAATTAGATGAACCTCAATTATATCAAGACGTGTTCGGTCATACATTGGTAGAGCTTGCGGAGAAAGATGAGCGTATTGTAGGCGTAACTCCGGCTATGCCTTCCGGCTGCTCGATGACTTATATGATGAAAGCCTTCCCGGATCGTGCGTTTGATGTGGGAATTGCGGAAGGACATTCCGTAACTTTCTCTGCCGGATTAGCTAAGGAGGGAATGATACCTTTCTGCAACGTGTATTCTTCGTTTATGCAGCGTGCGTATGATATGGTTATCCATGATGTAGCTTTGCAAAAACTACATATGGTGATCTGTCTGGATCGTGCGGGATTAGTGGGAGAGGATGGAGCTACACATCATGGCGTGTTTGATTTAGCATATCTTCGTCCGATACCGAATTTGGTAATCGCTTCCCCATTGAATGAGTTGGATTTACGGAATTTGATGTATACAGGCTATGCCGCTTTTGATGGCCCGTTCGTAATCCGTTACCCTAGAGGTAAGGGGGAGATGAAAGATTGGCGTAACGAGATGCAAGTATTGCCTATAGGAAAAGGGAAAAAGTTGCGTGACGGGGATGATATCGCCGTACTTTCTATCGGACCGATCGGAAACGAGGTGATCAAAGCCATCGAGATGGTGAAAGAAGCGGGGGTATCGATAGCCCACTACGATATGATCTACTTGAAACCGTTGGATGAGGAGCTGTTGCATGAGATCGGGCAGAAATATAACCGTATTATTACGGTAGAGAATGGAGTGATAAAAGGAGGTTTTGGTAGCGCTGTCCTTGAGTTTATGGCAGACAATGGCTATACGCCTCATGTAAAGCGTATCGGAGTGCCGGATGCGTTTATCGAGCATGGTTCTATACCGGAACTGTATCAATTATGTGGTATGGATGCCGAGAGCATTGCGAAACAGTTGAAAAAGGAGAATTGATTATTGTCAATTAATAAAATATGAAAATTGTCATAGCCGGTGCGGGAGAAGTAGGTACACATTTAGCGAAAATGTTATCTCAAGAGAATCAGGACATCATTTTGATGGATCCGAATGAGGAACGGCTGAATTTCTCAAAATCTAGCATGGAGATTCTCCCTATGGTCGGGAATCCGACCTCGCTTAGAGATTTGGAGGAGGCGGGGATCAAGAAAGCGGACTTGTTCGTAAGTGTTACTCCCGAGGAGACTACCAATGTGACGGCTTGTATGTTGGCTCATAATCTAGGAGCGCATCGTACGTTGGCCCGAATCAATAATTACGAATATTTATTGCCTAAAAATAAAGAGCTGTTCGAGAAACTGGGAATCAACTCGATGATTTATCCTGAGATGTTGGCGGCTAAGGAGATCGTGACAGCTGTACGCCGTCCGTGGACACGCCAATATTGGGAGCTGTTTGGTGGAGCTTTAATTCTGATAGGTGTTAAAGTTCGGGATAATTCCCGTTTGGTGAACCGGGTATTGGCCGAATTGCTAAATGAGCAGAAGCTATATCATATTGTCGCTATTAAGCGAAAGAACGAGACGATAATCCCCCGTGGTACGGACCGGATAGAGTCTGGTGACATCGTATTCTTTACGACGACCCGATCTCATATAGAGGATGTGCGCTTACTGGCCGGAAAGAAAGATCCGGAAGTAAAGAAGGTTATTATTATGGGAGGAAGCCGTATCGCTATCCGTGCTTGCCAATATTTACCTAATAACATCCGGGTAAAAGTAATTGAGGCTAATAAAGAGAAAAGTCATCGAATCGCTGAGGTAGTGCCTAGTAATGTCTTGATTATAAACGGAGATGGCCGTGATACTGATTTGTTGATGCAAGAAGGCATCAAGGATGCACAGACTTTTATAGCTTTGACGGAAAATTCCAGCACGAATATATTGGCATGTCTGGCCGCTAAGCGTTTAGGTGTGTTTAAGACAATCGCTAAGATTGAGAATATCGATTATATCCAATTGGCGGAAAGTATGGACATCGGTTCGGTTATCAACAAAAAGCTGATAGCGGCCAGCCATATCTATCAATTTCTTCTGGATGCGGATGTCTCTAACGTGAAATGTTTGACCTTTGCGAATGCGGATGTAGCGGAGTTGGTGGCTCGACCGGATTCAAAGATTACCAAGAAACAAGTCAAGGATCTCCGTCTGCCGAAAGATATGACTCTCGGTGGGTTGATTCGTGACGGTGAACCTATGATGATCAAGGGTGATACTCAGATACAGGCATACGATCATGTTGTCGTATTCTGCTTGGATACGGCTATGCGTAAGCTGGAGGACTACTTTAACTAGTTGATAGTTATGTTGAACGTACGTTTTATAGTGAAGATGCTAGGGGTGATGTTCATCCTTGAGACTTTTTTTATGCTGGCTGCTACTGTCGTAGCCTTCCTTTATCGGGGGAGTGATGTCTATCCGCTTCTTATTTCAAGCGGAATCTTATTCGGGACCGGTTTTTTGTTCTACTCTATGGGCTTTAAGGCGAATGAACACTCGGCCGGCCGGCGGGAAGGAATGTTGATCGTGACATTGACTTGGATTTTATTCTCTTTATTTGGAATGTTACCATTCTATATTGGAGGATATATAGATAATGTGACCGATGCCTTTTTCGAGACCATGTCCGGATTTACGACTACCGGCTCTACTATTTTAACGAATATAGAGGCGTTGCCTAAAGGTATCTTATTCTGGCGGAGTCTTACACAGTGGCAGGGAGGTATCGGTATGGTCGTATTCACCGTGGCTTTGATGCCTATTTTCGGAGGTGGTGCCTCGCAGATGTTTGATGCCGAAACGCCCGGTATAACCCATGAACGTTTTCGTCCTCGTATTACGCAAGTCGCTAAACGCCTGTGGGGGGTGTATGTTTTTCTGACACTTTTTTTAGTCGGCCTTTTATGGGCTGGTCCGATGAATTTGTATGATGCGGTAAATCATGCGTTCACGGCTATATCTACTGGTGGATATTCAACCAAAAACGCAAGTATCGCTTATTGGAATTCCTCTTATATAGAGTATGTAATAACTATTTTCATGTTTATCGGAGCTACCAATATGACATTGGTTTATTTCTGTTTTAATGGAAATGTGAAGAAATTGATTAAAGATGAGGAGTTCCGCTGGTTTTTCTTTTTTGTTTTAAGTGCTATTATCGTTGTCATGGTGTGGATCTTGTACCTTGGATTCGCCTCGGATGTAGAGAATGCGTTCCGTAAGGCGGCTTTCCAAGTGGTGACCTTGGTTTCTACCTGTGGATTCGCTACGGATGACTATATTCCTTGGGGACCGTTTTTCTGGTTTATCGCATTGATCTTGATGTTTATTTGTGGATGCGCCGGATCTACTTGCGGTGGCTTGAAGATGGGACGCTTCGTTATTTTAACGAAGAATCTCTCCAATGAATTTAAGAAACAGACACATCCCCATGCGGTGATTCCAGTACGAATGAACGGACATGTCGTATCTGGTGATATCGTACACCGTGTGTTAGCTTTTGTGTTCGCTTATATTACGTTAATCGTGGTGAGTTGTTTGGCTTTATCTTTGGATGGGATGGGATTTTCGGAGGCGATTGGTGCCGCTGTTTCTGCTATAAGTAACGTAGGGCCCGGCTTGGGAACGCTTGGTCCGGTAAGTAATTTTGCGGATGTCCCCACGGTGTCGAAATGGTTTCTGTCTTTTTTGATGTTAACAGGGCGTCTGGAGATATTTACGGTATTAACGATATTAGTCCCCGGTTTTTGGAAACAGTAAAATTATTGAAAATGAAAAGTATACAGGTCATTGCTAGTCTGCTGTGTGGTATTCTGTATTGTGGGATTTCTTTAAATGCCCAGAATGTATTGAAAGCAACGGGTTGGATGCCAGAGCACACATTTACTTCCGGAATAGAAGGTCCGGCTGTAGATAGCGAAGGAAATTTATATGCCGTAAATTATAAGAAAGAAGGGACGATCGGTATTGTACGCCCAGATGGTAGCCATGGCTGTTTTCTCGTTTTGCCGGAAGGATCTACCGGGAATAGTATCCGCTTCGGGAAAGACGGAAATATGTACGTGGCGGATTATACAGGGCATAATATCTTAAAAGTGGATATGAAATCTAAGAAGATCAGCGTATTCGCTCATGAGCCAAAGATGAATCAACCAAACGATATTGTATTTGCCCCCAATGGAAATATGTATGCGAGTGACCCGGATTGGCCGAATCAAAAAGGCCAACTTTGGTTGATTACCCCGGATGCGAAAGTCTCCTTATTGGAGACGAATATGGGAACGACTAATGGCATCGCTGTGAGTGAGGATGGTAAACGCTTGTACGTTAATGAATCTGCCCAATTAAAAGTCTGGGTATATGATATATGCCTGGATGGTACTTTAAGGAATAAACGTCTATTTCATACTTTTGAGGGGTACGGTATGGATGGTATGAAGTGTGACGAGAAAGGAAATCTTTATATTTGCCGTTATGATAAGGGTACTATAGCTTTGTTAAATCCGCAAGGAGATTTAGTTGAAGAGATTCAATTGACAGGAAAACAGCCGTCTAACTTAACATTTGGAGGACCTGATCATCGTCAATGTTATGTGACATTGCAGGATCGGGGTTGTTTTGAAACCTTTAAGGTTCCTTATCCGGGAAAAGAATGGTAACCCGATATACGTTTTTGATTAATTTTGCGTTATAATAGGTACGGAATATTAAAAAGATATATAGATGATAGAATATATAAAGGGTGAAATCGTGGAACTTACACCTACACGTATGATTTTGGAGTGTGGTGGTATAGGCTACGAGCTGAATATATCCTTGAATACATATAGTGCGTTTGGGAACAAGACTACCGGAAAAATATATATATATGAGGTAATCCGGGAAGATGCTCATTTACTATTTGGCTTTGCCGAGAAAATCGAAAGGGAGTTGTTCCTTTTGCTTACTTCCGTTTCCGGCGTGGGACCGAATACCGCACGCATGATCCTTTCTTCTCTACCGCCATCCGAATTGGTTCAAGTGATCGGTTCGAAGAATGAGGCCGCATTGACTGCCGTGAAAGGGATTGGTTTGAAGACGGCCCAGCGTATCTTGGTAGATTTGAAAAATAAGGTGAAACCTATGGAGAGTATGGCCGGAAACTTGCCGGAGGCATCAATCTCTAATGGAGCGGTAACCGAGGAGGCCGTAGCCGCATTGGTTATGTTGGGTTTCCAGAAAGCGGCTTCGCAAAAAGCGGTATCCGCTATTTTGAAAGGCTCGCCCACTTTAGCTGTGGAACAAGTAATTAAAACTGCGCTTAGAATGCTTTGATAATTGACAATTGAGGATTAACGATTAACAATTGACAATTAAATGAGAAAATGAGAAAACGAATACTGAAATATTCCATATGGATCGTTGTATTATTGTTTGGTGTCGGCTTGTATTCGCTGAATGCTGATTACCTTGCGTATACATCATCTTTGCCGGAATTGGAGTTGCTGGAAGCTCCGGAGGATACGATTCCTCCCCGTTATCCGGTAGCTAAAACTACACCGGAGGAATATCAAGATATCGTGAAACAATCACCTGCCGATTTGCGTGATCCGGAGAATGTCAAGACTACGATTGAGTATGATTTAAAGACGAATACGTATATTGTTCGTACGAAATTAGGCGATATGGAGATTGGTACGCCGATGAGTTTAACCCCAGCGGAATACCAAGATTATTCTATGCAACAATCACTTCGTTCCTATTTCCGCCAAAAGAACGAGGAAGAATTCCAAAAAGCTACGAATAAACAGTTTAACTTAACCGATATGCAGTTTAATATCGGTGCGGCGGAACGTATTTTCGGCCCCGGTGGAGTACGTGTAAGAACACAAGGTTCGGCCGAGATCACGATGGGATTGAAGACGAATAAGAATAATGATCCTTCTCTTCCGGAGCGTTCCCGTAAACGTACTTTCTTCAATTTTGACGAGAGTGTGCAGTTGAATGTACAAGCCTCGGTGGGTAGCAAGGTGAATTTCGGAATGAATTACAATACCGAGACCTCTTTTGATTTCGATTCCAAAAAATTGAAGTTGGCGTATACAGGCGAGGAGGATGAGATTATCAAGTCGTTAGAAGCCGGTAACGTGAGCATGAATACCAGCAATTCCTTGATTAATGGAGGTGCGGCTTTATTTGGTATGAAAGCGGATTTACAATTTGGTAAGTTGCGAGTGAACGCCTTGTTTGCCCAGCAGGAATCTGAATCCAAGACGGTTAGCTCAAAAGGGGGCGTGCAGACGAAGCCCTTCGAGATCAAGGTGGATGAATACGACGAGAACCGTCACTTCTTCTTGGGCCATTATTTCTATGATAACTACGATAAGTTTATGGAGTCTTTGCCTACCGTCACCTCCGGTATAGAGATCTCTAAGATAGAAGTGTGGGTAACCAATAAACGCGGTAATTATGACCAGTCCCGTAATATCGTAGCTTTCACCGATTTGGGAGAAAATGAATCTCGTAATATCGGTAATACTGCGTTGGTGATGCCTTCCGGAACGGACAGACGTCCGAATAATTCCGCAAACAATTTATATACGACTTTAACCACTCAATTTACGGATGCCCGAAAGATAAGTATGGTTAATGATGCGTTGAAAGGCTCCATGGAGGGAGGACGGGATTTTGAAAAAATCGAGAGTGCCCGTTTGCTAGAGTCATCTGAGTATACATTAAACAAGAAATTGGGTTATATTTCTTTGAGGACTCAGTTACAGGCTGATGAGGTATTGGGTGTCGCTTTTAGTTTTATCTATAATGGCAAGACCTATCAAGTCGGTGAGTTCTCTACGGATAATAAAGAGAATACGAGCGACTGTATTTATGTGAAGTTGCTAAAGGGTATCACGATGTCGCCGGATATGATGTTCTGGGACTTGATGATGAAGAACGTATACTCATTGGGTGCTTATTCGGTGCAGAAAGAGAAGTTTAAGTTGAACGTTACCTACCAGAGCGATTCTACCGGTACGTATGTAAACTATCTTCCGGAAGGTAATTGTGCGAATCAAATCTTGATTCGGGTATTAGGGCTGGATCGCTTGGATACCTATGACAATCCGAATCCGGATGGTTTCTTCGATTTTATTGACGGTTATACGATACAGGCGGAGACCGGTAAGATTATATTCCCTTGTGTACAACCTTTCGGCTCGAAATTACGGGAAAAGGTAGGTAATGCCTATGCCAGTAAATATGTATTCCAAGAGTTGTATGACTCGACATTAACCGTTGCCCGCCAGATCGCCGAGAAAAATAAATTTCTTTTAAGTGGTGAGTATAAAGCCTCGTCGGGTTCGGAGATCGACTTGGGAGCTACTAACGTGGCCCGTGGATCCGTACGTGTCACGGCAGGAGGAGCTACACTGACCGAGAATGTGGATTATACGGTAGATTACAGTTTAGGACGTGTGACGATCTTGAATGAGAGCATCATATCGAGTGGGACACCCGTTAGCGTATCTCTGGAGAACCAGTCTACTTTTAATATGCAGCGAAAGACGATGATCGGGTTAGACTTGAATTACCAGTTCAATAAGGACTTCATGGTCGGTGCCACGGTTATGCATATGTCGGAAATGCCTCTTACGGTAAAAACCACTTTGGGGGATGAGTCTATAAAGAATACTTTATGGGGCTTGAATACCTCTTATAAAGCGGAGAGCCAGTGGTTGACAAATGTATTTGATAAGTTACCCTTGTTGACATTGACCAAACCTAGCCAAATCTCATTCAATGCGGAATTCGCTCATTTAATAGCGGGACATTATGAGAATCAATATACGGGTGGTTACTCTTATTTGGATGACTTCGAGTCTACACAAAGTGGTATGGATCTTTTGAACCCGTATGCTTGGAACTTGGCGAGTACCCCCTATGAAGATTCGAATCCTAAATTTCCGGAAGCGGAGAAGGTGAACGATATCGCTTATGGTAAAAACAGAGCTTTGTTGGCTTGGTATACGGTAGACGGAATCTTCACTCGGAAGAGTTCCTCTTCCCGCCCTCGACATCTTACGAATGATGATTTATCGAATCATTACACCCGTGGAGTCAGTTATAAAGAGATCTTCCCGAATAAAGAGTTGGGAACCAATGATAATACGACTTTGCCTGTATTAAACCTCGCTTTTTACCCGAATGAGCGTGGTCCGTATAACCTAGATGCGGAAAATGTAAACTCGGACGGTACGTTGGGTAATCCGGAAAAACGTTGGGGCGGTGTAATGCGTAAGATCGAGCCTAGCGATTTGGAATCTGCCAATTATGAATATATCGAATTCTGGCTTTTAGACCCGTATCTTGAGGACGAGACAGCCGAGGGTGGTGACCTATACTTTAACTTGGGTGAGATTTCCGAGGATATCTTGAAAGATGAGCGGAAATTCTTTGAGAATGGTATGCCTGTGGACGGTGATATGTCGAAAGTTGATACGACTGTTTGGGGTAAGGTGCCTCGCACGCAAAGTACGGGATATGCGTTTGATGCCCAAAATCGTGAGCTGCAAGATGTCGGTTTGAACGGTCTTTCTACGGAGGAAGAGCAAATTTTCCCTACGTATGCGGATTATTTGAATAAATTGAGGGCGAAACTATCCGGCGAGACAATCTCTAAGATGATGGATGATCCGTTTTCTCCTTTTAACGATCCTGCCGGGGATAATTATCACTATTTCCGTGGGGATGATTACGATGCTAAGGAGTTGGATATCTTATCTCGCTATAAACGATATAACGGTACAGAGGGAAACTCACAAGAATCCGATCAAAGATATGCTACAGCCGGAAAGAGTACACCGGACGTAGAAGATATTAATGGCGATAATACGTTGAATGAGACAGAGAAATATTTTGAGTACAAGATATCTCTCCGCCCAAAAGACTTACAGGTTGGTGTAAACAATATTGTCGATGAGCGTACTCCGGAAGTAACCTTAATGAATGGTGATAAGGAGAAAGTAAAATGGTATCTATTTAAGATCCCTATTAAAGATTATGAGAAGAGGGTTGGAGCGATCCGGGATTTCAAGACAGTCCGTTTCATGCGTATGTATATGACAGGATTCCGTAAGTCTACGGTTCTGCGTTTCGGTACCTTGGAATTGGTTCGTGGTGATTGGCGTACTTATACGCAGGATTTGTCAAATCCTCTTATTCCGCCAAAGTCTGATGGACAGATCGTCGTATCTTCTGTAAATATAGAGGAGAACGGGCAGCGTCAGCCGGTCAACTATGTGTTGCCTCCGGGTATCAGCCGTATGTTCGATTCCAGTCAGCCTCAGTTGCTTCAACAGAACGAGCAGGCATTGTCTATGAAGATAACGGATTTATCTCCTGCGGATGCACGTGCGGTTTATAAATCTACCGCTTATGACCTTCGCCGGTATAAACGATTACAAATGTTCGCTCATGCGGAAGCGCCGATTGATGAGAGCAAGACTTTGTCGAATGGTGATTTCTCTGTATTTATTCGTTTAGGTTCTGACTATAAGAATAATTATTATGAGTATGAGGTGCCTTTGGATCTGACTCCCCATAGTACTATTCTTTATAATACGAACAATAGCGCGGATCAAGAAAAAGTATGGCCTCTAAATAATACCTTGAATTTTAAACTGGAGACTCTAACCGACTTGAAGTTGGAGCGAAATAAATTGAAACGTCAAGGGCAGGGGAATATAAGCTACCAAAAGGTTTATTCGAAAAATGATCCGGATAATACCCGTAATAAAATCAGTATCATCGGTAACCCTAGCTTAGCGGAGGTGAAAGTGATCATGATCGGCGTACGTAATAATACGGGTGATATCAAGAGCGGTGAGGTCTGGGTAAACGAACTTCGTATGACCGATTTTGACGAGAAAGGCGGTTGGGCTGCGAATGCGAATCTGAACGTCGCTTTATCCGATTTGGGTACGGTCAATGTAAGTGGACGAATGGAAACCGCCGGTTTTGGTGCGTTGGATCAGTCGCTGGCCGAACGTCGGATGGATGATTATTCGCAATATAGTGTGGCGACCTCGATTGAGTTGGGTAAGTTGTTCCCTGAGAAAGCAAAGGTTAGCATACCTTTTTACTATGCTTATTCGAAAGAGACTACAACTCCTGAGTATGATCCGTTGAATGAGGATATTAAGCTTTCGGACGCTTTGGATGCGGTAGAGACCCAAGCCGAGAAAGACTCCATCAAGAGTTATTCTTTGGATCAGACCACTATTAAGAGCGTCTCTTTCAATAACGTAAAGGTAGATATCCGTAGCAAGAACCCGATGCCGTATGATCCGGCTAACTTCTCGTTAGGTTACTCTTATAGCCAGAACAGTAAGAAGAATCCGGAGACCGAATATGAGACAACCAAGGATTACCGGGGTAATTTCGCTTATAATTATACGCCTTACGTGAAACCGTTCCGACCCTTCGAGAAGTTGAAGAAGAATAATGGATATACGAAATATATCAAGCAATTCGGACTGAATTACGTCCCGTCGAATATTAGTTTCCAGACGGCGATGATGCGGAATTACTATGAGATTAAGCTAAGGGATTTGACAAGTTCTACGGATGGAGGTAACCAGTTGCTCTCATTCAGTCACAATTTCTTGTGGGACCGTGCCTTCAGTTTGCGTTGGGACTTTACGAATAATCTGAGCATGACGTTTACTTCCGGTACGAATGCCCGCATCGAGGAACCGGATGTTCAAGTGAATAAGAAATTGAATCCGGATGATTATCAGGTATGGAAGGATTCCGTGAAGCAAAGTATCCGTGATTTGGGTACTCCTTTGAAATATGACCAAACGTTTAATGTCACTTGGAATATGCCATTGCAATTCATACCGGCATTAGACTGGGTAAATAGTTCATTGACTTATAATGCCACGTACAACTGGGATCGTGGAGCCAATGTCGCTAGTATTGAGTTGGAACAGGGTAATATAATAAAGAACCAACGTCAATTTGACTGGCAGGGTAGTTTCAATTTGCAGTCATTGTACAATAAGAATAAATATCTGAAGAAGATCAACCAGAAATTTATGGCCTCTTCCCGGGTAAGCGCTCGTCAACCGGAGAAAAAGAAGAAAGAGGTGAAACTAGAGAAAGAGATTCAATTGAGCCCGGATAGTGGAACGATCGTGCAGCATGGAATGTTTACGAAGAAGGTTCGTATCACGGCACGTGGAGCGGATGGGAAGGTCTATTCAATTAAATATAAGCCGATCAATTATGCCCAAGTCATGATCTTGAATAAAGATACGGCTCATTTGAAGCTGACAATTGTGCCTGGTCCTCAGCCTTTGGAGGGAACCTTAACAAAAGTCGCTGAATATAGTAGCCGTTTCTTGATGATGGTACGTCGGGTAAACATACAATATTCGTTGGTAGACGGTATGATGTTGAGTGGTTACGCTCCGGAGGTTGGTGATATGTTCGGACAACGGCGTACAGGAACTTTGGCTCCGGGACTCGGTTTTGCTTTTGGAGCGGTAAGAAGGAGCTTTATCGACGAGGCGGACGAGAGGGGCTGGTTGGTAAAGAATGAGAATATGACGACGCCCGCCATGATCAATAGCGCGAAGAATCTTACGATCCGTGCGAATCTAGAACCTATAGCCGGCTTGAAGATTGATTTGAACGCAAACCGGGTAGATACCCGTAGTACCGATATCTATTATATGCAAGACGGTATGCCCGAGCAGATGGGAGGTAGCTTTACGATGACGACGATTGCCTTGGGTAGCGCTTTCGGTGGTAGCGGAAACGCTAATAACGGTTATTCCTCGAAAGCGTTCGATAAATTTATCGCTCACCGTAGCGTGATCGCCCAGCGCTTGGCGGATACATATTCCGGTACGGTTTATCCGAGTTCCGGTTTTATGGCGGGGCATGCTTTAGCCGGAAAACCTTATGATCCAGCCGTAGGGGGAGGTGTAAGTCTGAATTCCATGGAGGTATTGGTGCCTGCTTTCTTGGCGGCTTATACGGGTAAGGATCCGAATAAGGTAGGCTTGTCAGCCTTCCCGTCCATTAAGAGCCTGCTACCGAACTGGCGTGTTACGTATGATGGCTTGATCCGTATACCGGTTATCCGCAAATACTTTAAGAACATGATGTTGAGTCATCAATATCGTTGTTCCTATAGCGTGGGTGCGTTTTCCTCCTTCTTGGATTGGGTAGATGCCGGGCAGGATGGTTTGGGATATATCCGTGATATCCAAACCGGTAATCCTACGCCCTCGTCTCCTTATGATATAGCGGCCGTGAGTATCACGGAAGGATTCAGCCCGTTGTTTGGTGTAGACGCTACTTTATTGAATAATATAACCGGTAAGTTTGAGTTGCGCAAGACTCGTAACTTAAGCCTGAATATTTCCTCTTACCAATTGGTGGAAGCGCTTTCCAACGAATTCGTGATAGGAGTAGGATATAAGTTGACTGAGTTTAACAAGGTGTTGAAAATGAAAAAGACACGGGACTTCAGTAATGATCTTACGATCCGCTTAGATTTCTCTTACCGTAAAATGCAATCGTTGATCCGTAAGATAGAGGATCAGTTTACGCAGGCTACCAGCGGGAATATCGCCAAGACCATCCAGTTCTCTGCGGATTACGGATTAAGTCGTGCCCTGACATTGAGAGCGTTCTATGATTTACAGATCAATGAGCCGATCGTGTCCACATCTTCTTACCCGACATCGAACTCGAACTATGGTATTAGTTTACGGTTCTCCTTAGCGCAATAAAAAGAGTATAGTCTATTTACAGGACTTCTTGGTCTGTTTTTAAATACCTGTCTAGCGGTATGGAATAAACCTTTATATTTGTGCGAAATATAATTTGGATATGAAGAATACTTACAAATTGATATTATTTCTTCTCTTGATAACCCATGCCTCTTTCGGCCAAGACGTGAAAGGGTATATTAAGGATGCGGAGAGCAAGGAAGCTTTAGCCGGGGTAAACGTTTTTTATAAGGACAAAGGGGGTACAAGAGGAACTGTGTCTGATATAAACGGTTATTATGAGCTGAAAGTGACGGATGGCGACGCTGTATTGACTTTTAGCTATCTGGGATATGAAACGTTGAGCGTTCCCGTGAAAGTCGATCCGGGAGAGTTCTTGACGCATGACGTATCCTTGCGAACAAACTCAAACATGATGGACGAGGTCGTCGTGAGCGTCGGGCGTTATGAGCAAAAACTAAGCGATATTACCGTCTCTATGGAATTACTGAAAGCGAAAGATATCACTCGTCAGTCTCCGAAAGATTTAACGGATGTATTGAAGAATATCTCCGGTGTGGACGTAACGGACCGGCAACCTTCCGTACGCGGTGGTACGGGATGGACCTATGGCGTGGGTAGCCGTTGCTTGATTCTGGTGGACGGAATGTCGGTGCTAACTCCGGGTTCCGGCGAGATAAACTGGAATATGATCCCGATGGAGAACGTCGATCAAGTAGAGGTACTGAAAGGGGCCTCTTCCGTATTATATGGCTCTTCTGCCTTGAATGGTTTGATTCACGTGAAAACGAAACGCCCCGGATTGGATCCGGTAACACAGGTGAACGTACAAGGAGGATTGTATGGGAAGCCGCGCCAAGACGGGACGCCTTTATATGGAGGCTTGGATCTCTCTCATTCCTGTAGGATCAAGAATTTTGATTTGACAGTGGGGGCTAATACATTCTTGGACGACGGGTATCGGCAGGATAATTACAATCGCCGTGTCCGGGTCGGTGGGAATCTTACGTATCACGATCCCCGGGTACAAGGGTTGAACTATGGCGTGAACGTGAATTATTTGTATAACGATTATACCGGTTTCTTTATCTGGCGTTCTCCGGAGGAGCCCTATATTCAATCTCCGCTGGCGAATATGGGACGCCGTGAGAATACATTTTATATAGATCCCTTCTTGAATTATACGAATTCGGAAAAAGGGACGACTCATCGTTTCAAGGGGCGTTTCTTCCATCGGGGAAGCCGTATCATCACGCATACCACGGATAAGTCTCTTTTTGACATAACGAATAATATGGGTTTTGATATCTCATCTGTTCCGGAGATTATCAATATGGCGCAAAACTGGCAAACCGAGTTATTGCCGACCTTCTTACCGTATTTGCCGGAGGTGATGAACGGGAAGGTGAGCGGATTGATGGGTGAATTGGGCAAGCTGGGAAATCATTTTTTCCCGACAGCTACCTCGGCGGATTATATGGACTTGATTTCTTGGGTGATGGGACGTACTCCGCTACCCGATAAGAATAACGTAGGGGCTTGGTTGGTAGATGCCATGAAACCGATGGAGAAAAAAGCGCCGGAGGCTACGGATCATACCTATTCCTATAATCTGGATTACCAATTCAGCAAGAAGTTCGAACATTCACAACTCACGGTTGGAGGTACTTATGAGCGTATTCATGCGGATTCGAAAGTGACCGGGCAGCATAGTAGCGATAATGTGGCTACCTTCCTGCAATATGATCATAAGTTTATTGATCGTTTGAACGTCTCGGTCGGTGTTCGTCTGGAGTATTACCGGGTCGATGATTTCTACCGGGAAGCGGAGACGAAGATTTTCGGGGCGAAGGTTCCGGTAAAACCTGTTTTCCGTGGAGGCTTGAATTATGAGTTGGGTGAGTATAGTTTTATCCGGGCATCTTTCGGACAGGGATACCGTTATCCATCCGTTACGGAGAAGTTTATCCTGAAGGATATCGGAGGTGTGGGAGCTTTCCCGAACGCTGAATTGAAAGCGGAGCAAGGTTATAATGCCGAACTTGGTTTCAAGCAAGGCTATAAGTTCGGCAATTTGAAGGGCTTTATCGATGTGGCCGGCTTTTATACCCGTTACAAGGATATGATCGAGTTCCGTTTCGGCCTGTTTAATAATAAGACCTTCGATTATATCGATGGGCTTTCCAAGTTGTTCAATGCGTTCTCTAGCGGCGACGGCTTAGGAATCGGCGCTCAGTTCACGAACGTAGGCCGGGCGGAGATTTATGGGGTAGACTTGTCTACCTCGGGTGTGTATGAGTTTAACCGTGATACTCGTCTGGCATATACTTTGGGGTATGTTTATACGAATCCGATCGATATGGACGTGGATTCACGGAATGCGGAGGAGGAAGCGAATGATGACTTAATGGCGATGCGTTCGAAATCGAATGACAGCAAGTATTTAAAATATCGCCAGAAACATTCCGTAAAGGGGGTATTTGATCTGGAATGGAAACGGTTTAATATCGGAACGAATATGTCATGGAAAAGCAAGACATTGGCGGTCGATTATTTTATGGTCGATGAGCGTACGAAAGCGGAGCCTAACCTGATGGATTATATGCGTTCGATGCTATTCGGAAACTTACATGATTATTGGGCAGAGAACAATAAAGGATATTTCGTCATGGATATGCGTGTCGGGATGAAAGTGACGAAGAATATCCATGTACAAGGACTGGTGAACAACCTCTTAAACAAGCGCTATAGCGCCCGTCCGATGGATGTCGGCGCACCCCGGACTTTCATTCTGCAAGTAGGAGCCAATTTCTGACAATTCACCCGGTTGTAGAGACGGAGCGTGCTCCGTCTCATCCCCCGTCTCTACAACATATGATAACTTTTCAACTCATTTCGTAAACGAATCGCTTGATTGTCCGTCACCTTATCCATCAGTTTCCAGAACCTTTCGCTATGGTTCATCTCTATCGTATGGCAAAGCTCATGCAATAATACATAATTCACCAAATGCCAAGGAAGAAGCATTAATGATTGCGAGAGATTAATGCTCTTCTTCATTGTACAACTTCCCCAATGCGTTTTGCTATTATTGATTTTCACCCCGGTCAACATAAATCCATGTTGCCTTGCCAATAGCGTGATACGTTCCGGCAACAACCGTTTCGCCTCGTGGCGGAGCGCCTTCTCCAGCATGGATTTCAGTAAGGATTGCACCTCTTCCTCCTCGAAACGAGTCTCATTCGGACAAGCGATATGCAGTACTCCATCCTCCAATCTCATGTAGAAATTACTTCGCTCGGTGCGGAAGATATGCAAGCGGAATGTCGTAGCCTGTAACTCCGATCTTTCGTCGAGCAGGGGCCGGGCCGGATGCTTCTGGAGCGCTTTTATCAGCCGGGCTTTGTTCTCCATGATAAAAGCGATCATACGTTTCTCGTCTCCCCCGGGTGGCATCGTGGCGGTTATCTTTCCTTTTGATATCTTGAGCGTGTATCGAGTGGCCCGGGGAGTGGTACGGAGCGTTATGACTCCCAAATCCTTGTCTTGTATATTCTTTTCCATTCCTGCCACAAAAGTAATACATTGAGAGAAACAATAATACGATGGAATTGATTATCTTCGCGATCGTAAAGGTTAAAAACATAATCAATATAATAAATTAGCAATCATGAGCAAAAAAGCACTTTTAATTATCTGTGATGGTTGGGGAATTGGTGACAAAGGTAAAGACGACGTGATCTTTAACACGCCGACTCCATATTGGGACGAGTTATTGAAAACTTATCCAGCCTCACAGTTACAGGCTTCTGGCGAGAACGTTGGTTTGCCTGACGGACAAATGGGTAACTCTGAGGTGGGCCACTTGAACATCGGTGCTGGCCGTATCGTTTACCAAGATTTGGTGAAGATCAACATCGCTTGCCGCGAGAATACGATCATGGAGAACCCGGAGATCAAACGTGCTTATAGCTACGCGAAAGAGAATAATAAGCAGATCCACTTCATGGGCTTGGTTTCTGATGGTGGCGTGCATAGCTCTTTGGAGCATTTAATGAAACTGACGGATATCGCCAAGGAATACGGAATCAGCAAGGCTTATGTACATTGCTTCATGGATGGCCGTGATACGGACCCTAAGAGTGGTAAAGGCTTTATCGAGACGTTGGAGAATCATCTGAAGACTACCGGCGGTAAGATCGCTTCTATCATCGGACGTTATTACGCTATGGACCGTGACAAACGTTGGGAACGTGTGAAAGAGGCTTACGACTTATTGGTCGAAGGTAAGGGTAAGCAAGCCGAGTGCATGGTAAAAGCGATGGAAGAGTCGTATGCCGAGGGTGTAACGGACGAGTTCATCAAGCCGATCGTTCACGCTGAGAACGGAAAGCCGGTTGCTGTTATCGAGGAAGGCGATGTCGTGATCTTCTTCAACTATCGTAACGACCGTGCGAAAGAGCTTACGGTTGTATTGACTCAGCAAGATATGCCGGAGGCTGGTATGCATACGATCCCGGGCTTGCAATATTTCTGTATGACTCCGTATGACGCTAGCTTCAAGGGTGTTCATATCTTGTTCGACAAAGAGAACGTAAATAATACGCTGGGTGAGTTCTTGGCAAACGTAGGTAAGACTCAGTTGCATATCGCCGAGACAGAGAAATACGCTCACGTGACTTTCTTCTTCAACGGTGGCCGCGAGACTCCGTTCGATAGCGAGGAGCGTATCTTGGTCCCTTCTCCTAAAGTGGCTACTTACGACTTAAAACCGGAAATGAGCGCTTTCGAGGTGAAAGATAAATTGGTGGACGCTATCAATACGAAGAAATTCGATTTCATCGTAGTGAACTACGCCAACGGTGATATGGTAGGCCATACGGGTATCTACAAAGCGATCGAGAAAGCGGTCGTAACGATCGACGCTTGCTTGCACGATACGGTTGAGGCCGCTAAAGCCAACGACTATGAGGTAATCATCATCGCTGACCATGGTAATGCGGATCACGCCTTGAACGAGGATGGCACTCCGAATACGGCTCACTCCTTGAACCCTGTTCCATTCGTTTATGTGACAGCCAACAAGGACGCTAAAGTAGAGGATGGTATCTTGGCCGATGTGGCTCCTTCAATCCTTCACATCTTGGGCTTGAAACAGCCGAAGGAGATGACTGGCAAGTCATTGATTAAATAAGAGCTAGGCGCATCTTATGATCCAGATAGATGACACTTTAGTAAGTCTTGACGTTATTGAGCGTTATTTTTTATGTGATCTTTCCAAATGTAAGGGGGAGTGCTGCGTGGAAGGAGATTCCGGCGCTCCATTAGAGGATTCGGAGTTGGCGAAGCTCCAGAAAGTATTACCCATCATTTGGGATGATTTATCCCCGAAAGCTCAAGAGGTCATTCATAAGCAAGGCGTAGCTTATATCGATGAGGAAGGCGATACGGTTACCTCTATCGTGAACGGCAAAGATTGTGTCTTTACCTGTTACGACGCCGATGGTACTTGTAAATGCGCTATCGAGAAAGCATACCGGGAAGGTAAGACAGATTTCTATAAGCCTGTTTCTTGCCATCTTTACCCGATACGTGTCACTCAGTATCGGGATTTCAAGGCCGTGAACTATCATCGCTGGAGCGTTTGTAAGGCAGCGGAGATCTTAGGAAAGAAAGAGCAATTGCCGGTTTATAAGTTCCTCAAGGAGCCCTTGATCCGTAAGTTCGGCCAGGCTTGGTATAAGGCCTTGGAAGAGTGTGCGGAGGAATGGAAGAAGCAGCGTGAGGAGTAGCTTTTAGATCGTTTATAAATATAAAAAATCCCTTCAGTCTCTCCCATTGATAACTATACGTTAAAAACGGATGGAGGCTGAAGGGATTTTGTTTTATAGTCGCTCTATTTCCTCAAGGGAAAGGCCGGTGCATTTTTGGATGATAAGAGGGGTTATTCCCTCGGCTTTCATATTACGTGCCGTAGATTCTTTCCCTTTTTGCAGTCCTTTTTGCAGTCCCTCTTGCAATCCTTCTTGTAATCCTTTTTCCATGCCTTCTTCCATCCCTTTTTTCATGCCTTTCTCAACGGCGAAATCCAAGGTGTTATAATAATCATTATACATCTTCCACTCCGCCTCGTACTGCGCTCGTTGTTTGGGGGTGAGGTTCGCCATGGATCCGATGCGTTCCAACCGCTCGAATATGGCCTTGCGTGCCTTGAAAGGCATTCTGTCTAATGTGTCCATATGCTTTAGTACATAAATCCAACGTTCAAAATCTGTCTCGCATTCTTCCTCCTCTTTGTTGAATCGAGGAAGCTCAATATAGATTTGGCGGAACTTGGGGTTGAATACCTGTCCGGTCTCCCGGTCCGCCAATATGATGTCCCTTCGGAATTTTCCCTCCTTCCCGTTTTTGTCTGACCCGTTCTCTTCGTCCAGCGTGAAGTTCAAGAAGAATACTCCGTACACGGCCGCTAGCTCATAGTCCCATGTTCCCTTTATACCCTGTTCCACCACCGAGTGCGAGAGGTAGTATAAGGCCCTGTCCTTGAAGTGGGGCTGTTCCCTGTTCTGCATCTCGATTATGATCCGTTCGCCCTTGTCGGTCTCGCAATGGATATCGAAGATGACCTTCCTTCCTTGCTCTGTCTCGGGCAATCGCTCATTGTTCATGATCCTCAGCTCCGTGATCGTATGCTCCCCTTCGAGGAGGTCGTTCAGGAACTCGATTAGTATGTCCTTGTCCATTTCCCTACCGAATATGTGCTTGAAGCCGAAATCGGTGAAGGGGTTGATAAATTTTCCCATAGTGTTTATAGGTTTTAGTGATTAATAGGATATAGATGGCTCTTTTCCATCTTTGGCGATAAAGATACGATTTTTATTATATGGGGCATTCATTTAGGCTTTAAAAAACACGTACGTCTTTTTTCGGAAACACCTTGTGTAGTTTGAGTGAAGACGAGATATAGTGAACGCATAAAGGATACAGCCTTAAAGCTAAAGGTGGGTTAATGAGGCTTTCCGCGTCAAATGTAAGCCATAGCTTATTTGAAAATACGGGAAACATGTGCCTGTACAGGCCCTGATAACCAAGAAACGGACACTTTCATTGGTTGTTGAAGTGAATAACTAACGGCTTGGGAAGTGAATAACTAATCACTTGGAAAGCCTTTTTATACCGGAACCAACAAGGTCTTCTCAGCAACTTTTGGAGTGTGGTTCAGTTATCCTTCGGGGCTTTTCTATGTCGATTATTCTGTTATAGCCCTTGCGGATGGATGGTAAGCGAAGCAGCGATAATCATGACAGTTTGCGCGAAACAAGGCTGTTTGTTTGACATACCTCTTCTTTGGAGAAGTCTAACCAGAGAGAAGAAATAGGTGAAAAGGGCCTTTTTGTCTCTTATTTATA
>NZ_RAYG01000037.1:0-49313 GCF_003670185.1 Parabacteroides sp. CH2-D42-20 | reverse complement strand
TATGAGGAGGTACTCAATGAGGAGGAAACCTCCAAGCCTACTTTTCATCCGAAGATCAAGATCGCCCAAGTCCGTGCGTATGATTATGTTGACGCCAATCTGCGGATTGATGCCTTGGTACATGCTTGTGCCGTGGAGGGGGATATGCAGATCGTGAAGCGGATGAAGGAGATTGTTCCCGAGTTCAAGAGCCAGCATTCTAAATACGAGGTTCTGGATAAATAAATTGTAGAAAAATAAATAAGATGTAAAAAGAAGGTCTCTCATTGCGGGGGGCCTTTTTTTATGAGATAAGCGTTGTCTTTGGGATAGTATTTCGTATTTTTGCTCATACAATTTAATTAGTGTTGTTTGTGATAAGATGAAGGAATGAGTATGGTACGAATAAGAAAGATATTGCTGGTTGTTGTGTCTGCGTTGGTCGGGATCTTTTTCATACTTCCCTTGATCGGGGTTGGTATACTGAAATGGGCGGTCTTACCTCCGGAGAAGCTGACACCGCTGGTCGTAGAAAAAACAAACGAATTCATAGAGGCGCACTTGGAATGTGAGCGGGTGGAGTTGACTTATTTCGAGACGTATCCTTATCTGGGAGTGAAGTTGACAAATGGGCGTTTGATCTCACATCAGGCTGAGGATTCTATAGAACATCAGGAGGATTTGATGATTCCTTCGGATTCTTTGCTGTCTTTCAAAAAAGCGATCGTCGTATTTAACCCTACGGATTATCTGTTTAGCGGGAAAGTGACGATTCCTCGGGTTATCATGGATAGTATCCGTTTTTATGGTTATGTGAATGAGGAGGGAAAGGCGAATTGGGAGATTTATCAAAGTGAGATGGATTCGGTAGACGAATCATCGTCATCTCCATTGCCTAAAATAGATTTGCAGCAAGTGCATATTACGAATGGGCATTTTGTCTATGATGACCGGCAGCAGGATTTATATACGGCGATCGATGGTTTCTTTTTACATATAGACGGCCTTTTGACCCAACGAGGAAATAAGTTGGATGTGGAGACCGGTTCTTCCTCGATCGTATTCCGTAGCCCGTCTTATTCTTTGGCGAATAAGTTAGCGTTACGCTTCAAGGGACGTTTGTTGTTGGCTGACGGACTTCGCCGGATTGGGTTGAGGGACGCGGAGTTGCTGGTGAATAACCTGCCTTTTACGGCGGATGGCTTTATGGTGCCGGCTACCGAGGATAATCCGTCACGGATCGATATGACTTTCGGGTTGAAGGTTTCCGATATGAATGATCTCTTACATTTTATTCCGGATGAATATTTTAAGGATCGGGATAAAACACTTGCTGAGGGACGTATTATTTTGGAAGGGGATATCCGTGGAGAATTAGGGGATAGTATTGTTCCGACCGTGAACTTATGCTGCAAGATAGAGGATGGTTCTTATCATGTAAAAGGTATTGAACAGGGGATCGATACCTTGCGCATGGACGTGGATTTACATTTGAATGGCGCTTACCCGGATTCTTCTTATGTCTCTTTGGAGGAGTTGACATTGATCGGGTTGAATACCTCGTTGACCATGAGTGGCGAGGTTAGGGATATCTGGAGGAATCCCGCGATTCGGGCGGAGATGAAAGGGCAGGTCGATTTTACCCGTTTGGCTAAAGAGTTCTTGAATCCCGACACACTGCTGCTGGAGGGTACCATGATGGCTGATTTATCTACGGTGTTTAAGGTGGATGATATCGTGAATAGCCGCTTCGCCAAGGTCAAATCATCCGGCAATTTGACGGTTGATTGCTTCAAGGCGTTTAGTAAGCCGTTAGGCGTGGATATGTATATCGCTGGGGCGAATCTGTTTGTAGGATCTACGGAAAATGAAAGTAAATATCTGAATGCGAAAGGATTGTTGAGCGCTAATCTATCGGTGGATACCTTGAATATAAAGTATAAGGATGAGATCAGTACGAATATCGGTGGATTGAAGATGGTAGCCAATACGACGCCGGTTATTGATACAACGGCTGTTATCCCTATGACCGCAGGGTTGGAATTTGATCATTTACGCACCAAGTTGCCGGATTCTACCTGGATGGTGGCCGGTAAGACCGTGTTGAAAGGGGGCATCAAGGCTTCTTCTACAGATAAGCGGATCCCTATGGCGGGAGCTACGATCTCGGTGGACACCTTAAAATATATTCTTATCCCTTTACGGACGGGTATGGTTCTGACGGAAAGCCAGTTCTCTTTGGAAGCATTACCTTATCGGCAAGCGATCCGTCAACAACGTGAACGCCGTATTGCCGCCGGTGATACCTTGCGCAGGCGCACGCAGACCACCCGAAGGGCGAATAGACAGCGGTCGCAAGTGGATTCGGTCGCTTCCTCAAACAGTGTCTTACGCCAATGGGAGGCTCGGGGACAAGTGAGGTTTAAGCAATTGAGGGGCTTTAGCCGCTTATTCCCCATTCCGATGTATATTGATGAGACAAGCGTGAAATTCAATACTAACAATATGACGTTGAGTGGTGCCCACCTGCATTTAGGAAAGAGCGATCTTACTTTGAGCGGAGAGCTTAGCGACATCCGGCGGGCCATGCTACGGGGAGGAAAGCTGAAAGCGAATTTCGAGTTGGAATCCGATCTGATCGATTGTAACCAGTTGATGCTGGCTATAAGTAAAGGTTTGCAGTTTTCTGATCAATTGGCATCCAATTCGGTTGGGGCCTTCTCGGAAGACAGTATCTCCGTACTGGAGACGGATCATCTATTAGCGAATACCGTGGATAGTGTCGCTACGGATTCGATCTCTCAACTATTTGTCGTTCCGAAATTCTTGGATCTGACGCTTCATACAAATGCTAAAAAAATAGATTTTAAGGATCTGAAGTTGGAGGATGTGAAAGGTGAGGTTGTAATCCGGGATCAAAGTATCAATCTGAGCGATTTATGTATGAGCTCGAATATCGGTTCCGGAGATCTGACGATGGTTTATACGACCAAAACAGATCAAGAGGCGACTATGGGATTTGAGTTGTCCTTAAATGATATTTTAGTAGAACGGTTAATCAGTTTATTCCCGGATATCGACACATTGGTCCCTATGCTTCGTTCGTTCGAAGGCATGGTAGATTGCCAGATGACGGCGACTTGCAAGGCGGATTCTACGATGTCCGTGTTGCTGCCGTCTGTAAATGCCTCTTGCTACCTGAGCGGAAAGAATATGGTGCTGCTGGATGGTGAGACATTTACCGAGATATCGAAGACGTTGATGTTCAAGAATAAAAAACGGAATATGATTGATAGTATAGCGGTAGATTTAGCGATCCATGATAACAAGATCGAGGTATTCCCATTCTTGGTGGAGATGGACCGGTATAAAGTAGCCGTAGGAGGAACGCATAATTTGGATATGACGTTCGATTACCATCTCTCGGTTTTAAAATCGCCAGTGCCGTTTAAGCTGGGTATCGATATAAAAGGGAATCTGGATGATTTCAAGTTCAAGATAGTGAAATGTAAATATAAAGATTTCTTGAAACCTGCCAAGCAAGCGGAACTGGATAGTACCCGCAGGAATGTGCGTGAGGAGATACGCGAGACGATCCGGAAACAAATAAGAGAGGCCGCTCCCGAATTAGGAAACAGCCTCTCTGAGATTCATCCACATACACACGGTCACGTTGAGGAATCAACGTGATCCATACATTTGCTCGTAATATTTCATGTAATCTCCACCGGTGATATCCTCTACCCATTTTTGGTTCTCAAGATACCAACGGATGGTTTTTACGATACCGACCTCGAAGCAGGTCTCTGGTGTCCAGCCTAATTCGTTGGTGATCTTCGTCGGGTCGATGGCGTATCGTTGATCATGGCCCAGACGGTCTTTTACGAATGTAATCAAGCTGTCGTTGATCCAGTCGATAGAGATTTGTCCATCGGCACCGATCTCTTTTTTCTTTAATACTTGGCGATATTCCGGTTGTTCGGTCATTAGTTGATGGATCGTCCGGATCGTGAGTTTCACGATCTCGATGTTCTGCTTCTCGTTATGACCGCCTACGTTGTAAACCTCTCCCACACGCCCGTGGTGGATGACGGCGTCGATCGCCTTGCAATGATCCTCTACATATAACCAGTCGCGTACGTTTGTGCCGTCACCATATACAGGTAGGGATTTACCTTCCAATATGTTCTTTATGATTAAGGGAATCAATTTTTCCGGGAAATGGTAAGGTCCGTAGTTGTTGGAACAACGGGTAATAGATACCGGCATCTTATATGTCTCGTGATAAGCCTTTACGAATAAGTCCGCGCTTGTTTTGGAGGCGCTGTACGGGCTTCGGGGATCTAAAGGCGTGGTCTCGTGGAAATACCCTTCGGAACCTAGGCTTCCATAGACCTCATCGGTAGAGACTTGATGGAAACGTACACCTTCACGCCATACCGGATAACCTGTCTCGGCCTTACCGGTAACCCATGCTTTTCGTGCGGCGTCCAATAGGTTTTGTGTACCGAGGATATTGGTTTGCAGGAATAGCTGGGGATTTTCGATGCTTCGGTCCACATGACTTTCAGCGGCGAAGTTCACGACATAATCGAAGTTGTATTTCTCGAATAGCTGGTCGGCCAAGGCACGGTCGCAAATATCGCCTTTCACGAACTCGCAACGTACTCCATCGATATTCTCGGCGATGGTGCCTAAATTACCTGCGTAAGTCAGCAAGTCTAGGACAACGATCTTGATATCGTCATATTTCGCCAGCATGTGTTTGATGAAATTGGCACCGATAAAACCGGCGGCGCCGGTAACTAGGTAAGTTTTCATATCTGTACAGTGTTTAGTATTTGAAATTAAGCTCAGCGTCTTTCAGCGATGGAGCTTTGGTGTCTTTCTCGGATAGGTTGATCGATTCCGGATCCGTGATGCCCCAATCTACATGGACCGTGGGATCGTCATAGCGGATTCCCCGTTCATGCGTCGGAGTATATGGATTATCTACTTTATAGGTAAAGATAGCCTCGTCACTTAATACATGGAATCCGTGGGCGAATCCCTGTGGAATGAATAACTGGCGTTTATTCTCGTCCGATAACTCTACAGCTACATATTTGCCGAATGTGGGCGAGCCTTCACGTACATCTACGGCTACATCCAATACCCGTCCTTTGATCACCCTGACTAATTTAGATTGAGAATAGGGCGCTAGCTGATAGTGTAATCCTCGTAATACGCCTTTAGAGGAGCAAGATTCGTTGTCTTGTACGAACTGGATTTTTCCGATATGCTCCTCGAATTCCGCTTGCTTAAAAGCTTCCATAAAGTATCCGCGCGCATCTTTCAATACCTTTGGCTCAATGATCCATACGCCCGGTATTACAGTTTCTGTATAAGTCATTTTTTTCGTTATTTATCTATTTGATAGGCAAAGGTAAGCTCATTTTCTCTACTTCTATAATATTCGGAAGGAAAAATAAAAAAGAAAGGAAAAGTTTGGAAATTCCAATATTATTCTCTTTCTTTGCACTCGCAAAACGAAAGTAGTTGTTTTGTGTTGAAATTATGGTTCCTTGGATGAGTGGCTTAGTCAGCGGTCTGCAAAACCGTGTACGGCGGTTCGAATCCGCCAGGAACCTCTAGGTAATTGAAAATTTAGAATTAAGAATTGAAAATTACTTTTATTTTTGATTGATTCGGTTCCTTGGATGAGTGGCTTAGTCAGTGGTCTGCAAAACCATGTACGGCGGTTCGAATCCGCCAGGAACCTCGGAGGAAAGCCTCGAAGTTGTTTGTAATGAACGCTTCGAGGCTTTTTTTGTTTTGTCCGTCCGGAACCCTCGTCGGGTTATCGGACGGTTCGCTGTTTTCTCGGCTTCCCTTGGCCGGATCCTTAGGGGGATTTGTGGTTTTCCTCTTGAGGTATTCATCTTCTAATGGCTGTTGCATGATTGTCCACCATCCGTTGCATGATCATGCAACAGTTGGTGGACAATCATGCAACAGATGGTGGATAATGAATGTCTCAGGAGGAAAGGCGTAATAGGACAAGGGAAGATCCTTTAAAAGTATCGTGATAAGGAAGAATATTTGCCCAGTGTGTTTATGCTTCCCGAATTTATTACTACCTTTGCGCCACTCAATTAAATAATCATAATTGCATGCACGAGAAACTTATTATTCTTGATTTCGGCTCGCAAACAACCCAGCTTATCGGCCGTAGGGTCAGAGAGTTGAATATGTATTGTGAGATCGTTCCTTATAACAAATTCCCGCATGACGCTACCGACGTGAAAGGTGTGATCCTTTCCGGAAGTCCTTATTCCGTATACGACGAGAATGCCTTTAAGGCTGATTTGACCGAGATACGGGGGAAGTATCCCGTCTTAGGTATTTGTTATGGAGCGCAGTTTCTAGCTTATACATCCGGAGGTAATGTGGAACCGGCTAATTCACGTGAGTATGGACGTGCTAATTTGTCGCACATTGATGGTGAGGATGAATTACTGAAAGGGATCCATGTGGGTTCACAGATATGGATGTCTCATGGAGATACGATTACCGTATTGCCGGATAATTTCAAGGTGATCGCCAGCACGGACGACGTGAGGGCTGCCGCTTACCATGTGGAAGGTGAGCAAACGTGGGGCGTTCAGTTTCATCCGGAAGTATTCCATTCGACAGACGGTACGAAGTTGCTGGATAACTTCTTGAATATTTGCGGATGCGCCAAGGATTGGACACCGGCTTCCTTTATCGAATCTACCGTAGCTGAGTTGAAGGAGCAATTGGGAGATGATAAAGTGATCTTGGCTCTTTCCGGCGGTGTGGATTCATCTGTTACGGCCGTATTGCTGAATAAGGCGATTGGTAAGAACTTGACTTGCATTTTCGTGGATCATGGTTTGCTGCGCAAGAATGAGTTCGAGAACGTAATGAGGGATTATGAGCATTTAGGATTGAACGTGATCGGCGTAAACGCGAAAGATAAGTTCTATAAAGAACTAGCGGGCGTTACGGAACCGGAGAAGAAACGTAAGATCATCGGCAAAGGATTTATCGATGTCTTCGATGAGGAGGCGCATAAGCTGAAAGATATCAAGTGGCTGGGGCAAGGTACGATTTATCCGGATGTGATCGAGTCGCTGTCTATCACAGGTACGGTTATCAAGAGCCATCATAATGTGGGCGGACTTCCGGATACGATGAACTTGAAACTCGTCGAGCCGCTTCGTCTTCTTTTCAAGGATGAGGTTCGCCGTGTCGGTATGGAGTTGGGTATGCAACCGCATTTGATCAAGCGCCATCCGTTCCCGGGACCGGGATTGGGTATCCGTATCTTGGGTGATATCACGCCGGAAAAGGTACGTATCCTGCAAGATGCTGACGATATCTATATGTCATTGATGCGTGAGTGGGGACTTTACGATAAGATTTGGCAAGCCGGAGTGATCCTGCTTCCGATTCAATCCGTAGGTGTAATGGGCGATGAGCGTACCTATGAGAATACGGTAGCTTTACGTGCGGTAACTTCCACGGACGCCATGACCGCCGATTGGGCGCAGCTTCCGTACGAGTTCCTCGCCAAAGTTTCCAACGAGATTATCAATAAGGTGAAAGGCGTAAATAGAGTCGTGTACGACATCAGCTCGAAGCCGCCTGCAACCATCGAGTGGGAGTGACATTTGTCTTAGGTATAACAAAGTGTAAAATCAATAAAATTTAAAAGTCACATGAAGCAAGATATGATTGTTATCTTGGATTTAGGTAGTCATGAGAATACGGTGTTGGCTCGTGCTATTCGTGCGTTAGGCGTTTATAGTGAGATTTATCCGCATGACATCACGGTTGAGGAATTAAAAGCCTTGCCAAACGTGAAAGGTATCATTATCAATGGTGGTCCAAACAATGTTATCGACGGTGTAGCTATCGACGTGAATCCGGGTATTTACGAGATGGGCACTCCTGTAATGGCCGCAGGTCACGATAAGGCGTTGTGCGAGGTTAAATTGCCGGAGTTTACGGATGATGTCGAGGCGATCAAGGGCGCTGTCAAGTCTTTCGTGTTCGATACTTGCAAGGCTGAGGCAAACTGGAATATGACGAATTTTGTCAATGACCAGATTGAGTTGGTGAAGCGTCAGGTAGGGGATAAGAAAGTTCTGCTGGCCTTGTCTGGAGGTGTCGATAGCTCTGTAGTAGCCGCTTTGCTTTTGAAAGCGATCGGCGATAAATTGGTTTGCGTGCATGTGAACCATGGTTTGATGCGTAAGGGCGAGTCCGAGGATGTCGTTGAGGTCTTCAAGAACCAATTGAATGCCAATTTGGTGTATGTAGACGCTACCGATCGTTTCTTGAATAAGCTGGCCGACGTGGAAGATCCGGAGCAAAAGCGTAAGATTATCGGTGGTGAGTTTATCCGTGTATTTGAGGAAGAGGCTCGCAAATTAGATGGAATCGATTTCTTGGCTCAAGGAACGATCTATCCGGATATCGTGGAGAGCGGAACGAAGACGGCTAAGATGGTGAAATCCCATCATAACGTAGGCGGTCTGCCGGAAGATTTGCAATTTGAGTTGGTTGAGCCTTTGCGTCAATTATTCAAGGACGAGGTTCGTGCTTGTGGCGTAGAGTTAGGTTTGCCTTATGACATGGTTTATCGCCAGCCGTTCCCCGGACCGGGTTTGGGCGTACGTTGCTTGGGCGCTATCACTCGTGATAGACTGGAAGCGGTACGTGAGTCGGATGCGATCTTACGGGAGGAGTTCAAGAACGCCGGACTGGATAAAAAGGTATGGCAATACTTTACGGTAGTACCCGACTTTAAGTCGGTTGGCGTACGTGATAACGCCCGTTCTTTCGAATGGCCCGTGATTATCCGTGCCGTCAATACGGTAGATGCCATGACCGCTACGATCGAACCGGTTGATTGGCCAATCTTGATGAAGATTACGGATCGTATCTTGAAAGAGGTGAAGAACGTGAACCGTGTATGCTACGATATGTCTCCGAAACCGAATGCGACAATTGAGTGGGAGTAATTAGGCTTACTTTTTAAACAGATATAAAAAGGCCCGGTGATTTATCAGAATCCCGGGCTTTTTATTTATATACGATAGATTCGAAGAACTATTTTAGTTCACGGATCTTGATATTACGGAACCATATAGGATAGCCATGATCTTGCAGACCTATATAACCTTCTTTAGAGATACCTTCGGTAAAACCCGGGAAGTTCTTGAATTTACTGTTAGCTACCAGATCATCCCACTCTTTGCTCCATAAAGTGTACTCAACTACTTTTTTGCCATTTTGAGTATGCGTTACTTTTCCATCTTTTACACGGATTACGATCGTATTCCACTCGCCGGCAGGATTAACTGTTTTCGGATCTGCGGGAAGCATGTCATATAGAGAACCTGCTAGGTGGTTCGCTAATTTGTTGTCGGTTGCGTCCACGTTATCTAGTACCTGTACTTCGGGAGCCGCATAATAAATAGGTTTGCCGGGTACTTCGCGTACATAATAGAAGATACCGGAGTTGCCCATCTTGCTGGCTTTCCAGTCTACCGAAAGCTCGAAGTTTTTGAACTTTTTGTTCTGGTAAAGGATATCGCCATTAGCGCCTTGTCCCGGTTTCTTGCCTTCGCCGGTAAATACTTTCATTGCATTGTCTTCTATAACCCAGTTCGCGGGCATAGCGGTTCCGTTACATTGACGCCATCCTGAGAAGTCTTTTCCGTTGAATAATAATTCCCAGCCAGCTTTTTTCTCCTTCTTAGTCAATGTATTCGGAGTTTGAGCGATACAGGGGATAGCCATAGCTATGGCTGAAAGAATCAAGAATGATTTGAACAAATTTTTCATGTTACTTAAATTGTTATTAGATTAGATTTGTTAATATCATTACAAATGTAGCAATTTGCTTAATAACCCTTATGAGGATTAACGTATTTTTAATGGAAATAGGATTATTCTATATTAGTGTCATCTTCAATACCCTTTAGAAAGTCGGATAAAGAGATATTTAATGCTCTGGTTATTTTAATTAAGGTTCCGATTTTGATATCTTGTTTGGCTTGTTCTAATATAAAAATATTGACGTCGGATCTGAACATCAGTTCACGTTGTGACATACTACGTTCCTTGCGTAAAGATTTTATCCTTTGCACAATACGTTGTATTATTATTTTGTCACTCTCGTTTATCATAAATAGAGTAACAAAGTATGTGAAGATTTTTATGTAAATAGCTATAGTATATTATAGCATAGGTCTGTTTTTTTCGTATATTTGCGGTGGCTATTGATCAAATATGCTGATCTGCGTTCATGTTTTTGTTGTATTCATTAAAATTGATAATTGCAATTGCAACGCATTTGCTTGTTTAGTTAAGGTGGTTTTCATTTGTGACAAGCAGTAAAGACATCCTGTCAGTGATTGATCGGATGTTTTTTTGACTGCTGGAGAGTGACGTTTTTATAAGCCATCCCGTACTTCTGTCTGTAAACAAGACAGAATATGGGGATAGATTGACAAACTGTTAAAACGAATCCGAATAACAGACAGGGCATCTGCGATCAATAATCAAGTTACGATTACCCTCCGGTAATGTGAGGCATCTTACCGGACTCTATTGATTTAACACATGAATCGTATGGCAAGCCACTAGCGCAGCCGTTTCCGTACGCAGCCGGCTCTCTCCTAAAGAGATCGGCTCGAAGCCATTCTCTTGAGCCAGCTTGATTTCTTCCGGGCTAAAATCACCTTCCGGTCCGATGAGGATTAAGGCATTCTCTCCCGGCTGATACGTATGTTTTAATAGTGGCTTCTCGCCTTCCTCGCAATGGGCGATAAACTTACGCCCGTCAAAGGGAGTGGCGACAAACTTCTTGAAATCTGTCATTCCTTCTAACGCTGGCAAAGTCGCTTTCTGGGATTGCTTCATTGCACTGACCAATATCTTCTCCAATCGAATCGGCTTGATCTCTTTACGCTCCGAGAAACGACAATTCAAACAGGTGATCGCATTGATCCCTATTTCCGTCGCTTTCTCCACGAACCACTCCATCCGGTCCATGTTTTTGGTAGGAGCTATGGCTATATGGAGATTGAAGTTCCAGAGATCGGGTTGTTTCCAACTCTCTAAGAGGGTCACCTCACAATGTTTGGGATGCGCCCGGCTAATAGCCGCTTTATAAAAAGAGCCTTGCCCATCCGTCAATACTATCTCATCGCCTTCACCTAGACGAAGTACCCGTATACAATGTCCTGCTTCTTCTTCCGGTAATTCCGGCTTGATAGCTATATCTGGTGTATAAAAAATCTGCATGACCATCTAATTTTCAATTCTCAATTCTCAATTTTCAATTACCCAAGGATCATACCAATTATAGTAGCCGATAGCACAGAGACCAGGGCTCCGCCGATCATGGCCGGTACGCCGATACGTGAAATTAATCCTCGTTTTTCCGGGGCTAATACGCCCAATCCGCCTAATAAGATACCGATAGACGATATATTAGCGAATCCGCAAAGGATATAAGTAGACATCAAGATCGATTTCTCATACATGAATAATCCGGCATCTTTCCATTGCTGTAATTGGAAATAGGCGACAAATTCGTTCAATATGGTCTTTTGTCCCAGTAAAGATCCTACCAGCATGATATCCTGGCCCGGTACACCTATCAACCACATGAAAGGAGCGGTGATTACGCCCAGTATGAACTGGAAAGTCAGTCCTTTTGCTTTGCCGTCCGAGATCTGTACGATCCAGTCGTTCAATCCCGTGTAACGTCCAATTACGTCTTCCGTAACATAATTCGCTAACGCTACTAACGAGATGAATACCAATAACATGGCAGCGATATTCGTCATTAATTTTACGCCGGTAACCGTACCTGATGAGATGGCATCTAAAATATTCGAGTTCTCTTTTTCCTTGCCGGAGACAGCTACATGATCCGTGGCTTCTTCTGTTTGCGGACAAAGCATCTTCGCTAAAACGATTGAACCCGGTACTGCCATCACGGAAGCCGAAAGCAAATGAGTGGCAAATAAAACCTTCGACGCCGGATCTGTTCCTCCCAACATACCTATGTAAGTACCCATTACGGAACCGGCGATCGTACCCATTCCGGATACCATGACCAAAAATATCTCCGAACGATTCATTGTCGGCAGGTAATTCTTGATCAACACAGGAGATTCTGTCATTCCCATAAAAATATTACCGGCGGCCACTAATCCCTCCGAGCCGGATATATTCATGAATTTACGCAATACCCACGCAAAGGCACCGACTACTTTCTGGATAATCCCCCAATGGTAAAACATGGAAACCAAGGCGGAGAAGAAAATAACAATCGGTAGCGAATGAAGCAAGAAACTGAATCCTGCCGCTTTAGAGGCATACGGGCCTAATAAGAAAGTAAGACCGGCATCCGTGAAGTCCATCAACTTAACAAATATCTTGCCACATCCTTCCAATAGGCTTCCGACGAACGGTACATATAAAACCGCCAAGGCGAATACGATCTGCATGAACAAACCTCCACCTACTAATTTCCAATCGATCCGTTTACGGTCATAACTCATCGCATAGGCGATACCTAAAATCGTAATGATCCCAAGCAGACCTCTTAAAAGTGAGACCAGTCCGAATCCTCCTTGTTCTCCAATCATTTGTTTGTGTCCTCCTCTTCTTCTCGACGGCGCAACTCGTCTTTATACATTTTCGCGTATTCGTAATTTTCGTCCGCTATAGCGTCTTCCAATCGCTCGTTTATTTCTTGGATATCCAATAGGCTTAACCATTTCTTTAACTGGGCTTCGTCCTTAATCTCATCCGGTTCTAATTCTAATAAATTGTCATCGTCCTCCGGTTCGTCAGCGGGGATGGACAGGGTGTCTTCCAGTACGACACCGCATTCCTTTACAATCTCCTCGGAAGTAAAGATGTCGCAATTTACCCGAAGCGCTATGGCAATCGCGTCGGAAGTGCGAGAGTCCAGCTTTATCGAGCGCTCACCGTCGCTAAACTCTAATTCTGAGTAAAACACACCATCTTCGAATTTGTATATGTAGACTTCCTTAAGAATGACGTTGAAGGCTTGCGCAAAAGTGGCGAATAAGTCGTGTGTTAATGGACGAGGAGGTACGATATGCTCCAAAGCGATCGCTATAGACTGTGCTTCAGCGGTTCCTACGATGATTGGAATTCGCCGTGGACCATTTTCCTCTGCCAAAATTAACGCATAGGCCCCGGATTGAATTTGGCTGTTCGCTAATCCTTGAACCCTTAATTTTATTCTTGTACTCACAGATCTGAAATTTAAAATTGTATACAAAAGCAAAAGTAATATTATTTTCGGGATTATCGCGAATAAATGTGATTAATCACTTTCAGTGTGTTTGGGGTTAAGGGGAAGGATAATGGAGAAACGGCTTCCTTTTCCTATTTCGGACTCTACGGCGATATACCCATCGAAACGTTCGGTTATCACTTTGCAAATGGATAGTCCCAAGCCGGTACCTTTGGCGAATTCATCCAGTTTCGTGAAACGATTGAAAACGGCGTCTTGCTTTTCTTTCGGGATACCAATGCCGGTATCTTCTACGAAAATATGTATATGCCGCTCTTCCTCTCGGTATTCATAACCAATCAATATATATCCCTTTTGCGTGAATTTGATAGCGTTGCTAAGAAAGTTGGTAATCACTTGTGTCAACCGAAGCTTATCCGTGGGAATGGATATGCTTTTTTCCGGTATTTGCATACGAAGTTCTACGTTCTCCGGCATTAAAACTTGGAAAGTCTGGTAAATCGTGCTTATTAATTCATTTAGAGAATATTGCTGGAAAGAGAATGACATACGGCCCGATTCGATACGGGAAAGATCTAAGATATCATTGATAAGGTTCAATAACAGATCGCTGTTCGTATTGATTAACTCGGTAAAGTTTTCCCGTTCTGCCTTACTGAGCTCGATGTCTGTGTTCATAAGATTCGAGAATCCGACGATAGCGTTCAATGGAGTCCGTATCTCATGGCTCATATTCGCTAAAAATGCCGATTTCATTTGGTCGGACTCTTTAGCCTTCTCTAAGGCTACTTCCAGTTCCTTGTTCTGTTTTACCAAATTGGCTTGCGCTAATTTCTTATATTTCTGTTCTCTGGAATATAGCTTCCATAATCCCGTGGCAACGATATTGATAAAGATGAACGCTACGCAAATGAAAGCGATTAGCTGTTTCTTGTATAGCTCATAAAAAGGGATATTGACTAAACGGGCATAAGAAGGGATCTTCTCGATAGGTATTCCCTATGCTTTTATGCTATGCCATACGAGAATATATTCCTTACTGCTTTCTTTGATCGGAATTTCTGCGACAGGGGTCCCTTTCAACACTAATGAAGCCATTTCCGCCTGTTCTTGTGCTTGTATTTCTACGGATGTGAAATAACCTCCGATGTATCGATTCCGTCTTTTAGCCGGATGATATTGAATCGGTTCGTAATGAGCGGAGAAGCTGGGATAATTGACTAATTGATAAAAAGCTTCGGAGGTATGATCGTATTTTATATCTAGATAAGTGCTTTGATCCAGAGTGCCGGACAAATTAAAGAGCAAAGAAGATCCCGGTAAAACTCGGTATGGAAGGGTATTTATTTTTGCTATACAGTTTTTTCCCGGTAGCGACCGCATCTGAGTGCCATTTTGGGTAAGGTCTATGAGCCTCTTTACAAATAGACTGTCATTTGTTCCGATTTTATCTAACTCTAGCCCCCGGATTTTAAGGCGGATTATTTCTATTTCCGGGTGTCCTTGTATTTGTTGCCAAAAGTCATTAAAGGATTTTCTTCCAAGGATTGTCCGGTCGCAAGGAATCTGGATTTGCAATACTCCGAATAATTTATGTATAAATTCTATATTCTTGATGAAGTCTTGTTTGTCGTGTAGTCCGGTAAGATTGGGGTACTTCTTTAAAAGCGACCAATTCGGATAATTTACGCCGGCGAAAACAATCGGTATTTCTTTTAGATACGGGTGTCCACAAGCTAATAAAGAGTAGCAAGCTTGATCATCGTTTACTAATATGATATCGGGTTTAATCTCTTTGATCGAGTCAATATAATTATACATTCGGGCTATTTCGGCACTATCCAGATATTGCTCGCAATCTAGATAGAATGTATGAATCTTCGGGTTTATTTTTTGCTTATTGAATGTTCGTTCCAGCACTTCATTAAAAATCGGGTAGGTATCTTTCTTTTGCTCAAAAGAATGGATAAGCACGACTTTCTTTTCTTCTTTTTCTTGGCAACCTAGGGTTAACAAAGAGACAAGAAATATGGATATGGCAAAAATTAAATATTTATGTGTGTGTTTCATGATTCTTAATAGATAGATCTTTTGCAAAGGTAGAAGTTTTTTTGATTATCAAAGCAAAAAAAATGGTCATCCGTCACGGACGACCAATCTTCATTGCTAACCTTAAATCTAATACCATGAAAAACACGGTGCAAATATATAGTATTTTATGTTGTATAGCATGATTTCGTGGCGTAAATCCTTGATAAGTTAGCTTTATTTTAATAATAGTCCGTCCTGCTAAAGGACCGTTAACAGTTATTGCTTGCTTTTCACGTACTCATCGGCCTTCTCTTTTACCCGATCGGCACGTTTTTGAGTCTCGGGATGGCTTGAGAACATCTGCATAAACTTGGACGATTTAGCTTCCGACTCACTCAGTTGTAACAATTTATTTAATGAGTTAGACATTCCGTACGGATCTCGCCCGTTATCTATACAAAACTGGAAACCGAATTCGTCCGCCTCATACTCTTGTTTCTGGGAATATTGAGCGCCGGCCAAGGCCTGTGCCATGTCTCCCAGTTGAGAGTCGGTCAGTTTGGATACGGTTCCACTTACAGCTCCGGCGGCGTTTTTAGCGGCGGAGGTCAAGTAAGCGTTTTTCATGGCGTCTTTAGAGTCGGAATGAACGACGTGCCCGATCTCATGACCGATAACGGCGAATACCTCGTCATCGTCCATGATTTTCATCAATCCGCCACATACGCGTACACTTCCGTCTCCACAGGCGAAAGCGTTTACATCTACTACATTATATACTTTAAAGTTTAAGTCTAGGCCGGAAACTTTCTTTAAATTGGCGGTCAAGCGTTCCAAGCGTTGTCCCATTTCCGTATCCGGACCTGCTACCTCGTTATGAGTGTCCATCCATTGGATGTACTCTTTTGCCATTTTGGCTACATCCTCGTCGGATAGAGTAGCGGCATGCGCTACATCAGTCGCGGCATTAATCACTTTTTTCGTATTAATGGTCTTGCCGCCAATCTTGAATTGGGCGGAAACCGTTAGGCTCACTCCTGCTAAGAAAGCCAAGGACAATAAGATTTTTTTCATGTTTTAAATTAGTTAGTTGTTTGTGATAAATAATTTTCGATCTGTTGAAAAGTAGCGTCTTTCAACAATACTTTTTTCTCTTTGTTTAATAGATATAATGTGGGTATCGCTTTTAAGTCGTAGATCTCGTCGTTTTTAAGCGAAACACTTTTGTCGTATGAGTTGATCCAATCTTTAGGCATGACGGAAACATGCTCTTTCCATGCGTCCAGATCCTCGTCCGGATAAACGGCTAAGATCTTTAGTTTGTTGCTTTTTGAAAATTCATTGATCAAGAAGGACGATTCCATTTGTCTGGTTATTTCTTGACAAGCATGACAGTCCGGATTATAGAAAAATAATAATAGATAATCCGCTTTTATATTGTATAATTTCCCGGTTTGTCCGTTCGCTAATGTGTACGTGAAATCGGTCGCAGGCGTCCCGATTCTGTTTTTTAATGCGAGCTCTAGCAAATGGGCGGGACGTATCTTTTCCACATCGCTTAATGACGAGGATTCGGTAAGATATTCCAATACTGCTATATACATTTCCTCATTCCTTAGGGGGGAGTTCGGGTCGTATAGATATTTCTCCATCATCTCGGAAAAGTACTGAAACATGGCACTGTCTTGTTCTGTTTGTTTCATCATCGCTTTTACGGAAGAAGACATAGCCGCAGGCGAGACATAGTTCATCAAATCTATATAGTTGGATAATGCCTGCTCGGTCACTTGAGGTTCATGGATATAGGTCGTATCCTTGAAGTCGAATTTATCCCAATAATGTTTCACTAAATATTCGGCCCTTTCCACTGGGTCTGTGATTAGGGTGGGGACTGAGACCATTTCAAAGGTGGGTGGCGCTACATTGGATTCTTCCGTTTTTTGATTGCGTTGACCACTGCATGCGTTGACGGTCAACGTCAACAATAAAACATATAGATATTTCATATTCATTCATATATTTATGTTTCAATCTACAAATATATAGTATTTTTTTTATCTTTGTTAAATTAAAACAGCAAAAGGTAGAATATCATGGATTTTCGATTAAAAGTATTTCATAGCGTAGCTTGTAACTTAAGCTTCACGAAAGCGTCCCGGGAATTGTTCATTAGCCAACCCGCTATTAGCAAGCATATCCATGAGTTGGAGGTTCAGTATAAGACGCCTCTCTTTGAACGAACAGGTAGCCAGATCCGTTTAACTCGTGCGGGCGAGTTGTTGTTTTCGCATACCCATTCCTTATTGGCTTCGTATCGTCAATTGGATTTCGAGATGAATCTGTTGACAAATAATTTTCTGGGGGATTTACATTTAGGTGCCAGTACGACAATATCCCAATATGTTCTTCCGCCCGTGCTTGCTTTATTCATTAAGATGTTTCCGGATATACATGTATCTGTATTGAATGGGAATAGCCGGGATATAGAGTTGGCTTTGCGAGATGGAAAAATAACGTTAGGATTGGTGGAAGGGACTACCCGTCAAAATACGATGCATTATATACCTTTTATGAAGGATGAGTTAGTGGTTGTCACTCATGTAGGGTCTAAGTTGGCTGCTTATGACGAACTGACGTTGGAACAACTTTGTGCTTTGCCCGTAGTACTTCGTGAAAACGGCTCCGGTACGCTTGAGGTCTTGGAGGGGACCTTGGCAAAACACCAGATCAAACTGTCGCAATTGAACGTATTATTGCAGCTAGGTAGTACGGAGAGTATCAAATTATTCTTGGAAAATTCCGATGCTTTGGGAATTCTTTCTATTCGGGCGGTGACACGTGAGCTGATGGCAGGACGTTTGAAAGTGATAGATATTGAGGGTTTTAAGGCCGAACGGACTTTCTCCTTTGTGGAGCCGCAGGGGCAGAACAGCGGTATGGAAGAAAGTTTCATGCGTTTTGCCAGTCAACATTGGCAATAACTTTAGGTTATTCGCTATAAAAACTTGTGAAGTAAGGGATCGGATGAAAATATGTACTTTCGCGAACGAAATCAAATAATGATATGTTGTACTAAATAAATCAATAATTATGTTTAGTGAAAAACGAGGTAACGTATTACATGGTGTCTTGCTGATAGCTCTTTTCTCTTGTTCCGCATTCTATATCGCGGAGTTCCAGTTTATTAAACAATTGTCATTCAGTCCGCTGATTGTCGGCATTATTTTAGGTATGTTGTACGCCAACAGCCTGAGAAACCATTTGCCGGAGACGTGGGTTCCGGGTATCCTGTTTTGTACTAAGCAAGTGCTTCGTGCGGGTATCGTACTATATGGGTTTAAGCTGACCTTCCAGAGCGTGATTGCGATCGGCCTTCCGGCAATCCTGATCGATATGGTGATCGTGGTGCTTACCATCTTGATCGGTGTTTGGGTGGGGCGATTGATGAAAATGGATAAAGACCTTGCTTTACTGACCGCCACGGGTAGCGCTATTTGCGGGGCTGCCGCGGTATTGGGCGCTGAACCGGTCGTGAAGTGCGAGGCTCATAAGACGGCGGTTGCCGTATCGACAGTCGTGATTTTCGGTACGCTTTCTATGTTTATTTATCCGGTGATGTACCGTGCAGGTATTCTTGATTTAGACCCTGAGCAAATGGGACTTTATACGGGTGCGACCTTGCATGAGGTAGCTCATGTGGTAGGAGCCGGTAACGCTATGGGAAAGGAAATTTCGGATGCGGCTATTATCGTGAAAATGATTCGTGTGATGATGTTAGCTCCTGTGCTAGTGGTCATGAGTTTCATGTTGGCTCGAACCGCCGTGAAGTCCGTGGTTAACGGGGGGAGGAATGGCGGAGGCGTTGCCCCTTCTCGTGGTAAGATCACTATTCCTTGGTTTGCGTTTGGTTTCTTGGCCGTGATTGGTTTCAATTCGCTCGACTTGCTTCCTCATGCGGTTGTAGATGGGATCAATCAGGTAGATACATTCATGCTGACAATGGCCATGACTGCTCTTGGTACGGAGACTAGTATCGAGAAATTTAAGAAAGCTGGCGCTAAGCCCTTTGTTTTGGCCACTATTTTATATGTTTGGTTACTAGCTGGTGGTTATTTGTTGGCGAAATATGTGCCTCAACTTGCATAAGATCGTATTTTCCTCTATTTTTGTGATCTTAAATAGGTCGTTGTGGATAAGATGAGTCTTTTATCCATACCGTGAAATATAAAAAGATGGCATCAAAGATTACAAAAGGTATCCTTATTTCTTGTTGGATAGTATACCTCGCTATATTAGGGGCGGTGGTAATGGTGTTTATGGCGATAGCGAATGGTTCAATTGGTTATATGCCTCCGGTGGAACAATTGGAGAACCCGATTGATAAATATGCTTCCCAAGTTATCTCCTCGGACGGAAAGGCGTTGGGAGCCTATGCGCATAGCAAAGACAATCGTATTTACGTGAATTATGAGGATCTTTCGCCGGATTTGGTGAAAGCCTTGATCGCTACCGAGGATATCCGGTTCGCCGAACATAGCGGTATCGATGCGCAGGGTTTGTTTCGTGCCATCGTGAAGCGGGGTATCTTGATGCAAAAAAGCGGTGGTGGCGGTAGTACCATTACCCAGCAATTAGCGAAGCAATTATTCTCGCCGAGTGCCGATAATATGATGGAACGTCTTTTCCAGAAACCGATCGAATGGGTGATCGCGGTTCAATTGGAACGTTATTACACAAAGGAAGAGATTATAAATATGTATCTGAATAAGTTTGACTTCTTGTACAATGCCGTGGGAATCCAATCCGCATCTCGTGTGTATTTCGGGAAGACCCCTAAAACCTTGAAGATCGAGGAAGCCGCCACGTTGGTAGGCATGTGCAAGAACCCTTCTTATTTCAATCCGGTTCGCCATAACAAGCGTACCATCGGCCGTCGTAATACGGTTTTGGAGCAGATGGAAAAGGCCGGGTACATAACCAAGGCGGAATGTGATTCGTTGAAGGCTTTACCCTTGGTCGTACATTTTACCCGTATGGACCATAAAGACGGTTTGGCTCCTTACTTCCGTGAATACCTTCGTCTGACAATGACCGCGAAGAAACCGGAGCGTAAGGATTACGCCTCTTGGCAATCTCAGAAATTCAGTGAGGACTCATTATCTTGGGCGACGAATCCATTATATGGATGGTGTAACAAAAATAAAAAAGCCGACGGAGAATACTATAATCTTTATACGGATGGCTTGAAAATCTATACGAGCATCGATTCCCGTATGCAGAAATATGCGGAAGACGCTGTCCGCGAACATATGAGTAAAGATCTTCAACCGGCTTTCTTCCGGGAAAAGAAGGGACGTAGCTATGCTCCGTTCTCAAGAGACGTAAGTGTCGGTCAAGTAGACACGATGTTGATGCGTGCGATGCACCAGACAGATCGTTACCGGGCGATGAAGAAGAGTGGAATGGCTGAGGCCGATATGCGCAAGGAGTTTGAGAAGCCTGTCGATATGCGTGTGTTTAGTTGGGATGGTCCGATCGATACGATCATGTCTCCCTTGGATTCGATTCGTTATCATAAGAGTTTCTTGCGTACGGCGTTTATGTCGATGGACCCTCGCACCGGGCAGGTCAAGGCTTATGTAGGTGGTATTGACTATAATGACTTCCAATATGATATGGTGAATGGCGGTCGCCGTCAGATCGGTTCTACCATGAAACCGTTCCTTTATTCGTTGGCGATGATCGAGGGGATCAGTCCTTGCGACCAGATGCTACATGTGCAGCAGCAGTTGATGGACGAGAACGGTCGTTTGTGGGTTCCCCGTAACGCCAGCGCGAAGCGAATCGGCGAGATGGTTACGATCAAGTGGGGATTACAGAACTCGGATAACTGGGTAACCGCTTATCTGATGAGCCAGCTCTCACCTTATACGTTTGTTCGTTTGCTTCATTCTTTCGGCTTGAAGAATCATATCGATCCGGTTATCTCGGTCTGTCTGGGTACTCCGGATGTATCGGTGGGTGAGATGGTCGGGGCCTATACGGTATTTGCCAACAAGGGCATCCGGGTAGAACCTTTATTCGTGACCCGTATAGAAGATTCATATGGAAATACAATCGCGAACTTTACCCCACAGATGAGTGAGGTGCTGACGGAAGATGCTTCCTATAAGATGCTACATATGTTGAAAAGCGTAATCGACGGTGGTACCGGAGGACGTGTACGTTTCCGCTACGGTATCAAGGCGGAGATGGGTGGTAAGACCGGAACGACCCAGAATAACTCCGACGGTTGGTTCATGGGATTTACGCCTAGCTTGGTTTCCGGCTGCTGGGTAGGCGGCGAGGACCGTTCCATCCATTTCGACCGCTTGGCGGAAGGGCAGGGAGCGAGTATGGCGTTACCGATTTACGCCCTTTATATGCAAAAGGTTTATAAAGATAAAACGTTAGGCTACTCGGAAGACGAGACTTTCGAGATCCCCGAGAAATACGCGAACCCATGTAGCGAAGGAGGGGAGGAAGATAGCCCTACGACTCCACCGGATACAGGAGGTATCGATAAGATGTTTGAGTGATAATAATCAGACTATTACAGTTTTTTTAAATTCCCCGTAAGGAAAACTTTTGTTTCCCTATAGCAAAACAAAAGTTTCTTCAGCAGGAAACTTTTGTTTCTTCCAATAGAAACTGCAGTTATCTTTATGGAAAACAGAAAGCGCTACTGATCCTTTTTCCCAAATCCTTTGTTATACTAAGAATTAATGGTTAGATTTGTGACTGTTAATCTTAATAAAGGAGGAGCTATATGGACCGTAGTAAAATGATTTCTCAGTTGGAAGACCCGTCTGAAGTCTTTGATTTTCTTGTGATCGGAGGAGGAGCTACCGGCATAGGTATCGCTCTGGATGCTTCGACAAGAGGATATAGAGTCGCCTTATTCGAACAATCGGACTTTACGAAAGGAACTTCCAGCCGTAGTACGAAGTTGGTCCATGGCGGTGTCCGTTATTTGGCGCAAGGAGATATCTCCTTGGTTCTGGAAGCCTTGCGCGAACGAGGCCTGCTACGCCAGAACGCTCCCCATTTGGTAAAAGATCAAACCTTCTTAATCCCTTGTTATCGTTGGTGGGAAGGCCCGTTTTATACGATAGGCCTGATCCTATATGATGTGATGGCCGGAAAATTAGGTCTGGGACGTTCGGTTTGTATCGGTCCGAAACGGGCGCTCCGTACCATTCCGATGCTTCGTTCGAAAGGGATGACCGCCGGGGTGCTTTATCATGACGGCCAGTTCGATGATTCCCGTCTTGCGATTAATATGGTCCGCAGCTCTATCGACGCTGGCGCTTGTATCTTGAACTACGCGAAAGTCATAGGGCTTCTGAAGGACGACGACCGCAAAGTATCCGGCGTTACGGTTCGAGATGAGGAGACCGGTACGGTTTATCAAGTAAGATCCCGTTGCGTGATCAACGCTACCGGTGTCTTCGCCGATGAGATCTTGCAAATGGACGAGCCGGGTAAACGCCCGACCGTTCGCCCCAGCCAAGGAGTCCATTTGGTATTGGATTCCTCTTTCTTGCAAAGTGATTGCGCCATTATGATTCCTAAGACATCGGATGGACGTGTGTTGTTCGCCGTACCTTGGCATGATAAAGTCGTGGTAGGGACAACGGATACCTTGATGGAATCGCCGGAAAAAGAGCCGGTAGCCTTAGAGAAAGAAATCCAATTTATACTCGATACGGCCGCTAACTATTTGACCCGGCCACCCAAGCGAAGCGATGTCTTATCCGTGTTCGCGGGGCTTCGTCCGCTCGCCGCTCCCCGTAGCGAAGGTAAAAAGACAAAAGAGATATCACGTAGCCATAAATTGATCCGGGAGAAATCCGGCTTGATCACCATTATCGGAGGCAAATGGACAACCTACCGGAAAATGGCTCAAGATACCCTAGACCTAGCGATACGTTACATGCATATTCCTACAAAAGACTGTATTACCGAGCGTTACCAAATCCATGGTAGCCGGAAGAATCCGGATTTCTCCGATCCTTTATACGTATATGGTACGGATGCCGACGAAATCCGTAACTTAGTGGCCTCTTCCCCCGCCATGGCGGAGAAGTTGCATCCGGACTATGCCTATACGGTAGGAGAGGTGACTTGGCTGGTCCGTAATGAGATGCCTCGTACTTTGGAGGATGTATTGGCACGCCGTTTGCGTATCTTATTCTTAGACGCACGGGCAGCGATGGCGATGGCTCCTAAAGTAGCGGGGATTCTGGCTACGGAATGGGGGAAGGACGAGACTTGGACCTCTGCTCAGGTAAAGGCGTTTAATGAGGTTGCCTCGAATTATATACTGAATTGACAAATTGATAAACGATACTAATATAGAAGGATATGAATTTTCGAAATAAATATGTGTTGGCGATCGATCAGGGAACCACTAGCTCCCGGGCTATCCTGTTTAATCATCAAGGAACTATTATTACGTTGGCTCAGAAACCATTCCAACAGTATTTCCCGAAACCGGGCTGGGTAGAGCACGACCCGAATGAGATTTGGTACACCCAATCGTCTGTCATCAAGGAGGCGATGGCAAAAGCGGATGTCACGGATAGCCATATCGCCTGTATCGGAATCGCTAACCAACGGGAGACTACCATCATCTGGGACCGGGAGACTGGCTTTCCCGTATACAACGCGATCGTATGGCAGGATCGCCGTACGGCGGATTATTGCGAGGAACTTAAATCGCAAGGCTGGGCGGAACGTATCCAGCAGAAGACCGGATTGGTGATCGACGCTTATTTCTCCGCCACGAAGATAAAATGGATATTGGATAACGTAAAGGGTATCCGGGAGCGTGCGGAGCGGGGAGAGCTATGCTTCGGTACGGTAGATACTTGGCTGGTTTGGAAACTTACCCGGGGCGCTCAATTCATTACGGATGTGACGAACGCTTCCCGTACCATGCTTTTCAATATCCGTACTTTGCAATGGGATCAAGAGTTATTGGACTTGTTTACGATACCTGCCTCGATGTTACCGCAAGTGAAAGCCTGTAGTGAGGTTTACTGCGAGACATCAACTCCTATTTTTAAGAAAGGCATCCCGGTATCCGGTATGGCTGGCGACCAACAGGCGGCTCTGTTCGGCCAGCTCTGCGTAGAGGATGGTATGATCAAGACAACCTACGGAACCGGCTGCTTTATGATCCTGAATACCGGCAAGGAACCCGTTCTTTCCCAGAATAACCTATTGACAACGATCGCGTGGAAATTAGGGGATCAGACGACCTATGCGCTGGAAGGTAGTGTCTTTGTGGGAGGTGCCGTCGTTCAATGGTTGAGGGATGGGATCGGCTTGATTCCGAATGCCTCGATTACTGAGCAAATGGCGAAATCCGTCAGTGATAATGGGGGTGTTTATTTTGTGCCGGCGTTAACGGGTTTGGGTGCGCCGTATTGGGATCAATACGCACGTGGCGCTATTATCGGGATTACCCGCGGAACTACGGCGGCCCACTTGACCCGTGCGGCTTTGGAGGGCATCTGTTATCAAGTATATGATGTATTGATGGCCATGGAAAACGATATTCACGCCAAGCCGAAAGAGATTCGGGTAGATGGCGGTGCTATCGCTAATAACTTCTTGATGCAATTCCAGTCCGATATCTGCCGCTGTCCGGTCGTACGTCCGAATGTATTGGAGACGACTGCTTTGGGTGCCGCTTATTTGGCGGGCTTGGCGATCGGCTATTGGAAGGATATCGATGAACTGAAAGAACAATGGTGCTTGGATAAGGTCTTTAACCCACAAATGAAAGAGGATACCGCCCGTAAATTATTGAACGAATGGCATAAGGCGGTGGGGCGTTCTCAGAATTGGGCTGAATAATGAAAATCATCTTATAGGCAGATTAACAAGTTAACAAATTCTTAAATTATTATCTTATGTCTCCATTTTTAGCGGAATTATTAGGGACTATGCTCTTGATCTTGATGGGAGGAGGAGTTGTAGCGAATGTCTGTTTGTCGAAAACAAAAGGCAATGGAGCGGGCTGGATAGCGATAACGACCGCTTGGGCTTTAGGCGTATTTATCGGTGTTGTGGTAGCCGGCCCTTATAGTGGCGCACATTTGAATCCGGCGGTATCGATCGGCTTGGCGATCGGAGGGACTTTCCCTTGGTGTGATGTATGTACTTATATAGCCGGGCAAATGATAGGTGCCGCTTTGGGCGCTTTATTGGTCTGGCTGGTTTATAAGGATCACTTCAACGCTACGGATGATCCGGATGCGGAATTAGGCGTATTCTGTACGAGTCCTGCTATCAAAGATTATCCAATTAATTTCTTAGGTGAGATGATCGGTACGTTCGCCTTGATGTTTGTCGTATTTTTTATAACGGACGGAGAACTAACCTACGAAAGCAATAGTACCTTGCCGATAGGTTTAGGTTCGGTAGGTGCCATTCCGGTAGCGTTTACGGTCTGGGTAATCGGCCTTTCCTTAGGTGGAACTACCGGTTACGCGATTAACCCTGCCCGTGATTTAGCTCCCCGGTTCATACACTTTATTTTGCCGATCAAGGGAAAAGGCAGCAGCCATTGGGAGTATGCTTGGGTACCTGTTTTAGGGCCGATAGCTGGGGCCGCTATTGCCGGTATGCTCTATTATGTATTGAAATAATCTCTTGTATCATCCGGATCACTTTCGGAACCGCAGCCTTTACCTCGGGTGTCAGATCCATTCCGACCTCGTTGATATTGAGGGCGGAGATGACAATGAGATGGGTTTCCGGGAGATCGTCGGTTAGGATCATGGCGTCGATCATATCTTTTAGACCGATCTCGTGGGCGCTCATGAGCGGGGGAAAGTCGGTGGCGTAACGAGGTTGGATCAGACGGACGGTGCCCGGAGGGTTATTATCCAGCGTGGCGTCGATCATGATGATACGGTCATACCCTTGCAGCCAACTTAATAAATGAAGCCCTCCCGTGCCCCCGTCCATCAAATGGACGTGAGCCGGGAGCTTCTCGTTTTCTAAAGCCTTGATAACGTGTATGCCTACACCTTCGTCTTTCAGCAATAAATTGCCTACTCCTAATACTAATGTTTCCTTCTCCACTTTCATCCTTTTTTAGCGATCTTAGTGATAGTCTCGGCAGTCTCGGTTACTTCTTCCTTGTCCGCTATGTCTTCCTCGATAAACTTCCAGCCACCGATGATGGACGAAGTCTCGCCACGTTGCTCGATATAGTCATGATAAAATACCAGATAAATATGAACGATAGCGAAAAGGATGAAGAACCACATCAGGAAATGATGAATCTGGCGAGCCATCAAATCCCCACCCATCAAGGGAACCGTCCACGCGAACAGTTGCGGGAAGAAGGACTGGCTCATCTTTGCGTACAGGCCGAAACCCGTGATGCTTTGCAACAAGAACGCCCAGAACGTACCGAAATAGATCAAGCTGGCCAAGGCGTTATGCCCGATACTGTCTACCGGTTTGTTCTTGATCATCAGGATATCTACCTTGATCACCTCCAATACCTCTTTCCATTGGGATTTCTTTAAAGGGATGAAGTTATTCCATCTGGCATAACGATTCCCGACGAATCCCCAATAAAGCCGGAATACGAAATTGAAGAAGAATACGAACGCTGTTACGAAATGGATAAACCGAACCACGCCGAACCAATAGCTGAAATAAGCCTCCGAAGCGGACATGATCGCAGGAGGATCGGCGATGATAAAGCCTGTCACGCAGAGTATGGCGATACAGAGCGCATTCACCCAATGATAGATACGTACGGGTAATTCCCATACATACACTTCTCTTAAACGTTTCTTACGACTCTTCATGGCTCTATTGCTTTTTAGAATGTATCAACTTGGTGCACATATTTTCCTTCCTCGTCATACAGATGCACGGCACAAGCCAGACAAGGATCGAAAGAGTGGATCGTCCGAAGAATCTCTAAGGGTTGCTTCGGATCGTATATCGGCGTACCGATCAAAGCGGACTCGTAGGCGGACAATACGCCGTTCTCATCCCTCGGTGAGGCGTTCCAAGTAGTAGGCACTACCATCTGGTAGTTCTTTACCCGGTTCTTGTCGATCACGATGAAATGGGCTAATGCTCCACGGGGAGCTTCGGCTAATCCTACGCCTTGCTCATGATCGGGCCAGTTCTCCCGTTCCCATTCGGCACTGTTTGCCATCCGGGAATCCCCGTTCTCTAGGTTCTTGATCAATTGGTTGAAAAACTCAAGGGCCCAGTCTGCTGCCATTCTACATTCCAATCCACGAGCAGCGGTGCGTCCTAGGGTAGAGAATAAAGCATCTACCGGCAAGTCGAGCTGACGTAAAGTCTCGTCTACGATACTCTTTTGGGGTTCCTTCCCTGCGGCGTAAGCTACGATCAAACGGGCTAACGGACCCACTTCCATTGGTTCCTGTTTCCACCGTGGTGTCTTGATCCAACTATATTTATCCTCTACGTCCAATAACTTATAGGGGGGACGAGGGCCGGTATATTCCAGATGGGTCTCTCCCTCGTAGGGATGCAAACCGGCTTTGTCTCCTTGCGTGTATTTATACCATGAATGATAAATGTACTCCTTGATTTCCTCCGGGGAGTTAGCGTCTACGGGATGTACCTTACTTAGGTCACGATCCAAAACAATTCCTCTGGGGATCTTATAACTTTCCACTTCCCCGAGATCGAACATCGGATAGTCTCCGTAAGACAAATAGTTTCGTACTCCTCCGCCAATCTTACTCCATTTGTCTTTATAAACATTGGCGATCATCAATAAATCCGGGATATAAACTTGATTGATGAATGTTTTCGCCTCCTCTAGTTTCTGCTTTACCAGAGCGAGTCGATCTGCGTTGATCGCATTGGCCTCATTTAAGTCGATGCTGCAAGGCATACCGCCTACGATATAGTTTGGATGCGGATTCTTGCCCCCGAACACGGCGTGTACCTTAACGACCTCTTTCTGCCATTCCAACGCGTCCAGATAATGGACGGTAGCGATAAGGTTCTGTTCCGGCGTAAGTTTATAGTCCGGATGTCCCCAATACCCATTGGCGAATATACCAAGCTGCCCGCTGGCAACGAACTTCTTTAGCCGTTGTTGTGTGGCGGTGAAATACCCCTCGGTATTCTTTGCCCATGGAGAAAGTTGCTGGGCAAGTAAAGCGGCGGCTTTCGGATCGGCTTTTAAGGCGGATACCACATCTACCCAATCCAATGCATGCAATTGATAGAAATGCACCGTATGGTCATGCATGTACAATACGGCTTGCATGATATTACGAACCATACTGGCGTTGGGAGGGATCACGATACCCCGTGCGTTCTCGACCGCCCGTACCGAGGCAAGCGAGTGGATGGAAGTACATACGCCGCAAACACGGCCTACGAAAGCCCATACATCCCGGGGATCCCGGTCTTTTACGATATTCTCGATGCCCCGCACCATGGTACCCGAGCTATAAGCGTTCTTGATCGTGCCACCTTCTATTTCAGCCTCTACCCGCAGGTGGCCTTCTATACGGGTAATGGGGTCTATGACAATTCTTTCTGACATGATAGTAGTGTTTTATTAGATCGTAGATTTACTTTCCGGCTCATCATTGTCGATAAGCTCTTTTTTCCGTATGTTAGTTGCTACGGCATGTACGGCGATACCGGCGGCGGTAGCGGCTCCTAGAGCCAGACCGATCTGATCCGCCGTGGCCTCGATACCGAATCCGTGTATATCGGGCATACGTTTATAGAACGGGCTGTTGTCCCAGAAATTCTCCTCGCTGCAACCCAAACAGGGGTGACCGCTCTGGATCGGGTAACTGGTGCCCTCGTTCCATTTGATGATACCGCACGAGTTATAGGTGCTCGGACCTTTGCATCCCACTTTATACAAGCAGTAGCCATGCTTGGCGTTCTCATCGTCGAAGCTTTCCACGAACAAGCCGGCGTCGAAATTCGCACGGCGGTAGCACGTATCATGTACCCGGCGTGAGTAGAACATCTTCGGACGGCCCAATCCATCCAATTGTGGCATACGATCGAAGGTCAACATATAGATAATGACACCCGCCATCACGTCGGCGATCGGAGGACAGCCTTGTACATTAATAATAGGTTTACCTTTGATGACTTTATGGATACCTTTAGCGCCGGTAGGATTCGGGTTCGCCGCTTGCACGCAACCGGCGGAAGCGCAGTTGCCCCAAGCGATGATCGCTTTAGCTCCTGCGGCGGCCTCTTCGGTGATCTGCAAGGCACTCTTGCCGCCTACGCAACAATAAGCCTCGTCTTTTGTAGGTAACGATCCCTCGATCATCAGCAGATAATTGCCGTAATATTTTTTCATGGTCTCTTCCTTAGCGGCCTCGGCCTGTTCGCCGGCGGCGGCCATCAGCGTCTCGGTATAGTCTAGGGAAATCTTGTCTAACAACAAGGTAGCCACGATCGGGTGGGCGGCACGGATAAACGATTCGGTACAACAGGTACATTCCTGTAGGTGTAGCCAGATGATCGGAAGGCGGGGTTTCGTCTCCAAGGCATTTACTACCTGTGCCACTCCCGAAGCCTCCAATCCCATCAGGGCGGCCATGGTGGTACAGAACTTCAGGAAGTCCCGGCGGGAGATGCCTTTCTGACGGCACTCTTCGTAAACGGACGGTCTTTTATTTTCCATATCTCAGCAATTAAGTATTCTAACAAATACGGGGGAGTTGCTCCCCGCTTAGCATATCGATGATCCGGTAGTTACCGTATAATGTCTTCATCTTGACCCGGGCTTGCTCTCCGCTTTGCTTGGTGATACGGCCGATAACGGTCGCTTGCCTGCCCTCCTCAAAACGTCTCATAAGGGGTAACGCTTGTTCCGCAAGGCTTTCCGGCAGGATCACAAGAACCAATCCTTCGTTCGCTATATAGAGTGGGTCTAATCCTAGCATCTCGGATGCGGCACGTACCGCTTCCGGAATAGGCAGGGCGTCTTCGTCCAGCAGGATATCCACACCAGCGTCTTGGGCGATCTCGTTGAGGGTTCCGCTTACGCCACCTCGGGTGGGGGCACGTAAGACATGTACCTCTCCTATAGTATGTAACAGCTCAGAAATCATAATGTTTAGCGAAGCGGTATCACTTTTTAGATCCGTCTCGAATCCCAAGCTTTCCCGTGCGGAAAGGATCGTGATACCATGTAGACCAATCGGGCCGCTACAAATGACGACATCGCCGGGAGTCGCTTGGCCTGGGGCGATTCGTATGCCCGGAGGGACGATCCCGATCCCACTGGTGTTGATAAACAATTTATCGCATTTGCCCCGTTCCACCACTTTTGTGTCTCCTGCTACGATCTGTACGCCGGCACGCTCCGCCGCACGTTTCATGGATTGTACGATACGCTGAAGATCTGCTAGAGGCAAGCCCTCTTCCAGTATAAACCCGGCGGTCAGATACAAAGGACGGGCACCACAACAAGCCAAATCGTTAACGGTCCCGTTGATCGCCAGATCACCGATATCTCCTCCGGGGAAAAAGATCGGGTCTACCACGAAGGAGTCGGTAGAGTAGGCCAGTCGCCCTTCTTCCATAGGGAACACGCATCCGTCATGATCCTGCTCCAATAATGGGTTCCGGAAAGCCGGATAAAATACTTGGCTGATCAGTTGGTGTGTCATGCGTCCTCCCCCTCCGTGCGCTAGTAACACACGGTCTGAGTCGGTAAAAGGAATCGGGCAATTCAAGTGTATATCCATATCTTTCTATTTATATCTATAATAAGCGGCACAAACCCCTTCCGAGGAGACCATCGGGGCTCCCAGCGGATGGGTGGGATGGCAGGCCTTCCCGAAATGGGGACAGTCCGAGGGTTGTCTCAAACCTCTCATAATCAGTCCGGCGATACATTCGGATGCGATCTGGTTTTCTTCCGGACGCAATTGAAATCTCATTCGGGAGGAATATCTTTTATATTTGGATCGAAGTTGAAGCCCGCTGGAGGGGATGATTCCGATGCCCCGCCAGTCTTGGTCGCAAGGTTCCAACATCTCGTCTATAAGTTGGCGGGCGGCGGCATTCCCTTGCTCGGGAACGGCCCGTTTGTAAGCGTTCTCTACCTCATAACTTCCGGCTTCCAACTGGGAGACACAGCGATAAATGCCATATAATAGATCTACCGGCTCGAATCCGGTGACGACCATCGGGATTTTATAGTGGGCGGCTAATCGGTGATAGGCCCTGTTGCCTGTGATGGCGCAGACATGTCCGGCTGTCAGGAAACCGTCTACTTTACTTTCCGGATCGGATAAGATAGCCTCGATAGCGGGTGGTACCGTGAATAGGGAAGTCAATATGGAAAAGTTCGGAAGTCCTCGGCGTATGGCCTCTTTCAAAGCCATGAGGTGGACAGGTGCGGTTGTCTCAAAACCAATCGCGAAGAATACGATTTCCTTATCCGGGTTCTCCTCGGCCAGTGATAGGGCATCCAAGGGCGTATATAGCATACGGATATCCGCTCCTCTCGCTTTTACGCTCAATAAATCCTCCTTACTTCCCGGAACTCGCATCATATCCCCGAAAGAGGCTAAGATCACATTCGGCTGTGTCGCCAACTTCAAGGCGTAGTCGATTGTCTCGACCGGTGTTACACAGACCGGGCAGCCCGGCCCATGGAGCAGTTGAAGATCCGGCGGCAACATCTCTTCCAGCCGATAACGGGCGATAGCATGTGTTTGCCCGCCACAAATCTCCATGATATACCAAGGTCGTGTCACCTTTTTGCGGATGGCCTCCAGAAGAGTTTGTACCTTCTCGTTGCTTCTATATTCGTCTACGAAACGCACTTTTGTAATTCTTTAAGGTCTTTCAGTGTTTCCTCCGCTTCTTTCTCATCTACAACAGATATAGCGATCCCTGCGTGAGCGAGGATATAATCCCCCTGTTTCACATCCACCCATTCAATACATATATTCTTTAGGATGCCTCCGAAATCAACTTTAGCCATGGTCATTTCGGGGATGCTTCGATCGATTGAGATAATCTTTCCGGGTACCGCTAAACACATATCGTTTCAATTTATTTAATAACCTCAAAGATACTTAATATGTTTAAGAGGGAAAGATAAAATTGATAAATATTATTTATAAGATGATGGATAATATCTCTTTAGTAAATACGATAGTCGATTCGTGTCTGATTAGACATTTATTCCTATATTTGTGCTATGGCGAAGAATAAAGTATATGCGTTGATTATTCAAGGCTTGGTTCAAGGGGTTGGTTTTCGCCCTTTTATCTACCGGATCGCTAAAGATCTGGGGATGAAAGGTTGTGTGGAGAATATGAATAATGGAGTACGTATATTGGTTGCCGCTACTCCGGATGATCGGGATTTGCTGATAAGTCGTATACGGACCGAGCATCCTCGTGTCGCTTATATCCATCGGATCTCCTATACATCTACGGAAATGGATGAAGATGATTTTGACGATTTTACGATTACGCCCAGCCATTCAGAATCGGATGAGGTCACGCAGGTCTCCCCGGATATCGCTGTTTGTGCGGATTGTATGCGAGACCGGACTACGCAACCCCATCGAATCGGATATCCTTTTATTAATTGTACGCATTGTGGCCCTCGTTTCTCTATTATCCGGGACCTTCCTTACGACCGTTCGCAGACAACGATGGGCGGTTTCCTTATGTGTCCCGATTGTGAGAAAGAATATACGAATGTTATCGATCGCCGTTTCCATGCCCAACCGGTCGCTTGCAATCATTGTGGCCCGACTTATTACGCGACTTATAACGAGGAGACTTATATCGATTATGAGACCTTATTGAAACTTACCTCTCGTCTATTGCTTGGTGGAGAGGTTATTGCGGCTAAAGGAATCGGAGGCTATCATTTGATTTGTGATGCCTCGAACGAGAGAGCGGTTGCCCGTCTGCGAGAGATAAAGCAGCGGGATACCAAACCATTCGCTGTTATGTTCCGTGATTTGGAACATTTGCAGGTCTATACGGCTACGGAACCGATGGAGGAGCGATGCCTCGTCTCTTGGCGCCGTCCGATCGTGCTGCTGAGGCAACGGAGCCGGTTAGCTTCCGGAATCAATCCGGGCATGCATACGCTAGGATGTATGTTGTCTTATATGCCGATTCATTACGATTGGTTTGCTCGTACAGGGATACCTGCGTTGGTAATGACCAGCGGGAATCTAAGCGATTTGCCAATAGCGATCACCCCGGAGGATGCGGAGGCGCAATTAGCGGGAAAGGTAGCGGTCCTCTTGCATCATAATCGCCCGATCCATAACCGGGTAGATGATTCTGTATTGCAGGTCTGCGGAGGACAACCTTGCTTGATCCGTCGTTCCCGGGGCTATGTGCCGGAACCCTTTTTCACGGATACAAATGTGGAGGGGATCATGGCTTTCGGTGCGGAGAAAGTGAACACGTTCGCTTTGGGGAAAGGAGAGACGATCCTGCAAAGTCAATATATTGGCGACTTAAAGAACTGGGAGACTTTCCGGTTCTATACGGAATCTATGGAGCGGTTTCGTCATTTGTTTCGTTTCAATCCCCAGCGATTGGTTTGTGACCTGCATCCGGATTATCTTTCCAGCCAAGAGGCGGAACGTATCTCGAAATCTCTTTCCTTACCTTTATTAAAGGTACAACATCATCATGCTCATGCCGCTGCTTGTATGTTGGAGCATGGATTGAATGAGCCGGTTCTCGCTATCGTGATGGATGGGACAGGTCTGGGTGATGATGGTAAGGTTTGGGGAGGCGAGTTCTTCTTTTGTGACCGAGCGAAATACCGTCGCCTTTCCCATTTTGAGTATGTCCCGTTACCGGGAGGCGACAAGGCGGCTGAGGAGCCATGGCGAATGGTTGTCGCCTATTTGTGGCATTATTTCAAGGACGAACCGTCGGGTATTCCTTATCCGGCCGATTTCGTGGAACGCATAGGCACGGAAAGGATCGCTATGCTTGAACGAATGATGGAGAAAGGTGTGAATACACCCTATACATCCAGCGCTGGCCGGCTGTTTGATGCGGTAGCTTCTTTATTGGGGATTTGCGATGTCTCCAGCCACCAAGCGGAGGCTCCGGTCTTATTGGAGCAGGCGGCGATGGGAGAGAGGAACGCTTATGCGTATCCAGTCTCGGCGGAGGGAGAGGAAATCTCTTTTTATTCTTTGTTTGAGGCATTATTGCATGATAAGACGAACGAGGTCCCGGTGAGCTTGATATCCGCCCGTTTCCATACGACATTGGCTTCCTTGTTTGTGCAGAAAGCCCGCTTGTTGATTAAACGGACGAAAGCGACACAAGTGGTTATCTCGGGAGGATGTTTCCAGAATAAATTATTGACGGAGTCGATGAGGAGACAGTTCATCATGGCTGGGGTCCCCGTCTATATTCCGTCTCGTATACCTTGTAACGATGGGGGGATAGCCGTGGGGCAATTAACGATCGCCTCGGTGACTCCCTTTTAAAAGAGATCAGATATGCATGAGTTGTCTATAGCCCGTAGCATCGTGGAGCTGGTCGAGGAACAAGCGGATAACCGGGGAGCCTCGGTGGTCGAAGAGTTGGAGTTAGAGATAGGACATTTGTCCGGCGTAGAGATCCAAACCTTAGAGTTCGCATTGGATAGCGCCATAAAAGGTAGCAAGCTGGAAAAGGCCCGGATTATCCGTCATTATATTGAGGGGGAAGGACAGTGTAGCGACTGTGAGACCATTTTCCCAATGAACGCCTTGTTTTCCCCTTGTCCCCATTGTGGCTCCTATTTAGTTAAAATCCTTAAAGGGAAGGAACTTCGGGTGAAGTCGATTGTTATTAAAAAGGAATGATATATTAATGAAATAAAAACTTAAATACTATGTGCGGAACTTGCGGATGCGGAGAGCATCATCACCATCACGATCATACGCATGAGCATTCTCATGGCCATGAACATCATCACCATCCTGATGAGGGGATCGTAATCAATCTGGAACAAGATATACTTCAACGTAACAACTTATTGGCGGAGCGAAACCGGGGATATTTCGAGGCTAAGAACCTGTTCTGCCTGAACTTGATGAGTTCGCCCGGATCCGGTAAGACAACCTTGCTGGAAGAGACGATCTGCCGTTTGAAAGCGAAGCGACCGATCTATGTGATAGAAGGCGATCAACAAACCTCAAACGATGCCGACCGTATAGCGGCGTTGGAGATTCCCGTGTTTCAGGTAAATACCGGTACCGGCTGTCATTTGGAAGCCGACATGGTCAATCATGCCGTTAAGCATCTGAATCCGAAGGAGGGAGCGATCCTTTTTATAGAGAATGTCGGCAATCTGGTCTGTCCGGCCATGTTCGATCTCGGAGAGTCCAAGAAAGTCGTTATCGTGAGTACGACGGAGGGAGATGATAAACCGTTGAAATACCCACATATCTTTCAGGAGGCAGATATCTGCGTAATCAACAAGATTGATCTGGCTCCTTATCTGAATACAAAAGTGGAAGTGCTTCGGGAAAACGCCTTGAAGGTAAATCACCATCTCCAGATATTCGAGGTGTCCGCCACGAAAGGAGACGGGATGGATGCATGGTGTGACTGGTTGCAGACAGAGAGTGCAAAGTGTAAATAAATACCCCGGGTTTTAATGAATAAATGGAGAAAAAAACTATATTTGCTCCCATTCATTGAATCTAACTAATCAAAATGTTATGATTAACCGAGAATTGATTAATCCTCAAAGCATCGTAGTGGTGGGAGGTTCCAACAACGTACATAAACCGGGCGGTCGTATCGTGCGAAACCTGTTGGATGGAAAATATAAAGGAGAATTATGTGTGGTAAACGCCAAGGAGACAGATGTGCAAGGCGTCAAGTCTTATCCTTCTGTACATGATATCCCGGAGACTGAGTTGGCGATCATCTCGATTCCGAGTAAATCGTGCCCCGAGGTGATGGAAGTGCTGGCCCGGCAAAAGGGGGTAAAAGCTTTTATCGTGATCTCGGCCGGCTTCGGCGAGGAGACACACGAGGGCGGTATCTTGGAGCAACAGATGCTGGATGTCGTGAATGAGGCGGGAGCTTCCTTGATCGGCCCGAACTGTATCGGGTTGATGAATATGAATTATCATGGCGTGTTTACGCAACCGATACCGGAATTCCATCCCGATGGCGTGGATTTCATCTCTAGCTCCGGCGGTACGGCCTTGTTCATTATCGAGTCGGCGCTGACAAAAGGGCTGCGTTTCTCTTCTGTTTGGTCGGTTGGGAACTCCAAGCAGAATGGAGTAGAGGATATCCTTGAATATATGGATCGGAACTTTGATCCGGTATTGGATTCCAAGATCAAGATGTTGTATATCGAGCAAATCAAGCAACCGGATAAATTGTTGTATCATGCGTCTTCCTTGATACGTAAGGGATGCAAGATCGCCGCTATCAAGGCGGGAAGTACGGAGTCGGGAAAGCGAGCTGCCTCTTCGCATACGGGCGCTATCGCTAGTTCGGACTCTGCCGTGGAGGCTTTGTTCCGTAAGGCGGGTATCGTGCGTTGTTTTAGCCGTGAGGAATTGACTACCGTGGCGAGTATCTTTACCTTGAAAGACGTGAAAGGGAAGAATTGTGCGATCGTGACACATGCCGGAGGGCCTGCGGTAATGCTGGCGGACGCTTTATCCAAGGGGCGTTTGAATGTTCCTAGTTTGGAAGGCCCTATCGCTGATGAGTTGAAATCCAAACTGTATCCGGGTGCCGCTGTCGGTAATCCGATTGATATTATCGGTACGGGGACACCGGAACATCTGGCTACAGCCATCGATTTCTGTGAGAATCGTTTCGATAATGTGGATTTGATGATGGTCATCTTCGGTAGTCCCGGTTTGGTAAAACTTTATGATACCTACGAGGTACTTCATAAAAAGATGGAAGAGTGCAAGAAGCCGATCTTCCCGATATTACCGTCTATCGTAACGGCCGGACCGGAGGTGAAGAGCTTTGTCAAGAAAGGCCATGTGAACTTCTCGGACGAGGTGACATTGGGTACCGCCCTTTCACGGGTGATCAATACGCCGAAACCGATGAGCACGGATATCCAGCTATATGGCGTGGATGTACCGGAAGTTCGTCGTATCATAGATCGGTTGCCGGGTAGCGGTTATTTAAATCCGGAGGAAGTGCGTACATTGTTGCGTGCCGCTAATATCCCGTTAGTGGAGGAATATGCTTCGGATGATAGGGATGCGTTGCTGGCTTTTGCCAAGAAGGTGAAATATCCGGTGGTAGCCAAGGTTGTAGGGCCTGTGCATAAGAGCGATATCGGTGGTGTGGCCTTGAATATCCGTGGAGAAGAGCATTTATTGTTCGAGTATGAACGTATGATGCGTCTGCCGGGTGTTACGGGCATCATGGTACAACCGATGTTGAAAGGACAGGAATTATTCTTGGGAGCTAAATATGAGGATCGTTTCGGCCATGTGGTACTTTGCGGGTTGGGTGGAATCTTCGTGGAGGTATTGAAAGATGTGTCTTATGGTTTGGCTCCGTTGTCATACGATGAGACTTATTCAATGATTCGTTCTTTGAGAGGGTATCCGATCATTAAAGGTACACGTGGGCAAAAGGGTATCGACGAGCAACAATATGCGGACATTATCGTTCGCCTCTCTACCTTATTGCGTTTTGCCAGCGAGATAAAGGAAATGGATATAAATCCGTTGGTGGCTACGGATAGAGGCTTGTTCGCTGTAGACGCCCGTATCCGTATAGAGAAATAAAAAAACAAGCTCCTTTCACTACTGAATGCTAATATACTTAGCAGAGGTGAAAGGAGCTTTTCTTATTTTTTAGTCTTCTTCTTTTTCTTATCGGGAAGATACTCTTTCAGAAAGCGTTTGAAGCTACTTAACGATACATTGTATTTCTCCGCTATCTGAGCGTAAGTCAAGCTCGGGTCTTTCAAGTCTTTCTCGATTTGTTCCTTATAAGGCTCCAAGCGTCCCATTTGTTGACTACCTTTCGGACGGCCCAGCACCACACCTTTACTTCTGATCAAGGCAAGGGCTTCCTTCGTACGGATAGAGACCAGCTTTCGCTCGATCTCGGAGACCAGACCGAAGGTAAAGGCCAAAGTCTTACTGTCGATATTATCCTCGAACACATATCCGTCGCTTACGCTACGAAGCGTTACCTTTCGCTCTATACAAAGCAAAATGATATGGATGATCTCGATCATCTTACGGCTCACACGGGATATATCGGACACAAGTATCTCATCCCCGGGACTTAAAGATTTGACAATACTTTCCAGTCTGCGGTTCGCACGAGGACTATTTCCCACCTCTTTAGCCCACTTCCCGATCTCTATCTTCTGAGATTCGGCAAATTCCCGGATCACAGCTTCTTGGACCTCGGAGTTTTGCTTATTATTATATGTTCGGATAAAAGCAATTGTCATAATGTATATATTTAATTATCTCCTTTTAATAACAGATCGACTTACGATAAGTTCAAATATGACAAATATATGAAACACTTTAATTCGGTTGGCTTAAAAACAAAAAAACCAACTAATAAATTTATTAGTTGGCTCTTTGCGGAAGCGGGGGGATTCGAACCCCCGGTACCCTAACGAGTACGTCAGTTTAGCAAACTGGTGGTTTCAGCCACTCACCCACACTTCCTTGTGTGTTCTGTGCTTCTTCCTTAGAATTGCGATGCAAAGGTAGAACTATAATTTTAAATAAACAAGGCTTTGTACATCATTTTTTTCGAAAAAAGATACTACTTTTGTGCCTTATTCTGATATTCAATAGATTATTCATGGATTTGAACAAACAAATTTTATCGAGGCGTCCGATAATTATCGCCTTGATAGCGATTCTCGTTGTTTTGATAGGCGGTGGAGGCTTTTGGGTGTACCGTTTGGCTTGGGCTCCGAATTTTAAGCCGGATAAGACGGTCTATGTCTATATAGATGATAAAAAGGATTTTGATGATCTTTGCCGGCAGTTGAGTGATTCGGCGAACTGTCTCCGTATCGGTAGCTTTAAGCAATTGAGTGGATTGTTGAAGTATCCTGCGTCCATGCGTACCGGTCGATACGCCGTGAAGCCCGGCATGAGTAATTTAACCTTATTGAATGACTTGCGGAGAGGACATCAAGTAGCGGCCCGGGTTACTTTTAATAATATCCGTTTCAAGGAAGATTTGGCGGAACGTATAAGTGATCAATTGATGTTCGGGAAGGAAAATCTCCTGCGTTTATTGAATGATTCTGTGTATTGCGACTCTTTAGGTTTTACCCCGGAAACGATCAATGCCCTCTTCATTCCTAATACCTATGAGATTTATTGGAATATATCCGCGGATAAATTTATACGTCGCATGAAGCGTGAATATGACGCTTTCTGGACACCGGAACGATTGAAAAAGGCAGAGGAGATCGGGCTTACTCCAGTCGAGGTATCTATCTTGGCTTCTATCGTAGAAGAGGAGACGGCGGCATCGGACGAATATCCAATCGTGGCGGGCCTTTATATCAACCGCCTTCATGCTGGTATTCCTTTACAGGCAGACCCTACCGTAAAGTTCGCGGTGGGGGATTTTTCTTTGCGACGTATCTTATTTGAGCATTTGGAAATAGATTCTCCCTATAATACCTATAAATATGCGGGCCTGCCTCCTGGTCCTCTACGGATTCCTACTATCAAGGGCTTGAATAGCGTATTGAATCATACGAAACATAAATACTTATACATGTGCGCTAAGGAGGATTTCTCGGGACGGCATAATTTCGCCGTGACGTTGGCGGAGCATAACCGCAATGCCAACCGGTATCGGGCGGAGTTGAATAGGCGCCGGATACGGTAATGGATCTAGTATAAATCATAAGTCTCTCATTCTAAATTGAACATTTTTCATTACCTTTGGCGGCTAAATAGTGTGAATAGTCAATATTAAGAAAACAGATACACATGGAAAAACATTTATTTTTGGGGGACGAGGCCATAGCACAAGCCGCTATAGACGCTGGAATCTCCGGGGTATACGCATACCCGGGAACCCCTTCTACTGAAATCACAGAATATATCCAAGGTTCTCCGGTAACGAAGGAAAGAGGTATCCATTGTCGCTGGAGCGCGAATGAGAAAACCGCCATGGAAGCCGCTTTGGGTATGTGCTATGCCGGTAAACGTGCGCTTTGCTGCATGAAGCACGTGGGTTTGAATGTAGCCGCCGATTGCTTTATGAACGCCGCTATGAGCGGTATCAACGGAGGTATGATCATCCTTACGGCCGACGACCCATCCATGCACTCTTCCCAGAATGAGCAAGACAACCGTATTTATGGCAATTTCGCCATGATCCCGATGTTTGAGCCATCCAGCCAGCAAGAGGCTTATGATATGGTATATCATGGATTCGAGTTATCCGAGAAATTAGGGTATCCTATCTTGCTGCGTGTAACGACCCGTATGGCGCATTCTCGTGCCGGTGTCGTAACCAGCCCGTTGAAGCCGGAGAACCGGATGAATTGTCCGGAAGACGGTCGTCAACGTTTTATCTTACTCCCGGCATTGGCCCGTAAACGTTTCAAGAGTTTGCTGGCGTCTCAAGAGGCTTTCACGGAAGCTTCCGAGAATTCCGCGTATAATAAGTATTTCGATGCCCCGAATAAAGACTTGGGTATCATCACGACGGGTATCGCTTTCAATTATCTTTCCGAGAATTATCCGGACGGTTTCGAGCATCCCGTATTGAAGATCTCCCAGTATCCGCTTCCGAGAAAGCAAGTGGAGAAGATCGTTGGCGAGTGTAAGGAGATCTTGGTGTTGGAAGAGGGATATCCGGTCGTTGAAGAGCAATTAAAAGGTTTCTTGGCGAAAGGCGTGACGGTTCATGGCCGTCTGGACGGTACGCTTCAGCGTGACGGCGAGCTTACGCCAGACGCGGTAGGCAAAGCCTTGGGTAAGGAGATCCAGAGCTATTATGCGATCCCCGAGGTGGTTGAGCAACGTCCGCCCGCATTGTGCCAAGGTTGTGGACACCGGGATATGTATGAGGCCTTGAACGAGGTGATCGCCGAGTATAACGGTACGGCTAAGGTGTTTGGCGATATCGGCTGTTATACCTTGGGAGCTTTGCCTCCTTTCCGTGCGATCGATTCTTGTATCGATATGGGCGCCTCCATCACGATGGCGAAGGGCGCTTCCGATGCGGGTGTATTCCCTGCTATCTCCGTGATCGGCGATTCTACGTTTACCCATTCCGGTATGACTGGTTTGCTGGATTGCGTGAACGAGAACACGAATATCACCATCGTTATCTCCGATAATGAGACGACGGCCATGACCGGAGGGCAGGATTCCGCCGGAACAGGACGTCTGGAGTCTATCTGCGCCGGTATCGGTGTGGATCCGGCTCACATCCGTGTGATGGTTCCTTTAAAAAAGAACTTCGAGGAGATGAAGTCTATCATCCGTGAGGAAATCGAGTACAAGGGCGTATCCGTATTGATCCCCCGCCGTGAGTGTATCCAGACATTAACCAGAAAGAAAAAAGCAAGCAAGAAATGAAAACAGATATTATACTATCAGGTGTAGGAGGACAGGGTATCCTTTCTATCGCCGCCGTTATTGGAGAAGCCGCCTTAAAAGAAGGTCTGTATATGAAGCAAGCGGAAGTACACGGTATGAGTCAACGGGGTGGAGACGTGCAGTCTAACCTGCGTCTTTCCGACGAGCCGATCGCCTCGGACTTGATCCCGAAGGGCCACGCCGATTTGATCATCTCCTTGGAACCGATGGAGAGCTTGCGTTATCTGCCTTACCTGAAGAAAGAGGGTTGGCTGGTGACGAACTCCCGTCCGTTCGTGAACATCCCGAACTATCCGGAGATCGAGAAAGTGAACGCCGAGTTGGACAAGCTCCCTCACAAGGTCGTATTGGACGTGGAGGAGATCGCCAAGGAAGCGGGTTCTGTCCGTGCCGCCAATATCGTGATGCTGGGGGCTGCTACCCCATTTATCGGGATCGAGTATGATAAGATCGAGGCGGGAATCCGTCAGATATTCGGTCGTAAGGGCGAGGATATAGTTAATATGAACCTAAAGGCATTGAAAGCCGGTTATGACTTAGCGCAAAGTCTGCGGTAAATCTTTCTCCGGGTTTGCATGGTATCAGCGTACGTGACATCTCCGGGTTTCACGTACGTTTTTTTTAACATCTAACCCCCTAGAACTTTTAGAAGAGCTGTCGAGGGGTAGGTACAGCATCGTAGAACTTTCGTAAGCCTTAGAATTATGCGGTTTGATGAGAATTTTAATGTATCTTTGTCGCTGAATCCTAAACGAGAAATGATTAAGGTTATGAAGAAGTATTTATTGGCTAGTTTACTAGCGTTATTGGCTTTCGTAGGCAAAGCTCAGGAGGATAATTCCGATATCGTGAAGGTCGGTGATACCATGCCGTCATTTACGATTGTTTCCGACAACGGGAGTAAGTTGCAGTCCGCTTCGTTAAAGGGAAAAGTGATCCTCGTGAATTTCTTCGCCACTTGGTGTCCTCCCTGCCAAAAAGAATTGGCCGCTGTCCAACAAACCCTCTGGCCGAAATACAAGAACAACAAGGACTTCGTTCTCTTGGTGATCGGGCGTGAGCATTCCGATGCCGATCTACAGAAATATAACGAGAAAAAAGGCTTCGATTTTCCTTTGTATCCCGATAAGGACCGGGCTATTTTCGGCGCTTTCGCCAAGAACTTGATCCCTCGTGGCTATTTGGTCGGAAAAGACGGGAAGATCATTTATACGAGCAAAGGCTATACCGATGAGGAATTTGCTGAGTTAATGACTAAAATAGAGGGTGCGTTAAAATAAGAATCATGAAATATAGTAACATACATTTAATTTATTTTTCTCCGACACACACGTCCGCCAAGATCGTTTACGCGATAGCGGAAGGAATGGGTGCCACTTCGATGTCCGAGTCGGATGTCACTTGTGAGAGTCTGGATATGGAAGAGTATATTGATGATGAGCTGACGATTATAGCCGCTCCTGTATACGGTGGCCGTGTGGCGGAGACTGCCATGGAACGTTTTCGCATGTTCCGTTCTGCCCACCATGCGCCGGTAGTCCCCGTGGTACTGTATGGGAACCGGGATTATGAGGATGCCTTGAAAGAGCTCTGTGATTTAGTGTCGGAGCAGGGGTTCGTACCTGTGGCTGCCGGAGCGTTTATCGGCGAGCATTCTTTCAGCCGCAAGGGGATGCCCATTGCCGAGGGGCGTCCGGACGAGTCGGATCTTAATCAGGCTACGGAATTCGGGAAAAAGATTATCGAGGAGCTGGAGAAGGTTTCCTGCGTGGAATGCTTGTCCGCCTTGGAGGTGAAAGGTAATTTCCCGTATCGGGTGAAAGGCCCTTCCACTCCTCAAGCTCCTGTTACGGATAATGATTTATGTACGCAATGTGAGTATTGCGTGGATGTGTGTCCTACACATGCGATATCCTTGGCAGACGAGGGTATGTATAGCGACCCGAACCTATGTATCAAATGTTGCGCCTGCGTGAAAGAGTGTCCCGAGGGCGCACGTACTTTCGATACTCCTTACACGGCGATTCTCCATAAGAACTTTAGCGCGCGCAGGGAGCCGGAGATATTCTTCTAATGGAGGACCGGGCATCCGGTATATGGTGAGGGAAAGCGTCAAAAGGCAAAAGTTCTTTTGGCGCTTTCTCTTTTTTTGTACCTTTGTTCGGATCGTTAATCTCAAATAATACCGTGTTTGTATGAAAACCTATTTATTCCTTTTGCTTTTTGTGTTTCAAGCCTTTTCCCTTTCCTCCCAGATTAGCCTGAAAGGGTATAATCAGGAGAAGATCGATCCTTCTCTTTTCGAGGGACGATGGAAAGCCCGTTGGATCTCCTACCCGGGTGAGGCCCCGAATGTATATGGGGTCTATCATTTTCGTAAATCGTTCGATCTGGAGGTGGTTCCTTCCCGGTTTATCGTCCATGTTTCCGCCGATAACCGTTATAAATTATATGTAAACGGGAAATTGGTATCCTTGGGCCCGGCCCGTGGGGATATCTATAACTGGAGTTTCGAGACGGTGGATCTGGCTCCTTATCTGAGGAAAGGGAAGAATACGCTGGCCTCCGTTGTCTGGAATTATGCCGAGCGGAAACCTGTTGCCCAGATCAGTTACGATCAGACGGGTTTTATCCTGCAAGGCAATACGGGGCATGAGGCGGTGGTAAATACGGATACCACTTGGGTCTGCCTGCGTAATAAGGCGTATGCTCCTTGGACCGAATGGCAGGTATTGGGGTATTACGTGGCTGGCCCGGGTGAGGAACTGGAAGCCTCCGCTTATCCTTGGGGCTGGGAACAACCGGATTACGACGACAGGAAATGGGAGAAGGCCGTACGGGGCATGGAAGGTGCCACGAAAGGATCGAGAGATTACCCGGGACGGTTGCTGGTTCCTAGCCCGATACCTCCGATGGACAGCCGGATCGAGCGTCTGGCCAAGCTCCGCCGGTCGGAAGGGATCGAATGCCCGCAAGGATTTCCTTACTGGCCAAAAGCTTTGACGATCCCGGCGAATACGGAGGTCCGCTTGCTTCTGGATAATGATTACCTGACGACGGGTTATTTCTCCTTAGCCTTCAGCAAAGGAAAGGAGGCCGAGATCCATATCGGTTATTCGGAAGCCCTCTATAAGCAAGAAGAGGAATCGACCACTAAATCGTATGCGTTGAATGGCAAGGGACATCGGGACGAGTTGACGGATAAGCAGTTTATCGGGTACGGGGATAAGATACTGGCTGATGGGGGAGATAATCGTCTCTTCACCTCCCTGTGGTGGCGTACATGGAGATATGTGGAGTTGAAAGTGAAGACGGCTTCAGAGCCTTTGGTGATCGAGGATATGTATGGGACTTTCTCCGCCTATCCTTTCCGTAACGAGACCGCTTTCTCCGCTCCGGGACATGAGGAGCTGGGCCGTATGCTCGAGATAGGATGGCGTACCGCCCGTCTGTGCGCCAATGAGACGTATATGGACTGCCCGTATTACGAGCAACTGCAATATTTCGGGGATACACGCATACAGGCAATGATTTCCATGTATAATACATCAGACCCTTATATGGTGAAGAATGCCATAGAGCAAGGACGGCAGTCCATGGTGGCGGAAGGGATTACGATGAGCCGATATCCGTCTAGCGTACATCAGTTTATATCCTCGTTCTCTCTCTGGTGGATTTGTATGGGGCACGATTATTGGATGTACCGTGGGGATGAGGCATACATGAAGACCTTGCTTCCCGCTTACCGTCAGGTTTTGTCGTGGTACGAGCAATGGTTGAAGCCGGATTATAGTTTGTCCTACGTTCCTCATTGGTTCTTCGTGGATTGGGCGGCCGGTTTTGATTATGGCGAGCCGATACGGGAGAAAGAGGGAAACTCGGCGCTCCAAGATTTGATGTATATAATGACCTTGGAGTTTGCGGTGGAGATGGAACAAGCGATCGGCCTCCCTGCCATGGCGGATCATTACCAGAAGATCGCTACCGAGATGCGTAAGACGATCCGCCCGAAATATTGGGATGCTGCCCGTAATCTATTCGCCGATACGCAGGATCATCGCAGCTATTCCCAGCATGTGAACGCCTTGGCGATCTTGACTGGGGTTACGAAAGGGGAGGAGGCCGTAAAGGTGATGAACCAAACCTTGGCGGATACGAGCTTGATCCAGTGTACGATCTATTTCCGTTATTACTTGAATCAAGCGTTGAAAGTTTCCGGTTTAGGGGATCAGTTCTTGGATAACTTACAAATATGGCGGGATCAGATGGCGTTGGGATTGACCACATGGGCAGAGATGCCGGAGCCATCCCGTTCTGATTGCCATGCTTGGGGAGCCAGTCCGAATATCGAGTTTTACCGGATCTTGTTGGGGATAGATAGCGATGCTCCCGGATTTAGGAAGATACGGATCGCTCCGTCTTTGGGAAAACTGAAGGAGGTTTCCGGTACGATCCCACATCCGCTTGGAAGCGTGACCGCCGCTTATAAATTGAATGAAAGAGGTGAGGGAACCGCCCGTCTGGTCTTGCCGGAAGGTACTACGGGTATATTTATCTGGGATGGAAAAGAAATCCCGTTGAAACCGGGCGAACAGGTTATTTCGTTATCTTCGCGTCATTAATCTATCTAAAATCCTGATATGAGACGAGTTTATTCAATTGCCTTATTGCTGCTGGTCGCTCTCGGTCTGTCGGCGACAACGAAGGAAGTAAAGTTGAAATTAGTGGAAACCAGTGATATCCATGGAAACTTCTTCCCGTATAATTTTATCGAGCAGCGGGAGTGGGGAGGAAGTCTGGCACGGGTATATTCGTTCGTGCAAGAAGAACGCCGGGCGTATGGCGATAACCTTTTGCTATTGGATAATGGCGATATCTTGCAAGGACAACCTTCGGCGTATTATTACAATTTCATGGATACGGTCTCTACGCATATAGCTTCCGCCATGATGAATTATATGGGGTACAATGCGGGAAATATGGGTAACCATGATGTAGAGGCTGGCCATGCCGTTTTCGATCGTTGGATCAAACAATGTGATTTCCCTATCTTGGGTGCCAATATTATCCGTACCTCCGACCGGGAGACCTATTTAAAGCCCTATGAGGTATTTGAGCGTGATGGTGTGAAGATCGTTGTACTGGGGATGATTACTCCGGCTATTCCTGTATGGTTGCCGGAGACTCTGTGGCAAGGTCTTTATTTCGCCGATATGGAAGAGACGGCCCGTAAATGGATGAAGATCATTCAGGAGAAGGAGAAACCGGATGTTGTGGTAGGTATCTTTCATGCGGGAAATGAGGCTCGTACCATGTCCGGCCAGTACCGTGAGGATGCGTCGATGGAGGTTGCCCAGCGCATTCCGGGCTTCGATGTGGTTATGATGGGGCATGATCATCGTCGGTATTGTGGTAAGGTGGCGAATATCGAGGGAGATTCCGTGTTACTGATAAATCCGGCAAGTAATGGGCGTGTAGTCGGTTCCGTTGATGTCGTGTTAAAGATGGAGCATGGAAAGGTTTTGGATAAACAAGTATCGGGTGTTTTGACGGATGTGGATAAGTTGGAGCCTAGCAAGGAGTTTATGGAGAAATTCGCTCCGCAATACAAAGCGGTGAATGATTTTGTCTCCGAGAAGGTGGGAACTTTTACGGAGAGTATCGCGACCCGTCCCGCTTACTTTGGGCCATCCGCTTTTATTGATTTTATTCACTCTTTACAATTGGAGTTGACTGGTGCGGACGTCTCTTTTGCCGCCCCGTTATCCTTTGACGCAAAAATAGATAAAGGGGATATCACGATCAGCGATATGTTCAGTCTTTACAAATATGAGAATATGCTTTATACGATGAATTTGACGGGAGCCGAGATCAAAGGTTTCTTGGAGGAATCATACGCTATGTGGACCAACCGGATGAAATCTCCGGACGATCATGTCTTATTATTGAAAGAGAGAAAGAAAGGACAGGAGAATTATGTCTCATTCGTCAACTTCAGTTTTAACTTTGACTCCGCAGCTGGTATCATTTACACCGTGGATGTAACGAAACCCAAGGGCGAGAAGATCACGATCTTGAAAATGGCGGATGGTAAGCCTTTCGACGAGAATAAAACGTATAAAGTAGCTCTTAACTCTTACCGAGGTAATGGAGGAGGTGAGTTATTGACGAAAGGGGCCGGCATTCCCCAAGACGAGTTAAAGAGTCGTATCATTCATTCGACCGATAAAGACCTCCGTTATTATATGATTCAATATATAAAGGAAAAGGGTGTACTTAGCCCACAACCTTTAAACCAATGGCAAATGATCCCGCAGGATTGGACGAGACCGGCGGCCGAACGGGATTGTAAGTTTCTTTTCGGGGAATGAGTTTCCGTCCTTGAAGTGTCTGGTTTGCGATAGTATCTCAATGGGAAACGGTGGTAAAGTCAATGGAATAGAGATGGTTTCTCAATGACTTTACGGCCGTGTCCCATTGACTTTTTTGTATCCCGTATTAGGGATGTTGCTGATAGGTTAGGGCGCAAGGGGCGCATCTTTACGTATGTTTCTAAAACTTTTTCTGTAAATAACGTTTATACCCCTCTTGTCTGTAGAGTGATGTAAATATTATTTTTCTAAAAATGTTTCTTTGAAAGCGTAAAGATGCGCCTTTTGCGCCCTAGGATTTTTACCGGGGAATTTTCCTGATGCCTTAACATGTGGATATACAGTTGTTTGTGTGGTTCTTCCCTCTTCGGCTTTTTGGGTCTTTGGGGGGCGATATAATGGGTCCTTACCCACGTTTACGTGATCCGAAAGCACTAAAACCAAGTGCATTTCGCATGATTTCATGAGCTAAAAGCCGTTTTTTCTGTGTGATTTCCTATCGGGGCCAAGATGATGTTCATCGTTTTTATTACGTGCGAATGTACTCGTGGAGCACTTGTTTTAAGTGCACGTGGTGACACGTGAGGCCACGTGAGCCGAGAATGGATATCGACGTATTATTAATGTATGCGATCCCCCTCGTGAAAAAAACTTGAAAAATAATACCGGAAAAGTTTGGAGGTTATGTTTTATAACACTACTTTTGCACCCGCATTCGAGAGAGAACGCCGGTACAAAATGATGAAACAAACTTTTAGAAAAAAAAGTTTCGAAATAATTTGGAGGTTTAAAATAAAAGTCCTTATCTTTGCAGCCACGTTCGCAAAACGAAAGCGACAAAAGAGTTCTTTGAGAGATTTACATAATTCAACAAGTAGTACAAGTATAGGAGAAGAAATTTTCCGGATTGATACCGTCAAAGAAGTATGACTTTGGACTACAATAACGGATTCCGGAGCGAGGA
>NZ_RAYG01000002.1:0-299776 GCF_003670185.1 Parabacteroides sp. CH2-D42-20 | reverse complement strand
AATGCTCATGTTTTTTGCGCATAATAATTACACATTTTATTGTTATTGAATGTGTCTACCTATATCAGCATAAGACAAACTCTTATTAACCCTATCGCTTTGCCCATCAATGTCTTTTAAAAATAACACGTATTTTTATCCAATGCAAAGAAAAAGTATCAATGTCAAGTATAAGTGGTAGATGTTGAATGATAATTGTAGATGTCAGGCTATCTACAACCTATATGTAATGCTTTGATTTATAAAGCATACATGGCGTAGTGGTAGATATTGCAGATGTTTTCATAAAATCAATATTGTAGAATTCCTTTTATCTCCATTATGTATAGTTGCAGTCTGATATTTGGTTAGTCATGCTATTCCACATGCTTTAAGAAGAGAATCTTATAGCTTGTGATGATATAAAGTTTTTATGGTAGAAAATTTTGTTTACGTAAAAATATTTGATCTATAAGTATTCTGTAATAGATAAAAACGCCTAGTCTAAACGATCGTTTATTCTAGGCGTTAAAGATAGGCTATATTTTTGAATAAAACAAAATCCAGAGAAACTTTTAAAAATTGATTATCAACGCATAAACGTAAATATGGACGCTTATGCGTTGAATTCAATAAAACGCCAGAATAAAATGATCGTTTAGACTAGTCGTTTTGTAACCGATGATTCTGCTTAACCACCTGTAAATGATGATTGTGAGAAAACTGAAGGGTCGATTACTACAGAATTTGTAATATAGGGTAAATGTTTTTAAATAATTGAATATTAATAACTTAAAAAATTAATCGTATGAAAAGAAGATTACTTTTCTTGTTCGCCTTGTTTATGGTGGCGACAAGTGTAGGGTGGGGGCAGACGGATTTGTATGTCAGCTCTAGTGGTTCTGATGATGCTGTAGGTGGTTCGGACACTCCTCTGGCTACAATTGCGAAAGCGATTGAAAAAGCCACGGATGGGGCTACCATTCATTTGGCAGAGGGAACTTTTCCAGTTTCATCAACAATCCCTAAAGCGTTAACTATTGTTGGAGAAGGAAAAGATAAATCAGTTCTCAAAGGGTATCTCGTTATTTCAGCGGGTACGCAAAAGAACGTTTCTTTCCAAAATGTTCAGTTGACGAATGAGGCAAAAGTTTATAGTAGCCCCACGAAACCTGTACCTCTGATTTTAATGAAGGATCAAAGTGCGGTTTTATCGTTAAGAGGATGTGCTTTGATTAATAACGCAAAAGGATGGTACGTTGGTTATGGTGAAGGTGTATATAAAAAGATGGGTATCTCTATCCAATCTGATTCCACGGCTCTGGGTGGAGAGATTCATTTGATTAATTCTTCGATTATGATGGCAGCGGATAATCAAAGTGGTATTTCCTGCAATGGTGCGGTAAGCCAATTGACGATTGATCATTCCTCGATTACAGTTAATGAATATCCACGATCAGGCATATTTGGTATTGATGTGCATTGTGACGGTATGAACGTAGATATAAGTAAATCGACGATAGAATTAGGTAAATTTTATTATCCAATATATATCTTAGGCCCGAATCAGACTATAAATATAAAAGATGAATCACTTATTAAAGGTTGGTGTGCTATTTATGCTAATGCGGTATGTGATAACTCTGTGGTTAATGTCTCTTCTTCGAAGTTAGTAGGTTATAGTGAGATGACAGGCCCTAGTAATGGTTTCTCTACATTGCCTATACAAGCGACGATGAATGTGCGATATGTGATTACGGATTCGGAAATACAGACTTCCGTTAAAGATCAAACTATATCTCCGATGACTCCCATAAGTTTTGCGGAGAATACATATATTGAAGATTCTCATGCAAATAATTGCTATGTAGAATTGAGAGGTAATACTATAGTTAGCTTGATGCGCCAAGATAATAATTCGGCTTTCATTTCTGATGATTCTAATTACTTAAATAGAGTATTGGCTGATCAATCAGTAAAGTTTAGGACGGTAGATGCGTCGGGTAATGAAATCTGTGAAGCCATTGTAATTCGTTCGGCACAAGGTGATACGGTTCGTATGGCATTGGATACGACGGCATTTAAGAGTTGCTTGACCTCGGCTTTTGAGAATGATAATATTATTCTACCAATAGGTACTTATACTTTACCTCAGACATTGACATTGGATAGATCTCAAGGACTTATAGGTGCGGGTAAAGATAAAACAATTATAGAAGGTGCGATCTTGGTTAATGGCTCTGCCAATAATACTGCTACCGATGTTAAAATAAAAGGATTGAGTATCGATTATACGCCAACGAAAGTTACCTCTGGAAAATGTACTCCAATTATAGAGGTAACCGGTAATGCGGATTTGTTGATAGATAATTGTATTATGAATAATAATACACAAGGCTATGGTGATCGTAAGAACTCAAATCCAGCGGAAGCATTACAAAATGCGATTCTTCTGGGAGCAACGGCAAAGGGGACTGTACGTGTTGAAAATACTACAATAAATTTGGCGGCTAACGCACAATCTGGAGTTGTTATTGATGGAGAACTGACGGATGTCTCTCTTGTTAATACAAAGATTGAGGGACAGGTGAACGGTTCGAATCAATTTGGTGTATATATTCACCATAAAAAAACGCCAGTGACGGTAGATAGTACGACAATCTTGCTAAATAACCATTATTGTATTTATGCTAATAACGCCGGCGATCAAAAATTGACAATAAAGAATAAATCGAACATCGTAGGATATGGTGCTCTCTATTTGTATGAGACCTCAGATATGAACGTTCATGTTTCGGGAGGGAGTACCTTAACTGGTAAGACAAAAAATAAGGGTGTTTCCGATAGTTTTGCGGCTATAGCGATATCAACAAATAATTCTACAGTGGGAGCTTCCAATAACGAGATTGTGATTGAAGATTCTTATATCGGGAATAAGTTTGATGAACAAGAGACAATGGCAATGACTCCGATTAAAATAAATGGTAGTTTTACTCCTACTCCTTGTGATAATAAGATTATATTGAAAGGAAAAACAATTGTCTCAACTACTGATAACATAAAGAATCCAACTATAGTGGGTTATGGTATGAATCCTGATGAATATAATAATGTAATCATGGTGGAAGGCACTGATGTGCAATTTCAAGACCAAAACGGGAAGCCTTGTGTGATTATTAATAAACCTGATGGTTCATTTAGGAATGCAGCGGTCTCTGTCGTAACATCGATCGATTTTGGAGAATTGAGTGAGGATACATATTACCATGAAGGCATTGCCTATGCGGGAGATATAATAATGATTCCTGATACGACTATAGCAGAAACGCTTGATGCTTTAAATGCGGCGGAATATACCTTCTTTAAAGCCCCTACTGTTCCCTCTGATCAAGGTACAACGCCTGCCATTTGGGAACCTTATGTTATTCCGGATAGTGTGATTTTTGATTGTAAGGACGGTTGTTTGGTGGCAAAGGAAAGTGCGGCTAAAACGTATGCTATCGCCAATCCTTATAAAAGGGTTTATTGGCTAAACCAAGGTGAGGAGTCTTTTTCTATAAAAGATTATGCGGTAGCTATTGAAATAAAAAATGATACTACGTGGGCCACTCCTTATTCGGAAAGGAAGGTGAATGTATTGGATGGAGCGACTCTGACCCTCTCTACTCCAATGGTTTTAGATACCGTTACAATGGAAGAAGGTGCCCAATTGCGATCTGCGCTTACGGATGTCAACCAAAAGGTAACCGCTAAGGTACTTCGTTTCGCTCCAAAATTATCCGGTAATAACTGGAAAGCGCTAGGTGTACCGTTTACGTCTCTGGAAGTAAAAGACTCGAAAGGTGCATCCGTATCAGCACCAAGCGCTCAAGAAGCTGATAATGGTATTTGGTTTGCGGATCTGAAGAATAATAAGACTCCTATATTTGAGGTGAAGACCGACAACTTTGGCGCAGCCGGATTATGGGCGGCTAATGGCGATGCCTATACGATCTCTTCCGAAGGAGCTTTTGAATTCAAGACCTTGGAAGAACTTGCCGCTCCAACTGAAACAGGTACTTTCTTGATGTGCTCGAATCCGAATACATTTACGATTACCTTGAAACAATCCGCTTATATATTGACAGCGGATGGAACCTCTTTCGAGCAAGAGGCAAACCCGGAGATCAAGCCTTTCCAAAGCTTTGTCTTGACAGACGCCAAGACATTGAGTACGCTTCGCTCTTTACGTATCGGCGATGGCGTGGTTACGGGTAACCAGACGATCGAGCCGGTAGATGGTTATTACGTGACTACCGATCGTGGCGCTATCGTGATCCACACGCCGGAGCCTATGGACGTGGTGATCATCGGAATGAATGGCAAGGTCGCTTATCGTGGCGAGGTTACGGACGGACAGCGGATCATGGTTTCTTCGGGCATCTATGCCGTGAACGGTCAATTAGTAAGGGTTAAATAACGATTAAAACAAAGATAAACATGAAAAAGAGTATATTAGCGATATTCCTTGCTGTCATCGCGATGGCACAGGTACATGCGCAAGATTCAGATTTACGTTCCGCCCCGGATCTTCCGACGTTCAAGGTGACATTGAATTATAGCTCGGCGAATACTGATCAAGGAACCTTAATCAGTACGGTAGCCACAGGTTCCAAGGTGGCATATAATAGTAAACCCGTTTTCACGATCACGGCGAAGCCCGGATATGTCCTGTCGGATATAACGATGAATACGGCTACTATTGGCACGTTGCCGAGCGGTACTTTTCAAAATGATAATACGACCACCTATTCCTATACTTCCACCGCTTTAACCGGTAGTACGGAAATCAAGGCGGTGTTCAAGGCAAAAGAGCAGGTGACAGTCACGATCTCTCCTGAGTATGCCACCTTGGATGAGATAAGGGCGAAGGTGAATTTGCCCAAGGTTACTTTTGACCCGGTTATTACGGGGTATAAAGTACAATACAGGGAGGATGGCTCTGCTGCTTTGACGGATGAGTTACCCGAAAAGGCTGGACTTTATTATGTTGTCGTAACCAAGTCGGAGACTGATACGCAAGCCGCCATAAACAAGGAGATTCTATTCAAGGTACAACCGCCCCATACGCTTTCTTACTCGTTTGAGGAGGCGCAAGGATCTGTAACCGCTTCTATGGATGGCTCCATTATCGCCAGTGGTGATGAGATCGTTTATAATAAGCCAGCCGTATTGAAGATTACCTCCAAGCCCGGTTATGTGTTGAGCAGACTTACCGTAGATAATAATGAGGTGACTTTGCCGAAAGGAACTTTTAATTCTTTTACGAATGAGACTTCCTACGCAGATTATACGACATCGGCGTTGACCGCTTCTACGGTTATTGACGTGCGATTTGCCGCGAAGAAAACCGTATCTGTAACAGCCAATCCATTATCTGCCACGAAGGATGAGGTTTTGGCTGGTAAGAATCTTCCGGTTATTACATTTACCCCCAATACGATAGCGGGGCAGAAGGTTCAATATAAGAACGCTTCCGGAGCTTTATCCGATAAACTTCCTGCGGCGGATGGTGTTTACACGATCGTCGCGACCAGTCCCGAGACCGCGGAATATGCCGCCTTGAAGGATGAGAACATGAAGTTCACGGTATCTAAAGCGAATGTATTAAATTATAACGTGGAAACGGCCGGACAAGGTACGGTTACCGCCAAGATGGGCTCTACGGACATGGCAAGCGGTAGCGAGATCATTAACGGGCAACCTGCCGTATTTACAATTATCGCTAACCCCGGATTTCTATTGAATAAGATTGTTGTGAATGGAACCGCGGTATCAGCCTTGCCAAAAGGTGCGCTTAATAAGGATAACACCATCTCTTATACCTATACGACCGCCTCGTTAACCGCCTCTACGACCTTATCGGTAGGTTTCGCCGCAAAGAAAACGATTGCTGTGAATGTAACAGGTTCTTCGGCGACAAAAGATGAGATCGTGGCCGGGAAGAATTTGCCGGTTATTAAGTTTACGCCGGAAATAGCGGGACAAGCGGTTCGATATCGTGCGGCCGATGGTTCGGAGACTTCCACGTTACCGCAGATAGTCGGAACTTATAAGATCGTCTTATTTAGTCCGGAGATCATGGAGTATGCCGCGTTAGAGGATTCCTCTAAAACGTTTACGATCCGTAATGCCAATACCTTGGCTTACGCTGTCGATGGTGGACAGGGCACGGTTACCGCCAAGATGGATAACAAGGACATCATGAGCGGTGGTGAGATCGCTTACGGTAAGCCCGTCATTTTCTCGATCGTATCGAATGCCAACTATAGGCTAGGGGCTATTAAGCAAGGCTCTTCGGACGTGGATATCTCGAAGATCAAGGGAACGTATGCCAATGGAAATACCTCTTACACGTACACGACCCCGAGTCTGACGAGTGGCGATAGCTATACCTTTGCGTTCGTCTCCAAGGATACGGTGAGGTTCGTGGCTAACAACCTTGTCCAGACGGTCGGCTCCATCAAGCCGGTCACGGTAACAAGTGCTGTGGAGGATATCAAGATCGAATATCAATTGAGCGGTAAGGCTTGGGTTACGACATTGCCTTCCACGCTGGCTGTGGGTTCTTATAGGGCCCGTTTGAGCCGTGCGGAGGACTTGACATACCGTAGCCTCTCTGATACGGTTACGTTAGTGGTGGAGAGCAAGAAAGAGGTGGAGAGTTTGGTGTTACCTACTCCGGGTCGTATTGAGGAAGGACAGGCTTTATCGGCGTGTACCTTGATCGATGGAACTTCTTCCGGATCATTTATCTGGAAAACTCCGAACGAGATCGCTTCTCCGGATAAGAAAAAGTACGACTTGATATTCGAACCGAATGATCCTGTTCTCTATGCGGCTAAAGATACGTTTATAACCTTGAACGTAATTCCTGTTTATTCTATGAATGTTACCGCCGGTAATTTCGGTACTGTCATCTTGGAGGGGCGTACCGCAAATGATAAATACGCGAGAGGCTCGGTTTTGAAAGCGACAGCCGTCGCGGATAAGAATTACCGGTTTGCCGGTTGGAGTGATGGGAATACATCGGCTACACGGGAGTTGCAAGCGAATGCGAACTTGGATATCGTAGCCCGTTTCGATTCGATCGTTTATGGCGTGACGTTTACGAATCCGATGAATGGTTCCTTGAAGGTCTTCGCGAATGGCGTGGAGGTGAAGAATGGTGCTGAATTTTTACAGGGGACCTTATTGACTATCACGGCGACTCCGGATGCGGGCTATATGGTTCAGTCCGTGAAGGTGAACGGGGCTTTGGTGAATAACGGTTCTTATACTTTGACACAAGCCGCTGATATATCGGCCGATTTCCTGCAAAAAGAACCGGATAAACATTTGGTCAAGGTTGGGGAGTTGAAGAATGGTAGCGTTAATCTGATCGAGGTGGATACGAAGGCGCCTGTTACTCCCGGTGAGGCTATCTCTGAAGGTGTGAAAGTGAAGGTGATAGGAAATGCGGATTATGGCTATGAGCTGGCATCCGTGAAAGTGGAAGGCGCGAATTATAATGAGGCTGATGGCTCATTTATGGTTGGGACCGGAGATGTTACGGTGAGCGCAAGTTTCCAATTGGTGAAATATCAAATAACCTCGGCGTTGAATATCCCTAATGCGGGTAAAGTCGTATTGAAAGATAAGGCCGGTAAAGAGGTGGCTTCCGGTTCTAAGGTTCCTTATATGACTCAATTGACCGCTTCTGTTGAGACGGAAACGGGATATCGTTTTATGAATATGATGGTGAACTCTTCCGAGATCAAGGATGGAGATGTATTCACCGTTTCCGGCCCTATGGTTGTTACCGCTAATTATGTGGAGAAGAAAGATTTGGCCTCGCTGATTGATAAGACGACGCAAACGGTAGTCTATAATAAGCAATACCGGAATTTCGAGGTTAAGATTACGGGCTATTCCGGTTTGGACTTTAAGGTCGCATATTCCCGGAGTGGGGTAGAAATGACAGAGAATCCTAAATCGGCCGGAACTTATAAAGTTCGGATTACCCGTGGCGAGGATGATTTATTTAAAGCCGTGGATGTAACTGCCGAGCTGATTATCAAGAAGGCTGGTATGGCATTGCTGGAAGTACCGACTATAGGAGGGGATAATTATGAAAAGGTTGATGCTAAACTTACTCAAGACTTCGAGGATGTGGAATGGAATCCTTCTACACAAAAATCGGCGCTTCGTGCGAACGTGACTGGAAGCCCGACAAAGGATCAGGTAAATATTCTGCGCTTTACCCCACTTGACAAGAGTAATTATGAATCGGTAGATTATTCAATGCCGGTTGGTGAAGTAAAAACGTTTTCTTTAAGTACCTCAAATACGGAGGTTACGAATGGGGGCTTGGTTATTAGCGATTATTCGGAAGTTCCGGAGAATACGGTTTTAAAGTTGCGAGCGGTAGCTCCTAGCGAGAATCAGCGTTTTGATTCTTGGAGTGATAATGTCTCAAGCGCCGATAGAAAGAAACCAGAGATAACGGTTACTTTGGCGGCTGATGCGACATACACCCCGAATTTTGTGGATAAACCTAAAATAACGGCGAATCCTTCAGATTTGGAGTTTGTTTATAATGGTTCCGTAAGGCTTGTGGAATTGAAAGACATTTTGAGCGGTAGTTATCCGACAGATGTAAATATTAAATATTCAAATACGGATGGATCGGTTGCTACCCCATTGAACGCAGGTACTTATCTTGTGACTGTAACACGTACCGGGGATGAGAACTGGCGATCTTTCGAGGCAACCAAGAAATTAGTGATAAAGAAAGCGAAGGTCGTAAAGGTAGTGGCTCCTACCGCATCTACGATCACGGAAGGTCAGTCCTTGTCGGAATCCCTATTATCCGGTGGTGTTGCGAAAGGTGCCGATGGGACTACCATATCCGGTAAATTTGAATGGGCTGATGCGTCAGCTATATTGAAACCCGGCAATAGCCAGAAAAAGGAAGTGATCTTCACGTCGTATGATCCGAATTATGAGGATGCGACTACGGAAGCGGAGGTTACGGTGAAAAGTTCGGATGCGTTAGTTGTCACGTTCGCTCAACCGGAAAATGGTTCTTTGAAAGTCTATATGTTGAAGGGTGAGGGTGAGAAGACCGAGATAACGAGTGGAACCGCTGTGGCGAAAGCGACTAAGCTAATCATTGAGGCGGAAGCCAATCCGGATTATGAATTGGCCGTTATTCAAATAGGCGAAGAGAAGTATACGACTTCGCCTGTAGAGATTGAAGTCGATAAGTCCTTGGCTATTATGGCAGAGTTCAAGCCGGTTTCTACACCTCCGGGAACAGATGTGGCTGTTACGGGAGTTTCTTTGAATATCACGTCCAAGGCATTGGCCGTAGGTGAATCTTTTGCCTTGCAAGCGAAAGTTACCCCTAATAACGCTACGATGAAAACTGTCTCTTGGAGCAGCAGCGACGAGACGGTGGCTACTGTTGACGCGGATGGTGTCGTTACCGCGCTGAAGATCGGTACCTGCAAGATTACCGTGGCTACCGATGACGGCAACAAGACGGCGTCTTGTGTGGTAACTGTCTCCGGCACGGTAGGTATCGAGCAAATCATCAACGATCATCAAATCTATTGCGAGCGAGGTGCGATAACCGTTCATCCGGCCCGTCCAATCTCGATCCGTATCATAGCGGTGACTGGAGTTAGCCTGTATGGCGACTCAATTATCGGAACTACCCGCATCCCGGTATCGACAGGAATCTATCTGATAGAGATCAACGAGAATGGCAAGCGTATAACAGTGAAAGTAAACGTTCGCTAACAACCTTATTTTAAGAAACTAACCCTTGAGTCTTTAATGTTGGGGAAGGCCGCTAGGAATACTCAGTTCCGGCGGTCTTCTTTTTTATCCTATAAGCTTTACTTTATCTGTTTTTGTTCTGATATAATTAAATAAAACGTTATCTTTGTATCATAGAAAATTAAAACAGAAAGCCTTATGGAAAAAAATGAAGAAAAGAAAAAGGAAGAAAATGCCAAAACTAAAACAACTGTGGCGAAGACTGGAAAAAGAAAGGTAAGTAAGACATGGGAAGCAGCAATGAGGCTTAAAGGATCTTTGATTGTAAATGATCCTCAATTCTTATTGTAAGGCATGAGATATCTTATAGATACCAATATTTTCGTTTATTTATCTACGGATGTGGAATGCTTAAGTAAAGATGTCGCAGCTATTATCCAAGAACCGGAAACATGTGAAAATATTGCCATTGAAAAAAGAACATATGCAAACGTATGCGCATATGGAGATCAATGAGGCGCAGGGACACAAAGATCCCTCAGACCACGTAATTATTGCGCATGCCATAACGGAACATCTACCGCTTATTTCAAGTGATACCCGTTTCGGATTCTATAGAAGTCAAGGGTTGGACTTGGTATTCAATCAGAAATAATCTATATATTGTATATGTACGAATAGCCTTTGTTAGAGTTGTAGAGGTTAAATATTCTAAAACCCTTTCGGCTTACTTATTTTATTCGTTCTTTTGCAAGAAAATTGGGAGGTGTGTTCTCTGTACGCATCTCCTTAATTTATTTAACGTTAATAAGTGAGAGTCTGATGGCTGAAAATAAAAAAGTTAGTTCTGTTTCTTTCTTTAACTCCCGGCTTACGTCTGTTATTAGTATCTCCTTGGTACTATTCTTGCTAGGACTCATTCTATTGATAGGGATGTTGGGTAATAAACTCTCCGTTTATGTGAAAGAGAACTTATCTTTCTCCATCGTGCTGAAAGATAACCAAAAAGAAACTGAGGTAAAGAAAATGCAGAAGAGCTTGGATGCTCTTCCTTTTATAAAATCAACCGAGTATATATCGAAAGAGCAAGCCGCGAAAGAGTTGGAAGAAGAACTGGGCGAGAATCCGGAAACCTTCTTAGGCTTTAACCCTTTACAGGCCTCGATTGAGGTGAAACTGCATTCGGAGTACGCCAACCCCGATAGCCTCCAAGTGATAGAGAAGAAGATTAGAAACTATACGTCGGTCTCGGAGCTGCTTTACCGAAAGGATATGATGGAGATGGTCCATAATAATATGAAGCGGTTGGGCTTGATCTTGCTAACCTTGGCTGCGGTACTGATGATTATCTCGTTCGTGTTGATCAGTAATACGATCCGCCTGTTGATTTATTCCAAACGATTCTTAATTCATACGATGAAGCTAGTGGGGGCTACTTCCGGCTTTATACGTAGGCCTTTTGTGAAATATAACATAGTAAGTGGCATTTTCGCCTCTATCTTGGCAATATTGATGCTAACCGGAGCGTTATATTATTTGCAAAATGAATTGAAAGGTTTTATCCAGATATTGGATATGCAAACATTATTATTGGTTTATGTGGCAGTGTTTGCTTTAGGTATTGTCTTGTCCGTGATCGCGACCATTTTTGCCGTGAATAAATATTTGCGGATGGGGGGCGATAAGTTGTATTATATTTAATGTACGAATAATAAAGAGTTGAGAAAGATGGCTAAAAGAGATTTTGCTTTCGGAAAAGAGAATTTTATACTGATTGCGGTAGCGGTTGCCTGCATCGTGCTTGGTTTCATATTGATGAGTGGTGGAGGTTCCGGGGATAATACGTTCAATCCCGATATATTCAGCGCCCGCCGTATCGTGGTAGCTCCGGTGGTTACGGTTATTGGTTTCGTGATGATGATTTTTGGAATCTTGAAGAATAGCAAAGATAAAGAAGTAACAGAATGAGTTGGTTTGAGGCCTTGATACTGGGTATTGTACAGGGATTGACCGAATATCTGCCGGTGAGCAGTAGCGGTCATTTAGCGATTGGTTCCGCTTTGTTTGGTATAGAGGGAGAGGAGAATCTCGCGTTTACGATCGTCGTGCATGTGGCGACCGTATTCAGTACGTTAGTGGTTTTATGGAAGGAAATCGATTGGATATTCCGTGGTTTGTTTAAATTTCAGATGAACGCGGAGACGAAGTATGTGATCAATATCTTGATTTCCATGATTCCGATCGGGATCGTTGGGGTATTCTTTAAAGATACGGTAGAACAAATCTTTGGATCGGGTTTATTGGTCGTTGGTTGTATGCTGCTATTGACGGCGGCTTTGCTGGCATTTTCGTATTATGCCAAACCACGCCAGAAAGAGTCGATCTCGATGAAAGACGCTTTTATTATCGGTCTGGCTCAGGCTTGCGCCGTGATGCCGGGTTTGTCACGTTCCGGATCAACGATCGCTACCGGTTTGTTATTGGGAAATAATAAGGCGAAACTGGCCCAGTTTTCTTTCTTGATGGTAATACCTCCGATCTTGGGAGAGGCGTTGTTGGATGTGATGAAGATGGTGAAAGGTGAAGATGTGGCCGGGAGCATTCCCGCGTTATCATTAGCGGTAGGTTTCGTGGCCGCTTTTGTTTCCGGTTGCGTGGCCTGTAAATGGATGATCAACATCGTGAAAAAGGGGAAACTGATTTATTTCGCTATCTATTGCGCGATCGCGGGATTGGTGACAATTGCTTGTACATTACTGAAATAAAGAATGGATTTTATAGCTGGAGAGATTTTATATTTTAATAAACCACTAACGTGGACTTCTTTTGACCTAGTTAATAAATTTCGCTATAAGCTAAGTCGGAAACTGAAGGTAAAGAAGATTAAAGTTGGACATGCGGGGACACTGGATCCCTTGGCTACAGGTGTGATGATCGTTTGTACCGGAAGGGCTACGAAGCGGATCGATGAGTTTCAATATCAGACGAAGGAATATATCGCTACGTTGAAGTTGGGAGAGACTACCCCGTCTTTCGATTTGGAGAAAGAGATAGACGCCGTGTATCCCACGGAACATATAACCCGTGAGCTCGTGGAGGAGGTTTTAAAGACATTCGTGGGTACGATCCAACAGATTCCCCCGGTGTTCTCCGCTTGCAAAATCGAAGGTAAACGTGCTTATGAGCTAGCCCGGAAAGGAGAGGAGGTTGAACTAAAATCCAAGACATTGGTTATAGACGAACTGGAGTTGCTGGAGTGTGATTTGCCTGTTATAAAGATACGGGTGGTATGTAGCAAAGGTACCTATATTCGTGCGTTGGCTCGTGATATCGGGAAGGCCTTGGATTCCGGCGCTCATTTGATTGGCTTGGAACGGACTCGCATCGGAGAGGTAACCTTGGATATGTGTATGTCTCCGGAGGAGATCGATGATTTCTTAGAGCAGAATGTGGTAAAAATAGAAGAAGAAAAATAAATAGAGTGCATTATGAAGCTTTCGAAATTCAAATTTAACTTACCGTCGGAATTAATCGCTTTACATCCGGCGAAGAACAGAGATGAGTCGAGGTTGATGGTCGTTCATCGTGATACGGGTGAGATCGAGCACCGCGAATTCAAGGATATTCTAGACTATTATGGAAAAGGTGACGTGTTTATCTTTAATAACACGAAAGTTTTCCCCGCTCGCTTGTACGGTAACAAGGAGAAAACAGGGGCGCGTATCGAGGTGTTCTTGTTGCGCGAGCTGAACGAGGACTTACGTTTGTGGGACGTATTGGTGGATCCGGCTCGTAAGATCCGTATCGGTAATAAGTTATACTTTGGCGAGGATGATTCCATGGTCGCAGAGGTAATTGATAATACGACTTCGCGTGGTCGTACGCTCCGTTTCTTATATGACGGGAACCACGACGAGTTTAAGAAGGCTTTGTATGCCTTGGGCGAGACTCCGCTGCCTAAGTATATCGAACGTGAGGTGGAACCGGAAGACGAGGATCGTTATCAGAATATTTTCGCCGCGGAAGAAGGTGCGGTTGTGGCTCCTGCCGCGGGATTGCATTTTAGCCGTGAGTTGATGAAACGTTTGGAGATCAAGGATTGCCAGTTCGCTTTCTTGACATTGCATTCGGGCTTGGGTAATTTCCGTGAGATCGACGTGGAAGATTTGACAAAGCATAAAATGGATTCTGAGCAAATGGTCGTAAATGCCGATGTAGTGGATATCGTGAACAAGGGAAAGGATGAGGGGCACAAGGTTTGTGCGGTCGGAACTTCCGTGATGCGTGCGATCGAGACGGCCGTAAGTACGGATGGTCATCTGAAAGAGTTCGAGGGCTGGACGAATAAGTTTATCTTCCCTCCGTATGATTTCAGCGTGGCTACCAGCATGGTGACAAATTTCCACATGCCGTTGTCTACATTATTGATGATGACAGCTTCTTTCGGTGGTTATGAGTTGATCATGGACGCTTACGATATCGCTTTGAAAGAGAAATATCGTTTCGGTGCTTACGGCGACGCTATGCTAATCCTTTAATCCGGTTTCTATGGCGACAGCTTACCTTGGATTAGGTACGAACGTAGGTAATAAACGAGGAAATTTGGTGACAGCGGCGGCGCTGTTGGCTGAAAGGGTGGGAGATGTTCTTGCCCTTTCTGATATGTATGAGACGGAGCCTTGGGGATTTGAATCGGACAACACTTTCTTGAACGCCGTGATCGTTATGACGACGGAACTTTCCCCTATGGAATTATTAGACGCTACCCGTTTGATCGAGATCGAGATGGGACGTATCGAAAAAAGTGACGGTGCGTATCATGACCGTATCATCGATATCGATCTGTTAATGGTGGATGAGCAAATCCTGCATACGGAGCGGCTGACGCTACCGCACCCTCTGATGCACAAACGGTCGTTTGTTATGGAACCGTTGGCAGAAGTAGCTCCGTTGGTGAAACATCCTGTGTTTGGCAAGACGATGCGTGAACTTTTATCCGAATTATAAGTTTTAATTATGAACTACGAGATTTGAGTTATGAATAAAGAAATTAATAAAGCGATGACGCAAGGGATCGTCTTCAAGAAAGCGAAAGGCGAAGCGGAAGATTCGAATGGTAAGAAAATCAAGTTCTCTGATTTCTTGAAAGGGACACATGGCTCTGATTCAGCGAAATGGAAGGCCGGTTTTAAATATAAAAAAGCCTTACGTAATTCCAAAAAGAAGAAATAATTTTCAATTTTCAACTTTCAATTCTCAATTATTGCGTATCTTTGCGAATGAATTGACGTGGATAGATTTGTATTGCTTGCAACCACGGGAAAAAATGCTAAAAACATATCCTTTTCGTTGCCGTCCGGCAGAAAAATCCTTCCAAGTTCAATTCAGTCATAGATTAGTAATCTTTTCAATTTAAAACGATGAGTTATTTATTCACCTCCGAATCGGTGTCTGAAGGGCACCCCGATAAAGTAGCCGATCAAATATCGGATGCTTTGCTGGATGAGTTCTTGGCGTATGACAAGAATTCGAAAGTTGCTTGCGAAACCCTTGTTACAACCGGACAGGTTGTCTTGGCTGGAGAAGTTAAATCAAGTGCGTATGTGGATGTGCAGGAAGTGGCACGTGGCGTGATCGAGAAGATTGGTTACACGAAAAGCGAGTACCAGTTTGAAGCGAAGTCATGTGGTGTGTTCTCTTCTATCCATGAGCAGAGTGGCGACATCAACCGTGGCGTAGAGCGTGCGGATCCCTATGAGCAGGGTGCCGGCGACCAAGGTATGATGTTCGGTTATGCTACTAATGAGACTGAGAATTATATGCCTTTGGCGTTGGACTTATCTCATAGTTTATTATGGGAATTGGCGAAGATCCGTAAGGAAGAACCGGATTTGATGCCTTATTTGCGTCCGGACGCTAAGAGTCAGGTTACGATTGAATATGATGATAACGGTAAGCCATTGCGTATCGATACGATTGTGGTATCCACGCAGCATGATGAGTTTATCGGTCCGAAAGGTATTTCACAGAAGGAAGCGGATGAGGCTATGCAAAAGAGGATCGCCTTAGACGTGAAGAAGATATTGATACCTCGTGTGAAGGCTCAATATCCGGCTCATGTACAGGCTTTGTTTAATGATAATATCATTTATCATGTGAACCCGACCGGTAAGTTCGTGATCGGTGGTCCTCACGGTGATACCGGTTTGACCGGCCGTAAGATTATCGTGGATACATACGGTGGCAAAGGTGCTCATGGCGGTGGTGCTTTCTCTGGAAAGGACCCTTCTAAGGTAGACCGTTCGGCTGCTTATGCCGCTCGTCATATCGCTAAGAATATGGTTGCCGCCGGTGTGGCGGATGAGATGCTGGTACAGGTGTCTTATGCGATCGGTGTGGCTAAACCGATGAATATTTTCGTGAATACTTTTGGCCGTGCGAAGGTGAATATGACGGACGGAGAGATCGCCGCTAAGATCTGGGATATCTTCGATATGCGTCCGAAAGCGATCGAGGAGCGTTTGAAATTGCGTAACCCGATTTATTTCGAGACCGCTTCTTATGGTCATATGGGACGCAAACCCCAGACGGTGACGAAGACATTCTCTTCCCGTTATTTGCAGAAGCCGGTTACTTGTGATGTGGAGTTATTCACATGGGAGAAATTGGATTATGCAGATAAGATCAAGGACGTGTTTGGTCTATAAAAAATAAGTGGAAAAAGTAAGCTGGCTTAAATGGCGAAGTATGTTAAGATACTTTGCCATTTAAGTTAAGATACTTAGCCGATGAAGTTAAGATACTTTGCCAAGTATGTTAACTTACCCTTCCTCTTGGAGCATTTCTACTTCTTTTACTTTCCTGAACAGGTCGGACGCAAAGATGAAATCGTTCAACGCTTGGTTATTGGAGGTGATTACCTGTTCTTTTGTCCCTTGCCATTCCTTCACGCCTTCCTTGATAAAGATGATATTATCACCAATATTCATCACGGAGTTCATGTCGTGGGTATTGATAACGGTCGTCATATTGTACTCTATCGTAATGTCGTGAATCAAATCATCGATCAATAAAGAAGTCTTGGGGTCTAGTCCGGAGTTCGGCTCATCGCAGAACAGATATTTAGGATTCAAGGAGATCGCTCTTGCGATGGCGGCACGTTTCATCATACCTCCACTGATCTCGGAAGGATATAGATGCCCGGCCTCGGACAGGTTTACACGTTCCAAACAAAATTCCGCACGTTTCCTGCGCTCTTTCGTTGAGTCTTTTGAGAACATGTCTAAGGGAAACATTACGTTTTCCAATACCGTCATGCTATCGAATAAAGCGGAACCTTGGAACAACATACCCATTTCCCGGCGTAGCATATTTAACTCATGCTTGTTCATCGTGATTAAGTCTCTGCCGTCATATAATATCTGTCCGGTGTCTGGCTTCATTAACCCAATGATATTCTTGATCATTACCGTTTTACCCGAACCGCTTCGTCCGATGATCAGATTTGTCTTGCCATCCTCGAACGTCGTACTTATATCTTTCAAGACGGCACGTCCATCGAAAGACTTCGTTAGATTTTTAACTTCGATCATTTTTAAGTAAGCATTAAATGGGTTAATATTACGTCGGCAAGCAAAATCATGATGCTACTCATGACTACGGCATTCGTACTAGCCTTACCTACCTCTAAAGCGCCTCCCTTTACGTTATAGCCAAAATAGGCGGCGATGGATGAGATGATGAACGCATATACTACGGATTTGATAATAGAATACCAAATGTAAAACTCGTTGAAGTAGAATTGCAAACCGTACTCGAACGAGGAAGGAGTCATTCCCGTACTCGTTGAGTAACTGGCGAATATGCCGCCCATGATACCGGTGAACATACTGAAGATAACCAATACTGGAATAAAGATCATCAAACCGAGCATTTTCGGAAGGATCAGGAAATTGGCGGAATTAACACCCATGATTTCCATGGCGTCTATCTGCTCGGTGACTCGCATGGTCCCGATCTCGGAGGCGATATTACTGCCTACTTTACCCGCTAGGATGAGTGCCATGATAGAGGAAGAGAATTCCAGCAAGATAATCTCACGGGTGGTATAGCCGATCGTAAACTTAGGAATCAAGGGGGAACTGATATTCAAGGAGATCTGGATGGCGATAACCGTACCGATAAAGACCGAGATGATTATGACAATCCAAAGAGAATCCACGCCTAGCTTGTATATCTCTTTGATCAATTGCTTAAAGAACATACTCCACCGGTCTGGAAGTGTTATACTCTTCATCATCAGTAGGGTATACTCACCCATTCTGTGTAATGCTTTATTCATTTTTATCTTGTCTTGATAAATTTCTGATTTCAATTTGCAAAGATAGCGTAAAATCCACTAATAACCATATAACATCTTAGAAACAAGATTGGTTTTATTTGTTATTTCACGAATTAGTAAGAGACAGTCGGCTTAAGTGTTTTTGCATGCAATGCTGGTTCAGCAAACGTTTTCTAGGAGAGGTCACATGATGCATCTTATCGGTGTAAGATGTATCATCTTGTTCATGTAAGATGTGTCATGTTAGTCATATAAGATGTATCATCTGTTATTTTGAGATGAGAGTTTTAAATGATGCTGTATGTTAACATGTTTTATATGTAAATGTTGGTTTATGTTGTTTCTTTTTCTTTTTTTTGTAAAACTTTTGATTAATCTGATTATTATGAAGACTATTAAATCATTCAAGATCGAAGGAGCTAGAATCCTTAAGAAACAAGAGATGAAAGAGATCTCAGGTGGTACATCTAAGTGCTGTTATTCTGATGGTATGTGGACTTCTACTTGTGGTGGTTCATGTGAGGTTTGGTGTACGCAACTTTATGGGTCAAATGCTTATTGCATGTAATGTGTAAAATTTGTAGGGTGAAGCTGGATAGAGTTTTGTTTGATCTATCCAGCTTTGTTTTCTTTTCTTAAATTAAAATATTATGAAAAAATTTTTTTTGTTATTGATGATTTTCTTTTCTTGTAGTAAGTCTGAAAAGAATATAGAATTAGTCCAATTTAATTCTCAAGCAAATTGTATTGAAAAAGAGTTTTTGTTGGAAGATATAGCTGATGTCTCTTATGTGTTTTTTAAAATAGATAAGGATGATACTGCTTTTCGTGGTAGACCACTTCATATTTCTAAAAATACGATCGTAATATTTGATTTCCCAACAGGCGATTTTCATTTGTTTGATTTGAGAGGAAATCTTATTTCTTGTTTTAATCATAAGGGATTAGGCCCAGATGATTACATGAGTGTTATTAGTGCCTTTGTAGACGAGAAGAAAGATGAGCTTTATGTCGTAGAGAAAAATAAAATTAAAATATATAGTAAAGCAGGTACTTTTATTAGAACTTTAAATTTGCCTAATGATGCGTGGGTGTATGAAGCTGTAGAGTATGATGATCGCTCAATTTTGTTAGCGGATAATTATGAACGAGCAGCCGGAACTTATGCGGATTTAGCGAATACTAATGCTGATACTTATATGGAGCCGTTCGTTCGTATATCCAAGGTGGATGGAAGTGTCATTGAGTATATAACCGTGCCAAAAGATTTTTCGGTAGATATGACTGCTACTTTTCAGATGGGTGAGAGAACAATGAAAATTGGTGGGCCACTTTATCGGATAGTTTCAAACAAAGATGGCTTTTTGTTGTCCAATCCAGAAATAGATACATTATTCCTTTTTTCAAAAAAAGAGAAGTTGAATCCAATATGGGTACATAATCCATCTGTGAAGGATATGGAAACAAAGAACTATCTAAATGCTTATGTGGAAGCTGGAGGCTATCAATTTTTTGAAAAAGTAACATTGAAAGTAGAAAAGACCCCACCTCTTCCTTCTGTAGCCTTGCTGTTTGATTCAAAGACAAATACTTTTTTTCGTCAAAAGGTTATGATGAAAGATTTTGAGGGAGAGATCATTCCAATAACTCCTGAAATTATTCAACGGACAAGAAATGCGCATGTGGGGCATGTGATGCTTTCGCTACCAAAATTGAAGGAAGCTCTTGAGGCCGGTCGTTTGAGCGGCAGGTTGAAAGAAATTGTTTCTGTCTCAAGCGAAGAAGATAATGATATATTGATGTTACTTCATTTTAAGCATTGATACAACAGATTGTTTAAGATTCAATAAGAGGGACTGTTTGTTTTGTTACTAAGTAAGTTTGATGATTATGGATGATATATTTATACGATATTTGAAATTTTTGGGTGTGAAATACACAAAAAAGTATGCAAAGGAATTGTGTGAATCTAATCCGAATAAAAATAATCTATATGGATTGTCTTCTTTGTTGGATAAATATCAAGTGGATAATGAAGGATTGTTACTTGATAGATCAAAATCGTCGTTGTCTAAAATAGATCCTCCTTTTGTCGTTGAGATGAAAGACGGCTTTGGAATTGTGCTTGAAAAGGATACCGAGAAAATAGATTTGCTGATATCAAAAAAGAAAAAAACGATAAGTTATGATGAATTTATTGAAAATTGGTCGGGAGTCGTTCTTATAAGTGAGCTTAACGAAAAATCAGGAGAACCTAATTATAGTGAAAATAGGAAGGCTTCGTTCTTGGAAATATTTGAAAAATGTCTTTTAGGGGCATTGTTGTTTTTGTTTTTGTTGTTTTGTGGTATTGAAAATGGATTGTTTAGTGAGTGCGGATTGGTTTTCTCTTTGCTCTTGAATATAATGGGTTTTTGTGTGTGCTGGTTGCTTATTGATAATCAAATAGATTCTTCTAGTGGATATATAGATAGTCTTTGTCCTTTATTTGGAGGAGGAAAAGATTGTAATCATATCTTGAAATCAGATGCATCTAGATTATTTGGGTATATAGCATGGAGTGAAATTGGGATAAGTTTCTATATTTCCAATTTATGGTTGATTTTTTGTTTTACGAATCTCTATGCTTATTTGTCAGTTATTTCTGTGTGCTCATTATTGTTTACTTTTTGGAGCGTATATTATCAAAAATATGAAGCAAAGGAATGGTGCTTTTTATGTTTGCTGGTGGTTTTTTCTTTGTGGTTGCTGTTTGTTAATAATCTTGTTTTTGGATTGATTAGGATGCCGGATTTTAGGTATGGAGATTTGATATCCGTATTATGCATATATCTTATACCTTTGTTTTCTGTTCATTTATTACTGCCTATTTTTATGAAATCTTCTAAATTAGAGGAAGTGTCTAGGCGATTTAAACAGTTGAAATCTGATGAGGATATATTTAGAAGTTTGTTGAAATCATCGAGGAAATATGTGATTGATAAACGTCTTGGTATTTCTTGGGGAGATTTTGAGTCTAAAAATACAATTACTGTTATTTCAAATCCTTATTGTAAATCTTGTGGAGAAATGCATTCTAACTTAAAGGCGATGATGATGAATGCTAGAGTGAAGTATAATATTCAATATATTTTTGTAACATATAATCAGACTTTGGAAAAGAGTATTGCTCTTTTTATGGCCATGAACCAAAGTCTAAATTCTTCAAAATTTGATGCTTTCTTAGATGATTGGTTTTCTTCTGATGACAAGAAGAGGCAAGATATAATGAATGGAAAATATTTATTTGATATTAATGATGAATGTTGGTGGAAGAATATCAAAGATCAAAAAAATTTCGCAAAGTTTGTAGATGTAAAGGCTACCCCTACTTTGTTTTTTAATGGATATTTATTACCGAGTAAATATGATGTAGAGGATTTAGTTGAGTTTTGTGATGTTGATGTAGATGTAGATTAATTGTAGTGATATATGCTAAATAAACAGTTGATAAATAAATTAATATCTTCGTTGGATGGCGATTTTCCGTTAGGATTGACTTATGGGAAAATGGGAGTTTGTATCTATTTTTACCAAATGGAACGATTAGTGAAAACGGATCAATATAGAGTGATAGGAGATAAAGTCTTGGATGATGTGTTAACGAAAATTTCTTCTGTTGAATCTTTGAATGTGGAAGATGGATTAGCTGGAATTGCTTTAGGATTAATCTTTTTAGTGAGGAAAAAATATATTGAAGCAAATTTGAATGAGCTATTAGTCGATGTGGATGACGTGATTTATAAATATTTAATGTTTCATGAAAACAAAAGTATTATTCCTGTTAAAGATATCTTAGGCTATATTTACTATTTTAATATACGTTTAGAGGAGATTTCTAATGAACAGGATCAATCTGTTTTTAAAGATGTAATAGCTTATTTAGTTGACTGCTTGTTTGAGAATGTCGATGAAAACTTCTTCGATGATTATGATAAGTTTTCTGTCTATTATTATCAACTGCCTTTGTTGTTTTTTGTTTTTGCAGGTTTGTTAGAAAAAGGAATCTATACTTCAAGGATTTTTCATATTCTTAACGAATGGAAAATGAGGTTGATAACTCGAATTCCTTTATTGCATATGAATCGCTTATATTTGTTATGGGGAATGTTGACTATTAAGCCGTTTTTAAAGGATACGGATTTTATTCAGTATGTTGATCAGATAAAACGCAGTGTGGATGTTAAATATTTAATTGAAAGAGAAATAAATATTAAGAATATATTTGTTACTAATGGGTATTCTTTGCTATTTGTCTTGTTGAAATTGATTGATAAAAAATATCCTTTATATAGCTTTGTTTATGATGAAAATCAGATTGTTGATAAGATTAAAACATCTCCTGCTTGGAAGGACCTGCAGGATGTCCCTTCGTTTTATCGGATTCATAGAGGGTTGCTAAATGGATTCTTGGGAGTTGATTTGCTTCTTTTTTCAAATGAAATGTTAGATAAATAGGCTTCTGTGTATGAAAAGAAATTTTTTAGACGTTACTTTCTTAATTCCTGTTAGGATCGATTCTTTGATTCGACTTGAAAATTTATTGTTGACTGTTAGGTTTATAAAAAGACAATTTGAGACTCATATAATGGTGTTAGAAGCTGCTCCATATCCTAATGGAATCATTCAATTTTTATTGGGAGAAGATATCGATTATATGTTTGTGCAAACTGATGATCCTATTTATCATAAAACAAAGTATTTGAATTTATTAATAAAGAAGGCTACTACTAATATAGTCTCTATATGGGATGCCGATATTATTATTCCTTATGAACAAATGGTAATGGCGGTTGAATCTATTAGGATAAATGATTATGATGTTGCATATCCTTATGATGGAGAATTTTTAGATACCTCTTTCATCTTAAGAAAACATTATTTTATTAATCATGATATAGATTTCTTATTAGCGAACAAGGGAAAAATGAAATTGCTTTATACTTTTGAAGGTATAATTGGTGCAGTTGGAGGTGCTGTTTTTGTAAAAAGAGAAAAGTATGTTTTTTCAGGCATGGAAAATGAGGATTTTTATGGTTGGGGGTTAGAGGATGGAGAGCGACATTATCGTTGGCTAGGATTTGGGTTCAGAATTTATCGTTCTTCTGGTTGCCTTTTTCATTTATCGCATCCAAGAGATATTAATGGAAGTTTTTATTCTGAAACACAAAAAATGAAAGCCTATCATTCTTTAAATGAGGTTATGAATTATACGAAAGAGGAATTGATTGAAAAATTTTCTATACAGCTCTAAGCTTGATGGTCATAATACTTTGATTATGCGTAGTGAATTTTCCGGTATGTAATACCCGGCCATGCGGATCGCTTTATTTATATGGGAGATCGTTGGACTCCGGAGAACGCTATAGACGGGCGTTATATCTGGCTTCCTATCCGATTCGAGGGGGAGCAACCCGTGATCGAGTGGCAAGCTGAGTGGAGTTATTAAATTCTCTTATCGCTTTTTTGCGAATGTATGTGATGTAGATCTGCGGATTATCACGTACATTCGCGTTAAATTTTTAAGTAGCTTATGTCAGACGAACAACGAATGGTGCTCCGTACGGAGGACTTGGTAAAGAAATATAGGATGCGTACGGTCGTGAATCATGTATCGATTAACGTGAAACAAGGGGAGATCGTTGGTTTGCTTGGTCCGAACGGAGCGGGAAAGACGACCACCTTTTATATGACAGTAGGTTTGGTCACTCCTAACGAGGGTAAGATCTTCTTGAATGACATGGAGATTACGAAATTCCCGGTCTATAAGCGGGCTCGCAACGGCATTGGTTATCTGGCGCAAGAGGCTTCGATTTTCCGGAAAATGACGGTGGAAGATAATATCCGCTCGGTCTTGGAGATGACGGGACGTAGCGTTGAGTACCAAAAAGAGAAACTGGAAAGCCTGATTTCTGAGTTCGGTTTGAATAAGGTTCGTAAAAACTTGGGAGACCAGCTTTCGGGTGGAGAGCGTCGTCGTGCGGAAATCGCCCGCTGTCTGGCGATCGACCCGAAGTTCATTATGTTGGATGAGCCTTTCGCCGGTGTAGACCCGATCGCCGTACAAGATATCCAGACAATCGTGGCTCGCTTGAAACATAAGAATATCGGAATCTTGATTACCGACCACAATGTGTACGAGACATTGAGTATTTGTGACCGGGCCTATCTCCTGTTTGAGGGAAAAGTCCTTTTCCAAGGAACCGCCGAACAACTAGCTGAGAACGAGATCGTGCGCGAGAAATATTTGGGAAAAGACTTCGTGCTGCGTAAGAAAGACTTATAGCAGCCGTTTCAATCGCCTGTTTACCAGCATGAACAGCAGGAAAGATAAGGCGGCGATAAGACAAAAGTCCAAAAGATGCTCGGCGGGAATATCGCCTGTGATAAACTCGTTATCCTTGAGACGACTGTCCGACATCCCTATTACGGCGAAAGCATTATTGACAAAGTGGGCGAACACCGGTATCCAGATGCTCTTGCTCCAATAGAGTAGATAGCCGAAATAGGCTCCGAGTATCATCCGGGGCAAGAATCCGTAAAATTGTAAATGGAAGGCGCTAAATAGTATGGCGGCGACCCATATGATCGTATGAGGGTTGGAGGTCCATTTCCCGATCACTCGTTGCAAGGCTCCTCTGAACAGGAACTCCTCGGTTATCCCGGCCGTAACGGCGATAACGATAAGGTTGGCCAGGATTACCCAAACGCTATCGCTGGATAACAGGATCGTCGTCAGTTGTTCGGCGAGGGTTTCTTGCGCCCGCATCCATTCCTCGATAGGAGCCATAAACGCGGGTAACTCCATCTGCTTGTTGAGCAATCCTAGCAAATTGATAACCGGAGAAAATAAGAACATGCAAACTAAGGTGAGAATCCAGATCCTGCCGTCTGTGATTTTCTTGACTGATAGATAATGGCGGGGATTGTCACTACATATCCAAGCCATGGCGATAGATGGTAGCAAAAAGGTACAGATCGCCGAGATGAACTGAATGAGCCTCATTAAATTAGCGTCTTGGGTTATATCAGCCTGTAAACCGTGGGTCGCGAGTAATAAGCCCGTGGATATAATAGATGATAAAACGGCTCCAGCCAATAAGAATAGCAGGAGGATCAAAAGTTGGATTATCGCCGGACGGGTAGCATATATTCCTTTTATTCTCATAATGATTCATTCAAAGGGTAAATAATTGCCGCCAAATATAAACAAAAGAATAAAAACAGATCAAAATTTGCACGATTAAAAGAATAAGTCTAATTTTGCGACCTAAAATTCGATACGACTATTAATTAAATAAATCATTCAGAATGAACGTTTCGCTTAAAAACAATGATGCCGTAAGCGGTATCGTGAAATTAGAAATAGTGAAAGCTGACTATGCTGATCAGGTAGACAAGAGCCTGCGTAGCCTTCGTCAGAAAGCCAATGTACCGGGTTTCCGTAAGGGCATGGTTCCTATGGGCATGGTTAAAAAAATGTACGGAAAGCACGTGCTGGTAGAGGAGATAAACAAATTAGTTTCTGAGAATCTGTTCAAGTATATCCGTGAGAACGATTTGCATATCTTAGGCGAGCCGATGCCTAACGAGACTGAGCAAAAGCCGTTGGATTTCGATAAGGAAGAGGATTTCGAATTCTGTTTTGACGTGGCTTTGGCTCCGGAGATCAATATCGAGTTGAGCAAGAACGATAAACTTCCGTTCTATCAAGTCGCTATCGATGAGGAAATGCTAAATAACCAAGTAAACGCTTATCGCTCAAACTTCGGTTCTTACGACAAGGTAGACGAGGTTGAAGAAAAAGATATGGTAAAAGGTACGGTAGCCGAGCTTGAGAATGGTGCCCCGAAAGAAGGTGGTATCGTTGTGGAGGACGCTGTCTTGATGCCTATGTATATCAAGGATGAGGAAGAAAAAGCTAAGTTTATCGGTGCTAAAGTAAATGCCGTAGTGGTATTCAACCCGAATAAGGCTTACGAGGGTGCTGAGGCAGAGATCGCTTCTTTCTTGAAGATCGATAAGGAGAAAGTGGCTGAGACTACAGGCGACTTCAGCTTCGAGATCAAGGAGATCACCCGTCATAAAGACGCTGAGATGAACCAAGAGTTGTTCGACAAGGTATTTGGCGAGAACGTGGTTACTAGCGAGGAAGAGTTCAAGAACAAGATCAAGGAAGCTTTGGCTGAGCAATTCGCTCCTCAGAGTGACTTTAAGTTCTTGACGGACACTCGTGATATGTTGGTTGAGAGAGCTGGCGAGTTGAATTTCGCTGACGATTTATTGAAACGCTGGTTGCTTGCCGCTAACGAGAAGAATACGAAAGAGAAGATCGACGAGGACTTCCCTCAGATCCTTCAGGATTTGAAATATCAGTTGATCAAGGAGAGCTTGGTTAAGAAGAACGGCTTGAAGGTTGAGGACGCTGACGTCGAGAACTTCGCTAAACGTGTGGCTAAGGCTCAGTTCGCTCAATACGGTATGTTGTCTGTACCCGAGGATGTACTTGACAATTACGCAAAAGACATGTTGAAAAATAAGCAAACACTTCAGAACATCATCGACCGTGCGGTTGAGGAGAAATTGGCTGCTTGGTTGAAAGAGCAAGTGGAACTTGATGTTAAGGAGGTAACCGCTGACGAGTTCAACAAACTTTTTGAATAAAAAGATCTTTACTCGGCCTCTTAGGAGGTTGTTTTATATCAAAAAAGGGATTTCTCTCTAAAAATATCTTAGCGGATAGCGAAATAAATTGTTTCTTTCAGAAATTTATTTATAACTTTGTTTTTCCGTTAAGTCACAGAGGGAAATCCCTTTTTACGTCTTCTCGGTAAATAAAAGATAGGAGAAAATATGGAAGATTTTAGAAAGTATGCTACAAAGCATTTAGGTATGAGTGGTACGGCTCTGGATAGTTATATGAACATCTCCAGTAGCTATATCTCCCCGACAATTATAGAGGAACGACAGCTGAATGTCGCTCAAATGGATGTCTTCTCTCGGTTGATGATGGACCGTATTATTTTCTTGGGCACGCAAGTGGATGATTATACCGCTAACGTGATTCAAGCGCAGTTGTTGTATCTGGATTCCAGTGATCCCGGAAAGGATATCTCTATTTATATCAATTCGCCGGGTGGCTCTGTATATGCGGGCTACGGCATTTACGACACGATGCAGTTTATCTCCAGCGACGTATCTACGATTTGTACGGGTATGGCCGCCTCTATGGCGTCTGTCTTATTGGTGGCGGGAACCAAGGGAAAACGTTTCGGCTTGAAGCACTCCCGTGTAATGATCCATCAACCGCTTGGCGGCGTACAAGGACAGGCTTCAGACATCGAGATTACCGCTCGCGAGATCTTGAAGGTTAAGAAAGAACTGTACACCATAATCTCGGATCATTCAGGTAGACCCTATGAGGAGATCGAGCGCGATGGCGACCGTGATTTCTGGATGACCGCGGAGGAAGCGAAAAAGTATGGCATGATCGACGATGTTTTAACACGTAAATAACAAAAACAACAATAAGAAACTATGGCCAAAACAACAGGCGATACATGTACGTTTTGCGGCAGGAGTAGCCGTGATGTTAATTTGCTTATCAATGGGATCTCTGGTTGTATTTGCGATGATTGTGCCCGGCAGGCGTATGAGATCGTAAAGGAGCAGACAGGAGGTAAGAAAACTTCTTTTGGTTTGAAGCAGAAAGATCTGCCTAAACCGGAAGATATCAAGACTTTCTTGGATCAGTACGTGATCGGGCAGGATGATGCGAAGCGTTATCTGTCGGTATCGGTATACAACCATTACAAGCGTTTACTTCAAAAGGTTACCGCCGACGATGTGGAGATAGAGAAATCTAATATTATCATGGTGGGCGCTACCGGTACGGGCAAGACTTTGTTAGCCCGTACGATCGCTAAGTTATTGCATGTCCCGTTCGCTATCGTGGACGCTACGGTACTTACCGAGGCAGGTTACGTGGGGGAGGATATCGAGAGTATCTTGACCCGGCTATTGCAAGCGGCGGATTATGATGTGGAGGCGGCCCAACGGGGTATTGTCTTCATCGATGAGATCGATAAGATCGCACGTAAGAGCGATAATCCGTCTATCACTCGGGATGTCAGCGGTGAGGGTGTACAGCAAGGTTTGCTGAAACTTCTAGAAGGATCGATCGTGAATGTGCCTCCTCAGGGGGGACGTAAGCATCCGGAGCAAAAGATGATTGCGGTGGATACGAAGAATATCCTGTTCGTTTGCGGTGGTGCTTTCGATGGAATCGAAAAGAAGATCGCTCAACGCTTAAATACCCGTGTGGTCGGTTATTCGGCTAGTTTGGATACGGCTACCGTAGACCGGAATAATTTACTGAAATACATCACCCCGACTGATTTGAAGTCGTTTGGCTTGATCCCGGAGATTATCGGTCGTTTACCTATCCTCACGTATCTGAATCCGCTGGATCGTGATACGCTTCGTAACATCTTGACCGAGCCGAAGAACTCCATTATCAAGCAATACGTCAAATTGTTCGAGATGGATGGCATTAAGCTGACGTTCGATGAGAAAGTCTATGAGTTTATCGTGGATAAGGCGCTTGAGTTTAAGCTGGGTGCCCGTGGGTTACGTTCAATCGTAGAAGCCGTGATGATGGACGCTATGTACAGTATGCCATCTCAAAAAGTAAAGGAACTCCATGTAACGTTGGAGTATGCGAAAGAGAAATTTGAAAAATCGGACGTGAACCGTTTACAGGTCGCGTAAACGTAGGCGGTTTACTATAAATAATACGAAGTATGGCAAAGAAGGATCATTTAACAGAAGAGCTAAATCGGCACTTTGGCTTCGGTACCTTTAAGGGGAACCAGAAGGCTATTATTGAGAACGTGCTGGCCGGGAAGGATACTTTTGTATTAATGCCGACGGGGGGAGGTAAATCTCTTTGTTATCAATTACCATCCATACTAATGGAAGGAACCGCGATCGTGATATCTCCGTTGATCGCTTTGATGAAGAATCAGGTGGACGCGATGCGGAATTTCAGTGAGGAAGATGGGGTCGCCCATTTTATCAATTCCTCTTTGAATAAGTCGGCTATCGACCAGGTGAAATCGGATATATTATCAGGACGTACCAAGTTGCTGTATGTAGCACCGGAGTCCTTGACCAAGGAAGAGAACGTGGATTTTCTGCGTCAGGTAAAGATCTCTTTCTATGCGGTGGACGAGGCGCATTGTATCTCGGAATGGGGACATGATTTCCGTCCGGAATATCGAAGAATCCGTCCGATTATCAATGAGATCGGTAAACGTCCGTTAATCGCTCTGACCGCTACCGCTACACCTAAGGTGCAGCACGATATCCAGAAGAATCTGGGTATGATAGACGCTACAGTCTTTAAATCATCCTTCAACCGCTCTAATTTGTATTATGAGGTTCGTCCGAAAGGAACGAATATAGACCGCGAGATCATTAAGTATATTAAAGCCAACGAGGGTAAATCGGGTATCGTATATTGTTTGAGCCGTAAAAAGGTGGAGGAATTTGCCGACATCTTGAAAGCTAACGGGATAAAGGCGTTGCCTTACCATGCGGGAATGGATTCGCAAGTACGTTCCGCCAATCAGGATGCCTTCCTGATGGAACAGGCGGATGTGATCGTGGCTACGATCGCTTTCGGTATGGGTATCGACAAGCCGGATGTCCGTTATGTGATTCATTACGATATCCCGAAGAGCCTAGAAGGTTATTACCAGGAAACCGGTCGTGCCGGTAGGGATGGCGGAGAAGGCCAATGTATCGCTTTCTATGCTTATAAGGACTTGCAAAAATTGGAGAAATTCATGCAAGGAAAGCCCGTGGCCGAACAGGAAATCGGCAAACAGTTGCTTTTAGAGACTGCAGCCTATGCCGAGACTTCCGTCTGCCGGAGAAAAGTGCTATTGCATTATTTCGGTGAGGAATACCTGGAAGATAATTGTGGTAATTGTGATAATTGTTTGAACCCAAAGAAGCAGGTGGAAGCGAAGGAATTGTTAAGTGCGGTACTGGAGGTTATCAGTACGTTGAAAGAAAAGTTTAAGGCAGATTATATCGTAAATATTTTGGTAGGTAACGAAACCTCCGAAATCCAAAATTACAAGCACAATGAATTAGAGGTCTTCGGTTCCGGACAGGACGAGGATGATAAAACTTGGAACGCCGTTATTCGTCAGGCTTTAATCGCTGGCTATTTAGCGAAGGATATTGAGAATTATGGTTTGCTGAAAATCACGGAAAAAGGTAAGGAGTTCATGAAGAAGCCGGTATCGTTCAAGATTACCGAGGACAATGAATTCGAGGAAGAGGAAGAGGAAGTTCCGGTTCGTGGGGGCGCCTCTTGTGCGGTAGACCCGGTTCTTTATTCCATGATGAAGGATTTGCGTAAGAAATTATCCAAGCGGTTGGAAGTTCCGCCTTTCGTGATTTTCCAAGATCCCTCTTTGGAGGCTATGGCTACTACTTATCCGATCACGTTGGACGAGTTGCAGAATATCCCGGGAGTGGGCGCTGGTAAGGCGAAACGTTATGGCAAGGAGTTCATTGAGTTGATCAAGAAACATGTAGAGGAGAACGAGATTGAGCGTCCGGAGGATTTGCGCGTACGTACGGTCGCTAATAAGTCCAAGTTGAAGGTCTCAATCATTCAGCGGATCGACCGTAAGGTGGCGCTGGACGAGATCGCGTTGACTAACGGACTTGAGTTCACCGAGCTTTTGGATGAGATCGAGGCGATCGTATATTCCGGTACACGTATCAATATCGATTATTTCTTGAATGATGTGATGGATGAGGATCATATCGAGGATATTTACGAGTATTTCAAGGATTCGGAGACCGACGGTCTGGAAGACGCCATCGAGGAATTAGGCGGTGACTATACGGAAGAGGAGATTCGCTTGGTCCGTATCAAGTTCTTGTCTGAAATGGCAAACTAATGGGAGGGTGGCCCGGTTCCACTCTAAAGAAAAAACAAATAAAGAAGCTTATTGTTCCTTCCGAAAGAGATTTATTTTTCCTTCGGAAGGAATTTTGTTTTCGTTCGGATGAAAGTTTATTTTCTTCCGAATCGAATTTTTAATTTCTCCCGTATCGATTTATTGCGTGAAAAGTCGTATATTTGCGCGCAATAATTTTTAAAGCATAAGTTCTATGTCATTTATTGCAGACAGGGTAGTTATGGATGGGTTAACGTTTGACGATGTATTGTTAATCCCAGCTTATTCGGAAGTTCTTCCTCGTAATGTCGATCTCACGACAAAGTTTTCACGTAATATCACATTGAATATACCGATGGTGTCGGCCGCTATGGATACGGTTACCGAGGCCAAGTTGGCTATCGCTATCGCCCGTGAGGGAGGTATTGGTGTGATTCATAAAAACATGACGATCGCCGAGCAGGCAAAGCAGGTCCAGACCGTTAAACGTGCGGAGAATGGAATGATCTATGATCCGGTGACTATCACGAAGGGCAAGCGTGTGGCGGATGCCTTGGCAATGATGGCTGAATATAAGATTGGCGGTATTCCCGTGGTGGATGAAGGCGGGTATTTGGTAGGTATCGTGACAAACCGTGACTTGCGTTTCGAGAAGGACATGAACCGTTCTATCGACGAGGTGATGACGAAAGAGAATTTGGTCGTAACCGGACAATCTACGGATATGGAGGCCGCCGCTCAGATCCTTCAGGAACATAAGATCGAGAAGTTACCGGTGGTCGATAGCCATAATAAGTTGATCGGCTTGATTACCTATAAAGATATAACGAAAGCGAAAGATAAACCGAAGGCTTGCAAGGATTCGAAAGGTCGTTTGCGTGTAGCTGCCGGTGTAGGCGTTACGTTCAATACCTTCGAGCGTGTAGCCGCTTTGGTGGATGCCGGGGTGGATGCTTTGGTGATCGACACGGCACATGGTCACTCAAAAGGTGTGGTGGATGTCTTGAAACAGATTAAGGCGCAATATCCGCATATTGATTGTGTGGTCGGTAATATCGCTACGGGCGAGGCTGCTAAATATTTAGTGGAAGCCGGGGCGGACGCCGTGAAGGTAGGTATCGGTCCGGGTTCGATTTGTACAACTCGTGTGATCGCTGGTGTGGGTGTTCCCCAGTTGTCGGCTATTTACGATGTGGCGAAGGCGTTGGAAGGAACTGGTGTGCCTTTGATCGCCGACGGTGGCTTGCGTTACTCCGGTGATATCGTGAAGGCGATCGCCGCTGGTGGATCTTCCGTGATGATGGGATCTCTGTTGGCGGGTGTAGAGGAGTCGCCGGGCGATACGATTATCTTCAATGGCCGAAAGTTTAAGTCTTACCGTGGAATGGGGTCGTTGGAAGCTATGCAAAAGGGGTCCAAGGATCGGTATTTCCAAGATGTGGAGGACGACGTGAAGAAGCTGGTTCCGGAGGGAATCGCTGCCCGTGTTCCGTTTAAGGGTTCTTTGTATGAGGTCATTTACCAAATGGTAGGTGGTTTACGTGCGGGAATGGGTTATTGCGGGGCTCATAATATCGAGGAGTTGCATAAAGCTCGTTTTACTCGAATCACCAACGCAGGTGTGCAAGAGAGCCATCCGCATGACGTAGCGATCACGCAAGAGGCTCCGAATTATAGCCGCGGTGAATAGTAATACAAGTTTTACGTTTTATAAAAAACACTAATTTAATGGGATAGCATACTTTTCTTGTCGGCTCTCCGTTAGATTAGTGTTATTTTTGTAATGTATATTCGTGCTATGGTAAAAGAATTTTTGATGAAAAAGTTACTTATTTCATTAGGGGTATTCGCTTGTGTGACAGTTAACGCTCAAACCGCATCCGATTCGGTCGTTATGACGGTCGCTGGAAAACAAGTGCCTTTATCTGAATTTATTTTTATCGCGGAGAAGAATGGAGAGGTGGATTTATCGAATACAAAGTCCGTCAAAAACTATGTCGAGCTATTTAAAAATTTTAAGCTAAAAGTAGCGGAGGCGGAATCTTTAGGGATCGACCAGACATCCTCATTCAAAAGTGAGCTGGATGGATACCGGGCTCAGTTGATCGATAGCTATATGTCGGATAAGGAGGGTGAGAAAGCGGCTGCCCGTGCGGTATATGACCGTGGGGATCACTCGGTAGAGTTGACCCACATCTTATTCCGTTTGCCGGAGAAGACGGTCTCCAAAGATACGGTAGCTGTATATCAAGAAGCCATGCGAGTATACGAACGTCTCCAGAAAGGAGAGGATATGGAAACAGTCGGAAAAGCTTTGGCCGAGAAGGATAAGGAGCATGTCGCTTGCGAATATGTACGTTGCTTGCTCCCGATGCAATCCCTAAAAGTGTTTGAGGATGCCGCCTATTCCTTGCCGATTGGCGTGGTGTCTGAACCGGTTCGCACGAAATTAGGATTTCATTTGATAAAAGTCCATAGTCGTAAACCCAATCCGGGGCGGGTACATGTCGCTCATATCTTGATCGCCTTCCCGAAAGATTCCGCTATTCAGGACTCATCGGCTTTTCTGGCAAAAGCGCAAGCTATCTATAAGCAAGTACAAGAGGGTGCGGATTTCGGTGAGTTGGCGAAAGAGTATTCGGGGGATGCGGCTTCCGCTAAGAAGGGGGGGGGATTACCTTGGTTTGGGGTAGGCGAGATGGTCCAGCCTTTTGAGCAAGCCGCTTTTGCGTTGAGCAAGCCGGGTGATTTATCCGGGGTGGTGGAAACTCGTTTTGGTTACCATATCATTAAGTTGATCGATAAGAAGGGACGCCCTTCGTTTGAGGAAGAGGAAAAAGCTTTGTCGAGACGTATGGGGCAGGGTGAACGTAACTTCGAGTTATATAAAGCTTTCGATGATCGTATGAAAAAAGAATACGGATACGTTTTCTATCCGGAAGCCTATGCGGAGCTGCAAGCGTTATGTAATGATTGTTTCCCCACGGACGAGGCGTTTTATGAGAAAGCGAAGGATATGAACAAGACGCTTATGCAATTGGATGGAAAGGATTTCCCGCAAGCGGAGTTCGCTTATTATATCCAACGTTGTCCGTTCTCGACAAAAACGTATGCGGGTGATTTTATGCAAGAGATCTATGATTTGTTTATCCGCGATATCGTAACGACCGCCGAGCGTAAGAATCTGGAGACAAAACATCCGGAGATCCCTCATTTGATGCAGGAGTACCGGGATGGGATTCTGTTGTTTGAGGTCAGCAACCGAGAGATCTGGAGCAAACCCTCCGCCCAGCAGAAGGTGTTGGAAGCGAAGTGGATTGCGGATTTGAATAAAAAATATCCGGTGACTGTCAACTGGAAATTATTGAAGAAACTAAAGAAATAAAATAAAGATAGATATGAGGATAGTCTTCATGTTCCTAACGTTCGTTGTGTTGTTGGGTGCCTGTAAAGGTTCTCAGCCAGTTGATACTACGGATGTCTTGGTTAGCGTGAAAGGACGTACCCTAAATCGTTCGGAGGTGAATAAGCTAATACCCCGGGGGATTTCCTCCGCAGATAGTCTGTTGCTGGCCGAGGGCTTTACCAAGAAATGGGTAAAGGATGTATTGGTGTACGATGTGGCTTTGCGTAACTTGGGGGATGAGAAAGAGGAGGTCGATAAATTGGTAGAGGAGTACAGGCGTTCCTTGGTTCGTTACCGTTATCAGGAACGATTGGTGGAGGAGAAGCTGAAAACTGATATCCGGGAAAGTGATAAATTAAACTATTACGAGGAAAACCAGAAAAAGTTTATCTTGGATAAAGGCTTGATCAAGGGATTATTCTTGAAAATCCCGGTTGATGCCCCGGGACTTACCGACGTCAAAAAGTGGTACAAATCCACAGATGTGGCCTCTTTAGAAAAAATTGAGAAGTATAGTGTGCAAAATGCCACGATTTATGAGTACTTTTACGACAAATGGGTTGATTTCGATGAGGTAATGGATAATATACCGATCCATGTGTCGAATCCGAATGCGTTTCTGAAGGCGAATAAGTATGTTGAGGTGGCGGATAGCAGTTATTGTTATCTGTTGAATATCAAGGAATATTTACCTTCCGGCAGTGTGGAGCCATATGATTATGCCAGTCCGCACGTCACGGAAATGCTGGTCAACCAACGAAAAGTTGAATTCTTGAAAAAATTTGAAGACGAGTTATATAACGATGCGATCCGGAGCGGTGACGTGGAATTCCATTCCGAGCCGTGATCTCTAATTTTATAAATGGGTAGACATGATGAAAAAGATTTTAAGTGTATTCTTTCTTGCCTGTTGTTCTTGCATTGTAATGGCGCAAGACAATGTGATCGATGAAATTGTGTGGGTGGTAGGAGATGACGCTATTTTACGTTCGGATATTGAGACGCAGCGTTTGTATAATCAAAACGAGGGGGTCCGTTTGGATGGCGACCCGTATTGCGTGATCCCGGAGCAGATGGCGATACAGAAACTATATCTGAATCAAGCAAAGATCGATAGTATTACCGTGAACGAGAACCAAGTGATCCAGAGCGTGGATCAATGGATGAACATGGCTGTGAACCAAATCGGGTCTCGCGAGAAATTGGAGGAGTATTTCGGTAAGAAATTTTCCCAGATCAAGGACGAGCGGAAAGAGGCGATGCGGGAGCAGCAGGTCGTGCAACAGATGCAGCAGCAATTGATCGGCGAGATCAAGCTGACACCTTCCGAGGTGCGTAAATATTTCAGCCAGTTGTCTCAGGATAGCTTGCCGAATATCCCTACGACGGTGGAGGTGCAAATCGTTACCTTGGAACCGAAGATTCCGTTTGAGGAAACAGACGCTATCAAGGCCCGCTTACGTGATTTCACGGAGCAGGTCAATTCCGGTAAGATGGAATTCTCTACGTTGGCTCGTTTGTACTCGGAAGATCCGGGTTCGGCGTCTCGAGGTGGTGAGCTGGGTTTCATGAGCAAGACACAGCTGTTGCCGGAGTTCGCGAACGTCGCGTTCAACTTGAAAGACCCGAAACGTGTCTCCCAGATCGTACAGACGGAGTATGGTTACCATATCATCCAATTGATCGAGAAGCGTGGAGACCGTATCAACTGCCGCCATATCTTATTGAAACCGAAGGTTTCCGATAAGGAGTTGGCGGATGCTACCACTCGTCTGGATTCATTGTACAATGATTTGCAAGCGAATAAATTTACGTTCGAGGAAGCCGCCACATTCGTCTCTTACGACAAGGATACACGTAATAATAAAGGTTTGATGGTAAACCAAGATTACGAGAGCAGCAATATGGGAACCCCTAAGTTCGAGATGCAAGAACTTCCGCAGGAAATCGGTAAGGTGGTATATGGCATGAAAGTCGGAGAGATCTCCAAGCCTTTTACCATGTTGACGAACAAGCAGAAAGAGGTAGTAGCTATTGTTAAGCTGAAAGCTCGGACGGAAGGACATAAGGCGAATTTGGCCGATGACTTCCAAGCTTTGAAAGCGATCGTAGAGGCTAAGAAACGTGAGGAATTATTGAACGACTGGATCACGAAGAAACAAAAATCAACCTACGTGCGTATTAGTGACGGTTGGAGGAATTGTGATTTCAAATATCCGGGTTGGATTAAGGAATGAGACTAATTAACAGGTTATTTCTAGCGCTCTTATCGTGTGCTTTATCGGTTGGCGTATTTGCGCAAACGCAAGATAGCACGGTGGTAGCCGCCAAAGATAGTGTCGCTCCCAAGAAGACGAAGGTCTTTTTGGAGCATGCGAATACGCTTTCGTTCGATAAGGAGAGGAACGCCGAGGCTCAAGTACTGAATGGTGATGTTTGTTTTCGCCATGATAGTTCGTATATGTATTGCGATAGCGCATATTTCTTTGAGCAGACCAATTCCTTGGAAGCGTTTAGTAATGTCCGGATGGAACAAGGGGATACCTTGTTCGTGTATGGAAATTACCTGTTTTACGATGGAAATACCCAGATCGCTTATTTGCGGGAGAATGTCCGCATGGAGAATGGGCAGGTTACCCTGTTTACGGATAGCTTGAACTATGAGCGAATCCCGGATATCGGATATTATTTCGACGGAGGTCTGATTGTCGATTCCTTGAATCAGCTCTCTTCTTTTTACGGGCAATATTCGCCTAGTACGAAATTGGCTATCTTCAATGATAGCGTCCGTCTGGAGAATGAGCAATTCACGTTGTATTCCGATACCTTGCATTATAATACGGACTCGAAGATCGCCACGATCCTCGGACCATCCATTATCGTGTCGGATAGCGGCACGATCTATTCTTCCAGAGGTTGGTACGATACCGTGAATAATACCTCTTTGCTATTGGATCGTTCTCAGGTGGTTTCCGGCGACCGTATCTTGACGGGCGACTCTATCGCCTACAACCGGGAACTGGGTTTTGGGGAAGCGTTCGGTAATATGAGTCTGCAAGACACGGCGCAGCATGTCATGCTGGAAGGCCAATATGGCTTTTACAATGAGAAGACCGAGTATGCTTTCGCTACGGATAGCGCCCGTTTCTTGGAATTCAGCCAAGGGGATACATTGTTTCTGCATGGTGATACCTTGAAGATGACTACGGTGGACTCCCTTTACCGGGAAGTAAAAGCTTATTATGGCGTCCGTTTCTATCGGACGGATATGCAAGGTGTTTGCGATTCGATGCAGTTTAATACAAGAGACTCTATATTATATATGTATACGGACCCTATCGTTTGGAATGAACAGTATCAGATCTATGGGGATACGATCTTGATATTTATGAATGATAGCTCGATCGATTTCGCTCACGTGAAGCAATTCGCTTTCGCGATACAGCAAATCGATTCTACCGCGTTCAATCAATTAAAGGGAAATGACTTGAAGGCTTATTTCGAGGGACAGGTCGTGAATCAGATCGATGTGTCGGGCAACGCCGAATCGATTTTCTTCCCATTGGAGAAGGACGGCTCGATGGTCGGCATGAACGAGACCAAGAGCGGTTTCCTTACGATCTGGCTAAAAGACAATAAGTTGGATAAACTGAAAATCTGGCCGACTCCAACAGGTACGATGACCCCTATTCCTGATTTGAAGCCCGACCAGAAATACTTGAAAGACTTTTATTGGTTTGATTATATCCGTCCAAAAGATAAGGATGATATTTATCAGGTCGTGAAAAGAAAAGCTCAAGATGCTCCGAAAAGAAGCAATAAATTCGTACATTAGCGTCGTATTCATAATTAATAGGTAAAGCTATGGCACTTTTCTCGTTTTATAACATGCGCAAGCCGCGTCAATTTGATCATAAGCCTATTTATTGGGACCCTCATAAGGAAGCCTTGGAGGAACGTATAAGCAAGGTCAAACGTGAAATGGGTGTAGAGGAGCCGTTGGAGGAATATAAGCCGCATATCAAGGGAACTTTCATTGAAGGTACCTCGCATCTGAAGAAAAGCGTGGGGCGAGGCGAGGATTCCCGGGCTCGTAGGTATAAGAATGTGAAACTGGCGGTGGCCTTGGCGGTCTTGGCTGCTTTCTTTTGGTATTTGTTCTGGTAATGAGCGATATCATTCATTTACTTCCGGACCATATCGCCAATCAAATCGCGGCGGGAGAGGTGATTCAACGTCCGGCCTCTGTCGTTAAAGAGTTGGTCGAGAATGCGGTGGACGCTGGCGCTTCCAATATCCAAGTGAACATTAAGGATGCGGGTAAGACATTGATACAGGTGATCGATGACGGGAAAGGTATGTCTGAGACGGATGCTCGCATGGCTTTTGAGCGGCACGCTACTTCTAAGATTTCTACGGCCGAGGATTTATTCTCTTTGCATACGATGGGTTTCCGAGGTGAGGCATTGGCCTCTATCGCCGCTGTCGCCCATATAGAGTTGCGTACCCGGGCTAGAGGGACCGAGCTTGGCACTTGCCTATCCATCGCGGGTTCCAATTTGGAGAGTATCGAGCCGGAGGCTTGTAACGAGGGAAGTATCTTCTCGGTAAAGAATCTTTTCTTTAATGTTCCCGCCCGCCGGAAATTCTTGAAGTCGAATGAGACGGAATTCCGGAATATCATCAATGAGTTCGAGCGAATCGCCTTGGTGAATCCGCAGGTGGGTATGTCTCTTTATCATAATGACGCGGAGATATTCAATCTGCCCGAGTCTGGGTTACGTCAGCGCATCATTAATATATATGGTAAGAGTTTAAACCAGAAGTTGCTCTCTCTGGATGCCCAAAGTTCCATGGTGACTATTTCCGGTTTCGTGGGGCGTCCGGACTCGGCGAAGAAGCGAGGGGCATTGCAGTTCTTTTTTGTGAATGGTCGTTATATGAAGCATCCTTATTTCCATAAGGCGATCATGCAGGCCTATGAGCAATTGATTCCTGCCGGGGATATGCCGAATTATTTTGTTTATTTCACGTTGGATCCCTCCTCGATCGATGTCAATATCCATCCGACAAAGACGGAGATTAAGTTTGAGAACGAGCAACCGATCTGGCAGATCTTGATGGCCGCTACCCGGGAGGCGTTGGCTAAATCGAGCGCTATCCCTACGATTGATTTCGATGTGGAGGATGCGATCGATATTCCTGTTTACAACCCGGTCAAGAAAAGTGAGCCTAGTACTTATAAGGCCCCGAAAGTGCAAGTGGATTCCAGTTATAATCCGTTTGACACTACTTCCTATAAAAAACCGGAATTCGATTGGTCTAAATTATATCAAGGGTTTGAGAACGATCGAGTGGCTGCCCAACTGGAGTCCGAGAGTTTCGAGGATGCCCCGATAGAGGAATTGCCGGCCGAGGCTTCGAACCCGGAAAACCTGTTTGCGGAGGTAAGCAATCCTTGCTATCAATATAAAGGGCGATATATCGTGACATCCTTGAAATCGGGTCTGGCGATTATTGACCAGCATCGTGCGCATGTGCGTATCTTGTTTGACCAATACCTGTCGAATATCCGTCAGCAACAAGGTGTATCCCAACAAGTCTTATTCCCGGAGATCGTAGAGTTTACCGCTGCCGAGGCGGCTGTACTGCCTTCCTTATTGGAGGATTTGCGCTTCGTCGGCTTTGATCTGAGCAATCTGGGAAATGACAATTACGCGATCAATGGCTTGCCCGCCGGCATAGAAAACCTTGATCCGGTAAATTTGGTAAAGGATATCGTGGACCGGGCGATCGAGACCGGATGCGAGGTGCATGAGAAGATCTGCGAAGCCATCGCCTTGTCTTTAGCGAAAGCCGCCGCTATCCGTCCCGGCAAATCCTTATCCTCGGAAGAGATGGATCATCTGATCGCCTCCCTATTCTCTTGTCCGGACTCGAACCTGACCCCGGATGGAAAGACGATTATCTCCATGCTGACAGATGAGGAGCTGGAGAGAAGATTTAAGTGCTAGGGATGATTTCGATGACATACGTTTCATTGGCCGCATTTGCTTGTGCTACAGCTAAATCCTGTGAAACGTGTGAAGGGTGAGCGGCACTACTTGATAAAGATTGCCATAGCGGGTGTGTTTACGCTCTATATGGAGGGCGGTCAGTACCTTTCCGAAATTGCTTGCCGTGCTACCGCACATGGCTGCTGGGTTCTTTTCCTTTAATATCTGGAAAATGGAGGCAGCTGATAGTGGATGTACATTTAGGTCTCCCGGACATGCGGCCCGGAAGCAGGCGTGGAACACATCTTCCTCGATCGGACGTTTATAGAAAGCCTCATTCGATCGCATGATCGCCTCCTCCTCTGCGGAGGTGAAACAATGGCGCTCTCCTTTTTGTAACTCGTTTTTCAGCTGGGCGTAGATTTGATCATGCTCGATACCTTCGCAATTAATCTTGCTTTGCACCTCCACGCATAGGAAACGGCGGCTTCCCGTGGGGTCGCTTAATAGGTTCTTCTGGTTTGTAGTGCCAATAAATGAGGCTAGGCGGGGTAGGGGGTGGAAATGCTTGGCGTGTGCCTTACGTACGTTCATCCCGGCCATCTGCATCCAATTTTTCAGCAAAGCCATTTTACGGTCGGGCAACCGGTCGAACTCATCGAGGTTGATGAGTCCGAACCCATCCATTGCGAGGCCAAGGCGAGCATCCAGCGATGAAACCCCTCCACCCATAACGGTTCTGAGGAGACCCGTCGTGCCAGATCGCTTACCCGGTCTTTCCCGTCCCATTCGGGTAACCGCTCCATATATTGCCGGAAAGGATGATACTCTTTTACTTCTTTTGAATATACGAAACGATTCACATCCCGATCCCAGCAATCGATCCCCGTCCGTCTTGCCTCCATGCAAATGCTATTTAGGTCACGTTGCGTCACCGGATAGAAGCGATCCGCTTCTGATCGTTTGTATCGATATTCAGTCTCCTCGCTCAACAAGTTGAAACGGAACTCGATGATTTCTTGGAGGAAAGTCTCCAGACTCTTTTGAAGGATTGAGTTATTGTCGCTAAATCGTTTGGCTTTACCTTCGGTTTGGTGTGGTATGGTGATTGGCCCGTTCGGTTTTAAGAAGCGAAGCCATAGCTGGCCTAAAAAATCCAATACAGTTTTCATGATACTATGTTTTAGAGGTTATTTTTACCGTTTTCTTCTGCGAATATATGTTGTTAACTTGAAGTTTTCCAAATATTTATATTATCATTTGAAATAAAAGTAATCTGTCCAAAATACTAGGAAGAACTCTTGTTTAGGTGGTATGAATGTAATACCTTTGTTAAGTGCCTATAATCTTTTCACCTATGTGAAAAGAACGTATCACAATCATGAAACGATCGTTTCACATAGGTGAAAAGATCATATCACCCTTGTGAAATGACTAATAGCATACGATGTTCCTATGAATAACCTTTTAATCTCATACTTGATATATGGCAGCAAAATATGACTTTTACAAGACTCCGGTATCGAAGGATAGCATGAAGCGTCCTCGTTTTCACGCACGTATCGTATCATCTGGCACGATCGATACGGATGATCTGGCCAAACGTATCCATGGTCGATGTACCGTCACGCCGGCAGACGTAGCTGCCGTGCTTATCTCTTTAAGCGAGGTGACAGCGGAATATTTGCGTGAAGGAAAACGTGTACATATCGATGGGTTGGGGTATTTGCAAGTCACGTTGCAATGCCCTGCCGTACAATCCACGCACGAGATACGTGCGGAGTCCATCCGTTTCAAGTCCGTGGCTTTCCGTCCCGAGGTAGAGCTGAAAGATAGCTTGAAGACGATGACGCTGGAACGAGCCAAGTACAAATCCCATTCCCGCCAATTGGAGCCTGATCGTATCGACCAATTGCTCGCAAGCTATTTTGCCGAGCATGAATATATGACCCGTGTTGCTTTCCAGCGGCTTTGCGGACTGACGAGTAGTACGGCCAGCCGCCGTCTGCATCAATTCGTCGAGGCGGGTAAATTGCGTGATATCGGCACCCGCCACCAGTCGCTTTACGTGCCAGTGAGGTAAATAGAGATAGTAAATGTTAAATATTAATAAATACAACAAGAGCCTACCTTGCCAAACGGGAACAAATATGTACCTTTGCACCGTTTTTAGTGCGGAGTATACGAAAAAAACAGGCACAACTTATTGATTGTCCGAAAATAATGCGTAACTTTGCGGCTCGAAATAGGAAAAGATTAGATAAATAATAATAACACATTCAAAGTTTAAAAAAAGAAAGAAATGCCTACAATTCAGCAATTAGTTAGAAAAGGAAGGGAAACTTTGGTGGAGAAGGGTAAATCACCCGCATTGGACGCTTGTCCTCAAAGACGTGGCGTTTGCGTACGTGTTTACACTACGACTCCGAAGAAACCTAACTCTGCAATGCGTAAAGTAGCGAGAGTACGTTTGACAAATGGTAAGGAAGTTAACTCCTATATTCCGGGAGAAGGACACAACTTGCAAGAGCACTCTATCGTATTGGTACGTGGTGGTCGTGTAAAGGACCTTCCGGGTGTGCGTTATCACATCGTACGTGGTACGTTGGATACAGCGGGTGTTAACGGCCGTACGCAAAGACGTTCCAAATATGGAGCTAAGCGTCCGAAACCGGGTCAAGCAGCAGCTGCCGCAAAAGGTAAGAAGAAGTAATTAATTACATGCCTTCAAACTGAGATTTAAATTTAAGTATTAAAACAGGTTTGAGTTATTTGGATAGGCTATAAGGTTGAGTAAATGGTTCAGCGGAACCGTTGAAGACAAATTAAAGGCAACCAACGACAAGAACAAATTTTTGAAAACAAAATGAGAAAAGCAAAACCAAAGAAAAGACAGATCCTTCCGGATCCTGTTTTCGGTGATGTAAAGGTTACGAGATTCGTTAACCATTTGATGTATGATGGCAAGAAAAATACTGCCTTCGAAATTTTCTATTCCGCTTTGGAAACCGTTAAGGGCAAATTGCCTAACGAGGAAAAGTCCGCTCTCGAAATTTGGAAAGCTGCGCTTGATAACATTACTCCTCAAGTCGAAGTTAAGTCACGCCGTGTAGGTGGTGCTACATTCCAAGTCCCTACTGAAATCCGCCCGGATCGTAAAGAGTCAATTTCTATGAAGAACCTTATTATCTTCGCACGTAAACGTGGAGGTAAGACTATGGCTGACAAGTTGTCTGCAGAGATTGTAGATGCTTTCAATAACCAAGGTGGCGCATTCAAAAGAAAAGAAGATATGCACCGTATGGCTGAGGCTAACCGTGCGTTCGCTCACTTCAGATTTTAATTTTTTAAGGCAATAAAAAGAATATGGCAAACAACGATAAGCAATTGATGTTCACTAGGAACATCGGTATCATGGCTCACATTGACGCTGGTAAGACAACGACTTCTGAACGTATCTTGTTTTACACAGGTTTGACACACAAGATCGGTGAGACTCATGATGGTACTGCTACAATGGACTGGATGGCGCAGGAGCAGGAGCGTGGTATCACGATTACTTCCGCTGCTACGACTACATTCTGGAACTATTTGGGCAACCGTTATAAAATCAACTTGATTGACACTCCGGGACACGTAGACTTCACGGTTGAGGTTGAACGTTCTCTTCGTGTATTGGATGGTGCTGTTGCTACATTCTGTGCCGTAGGTGGTGTTGAGCCCCAGTCTGAGACTGTATGGCGTCAGGCTGATAAATATAATGTGCCTCGTATCGGTTACGTTAACAAGATGGACCGCTCGGGTGCAAACTACTATGAGGTAGTACGCCAATTGAAGGACGTATTAGGAGCTAATCCTTGTCCGATCCAGATCCCTATCGGAGCTGAGGAGACTTTCAAGGGTGTTGTCGACTTGATCAAGATGAAGGCTATTTTCTGGCACGATGAGACTATGGGTGCCGAGTATAGCGTAGAGGAGATCCCGGCAGACTTGCAAGCTGAGGCTGAGGAGTGGCGCGACAAGATGCTTGAGGCTTTGGCTGAGTGCGACGACGCTATCATGGAGAAATACTTCGATGATCCTTCTACGATCACGGAAGAGGAGATCATGGTTGCTATCCGCAAGGGTACGTTGGCTATGCAGATCAACCCTATGACTTGTGGTTCTTCTTTCAAGAACAAAGGTGTACAGACTTTATTGGATGCAGTTTGCGCGTTTTTGCCTTCTCCTGAAGATACTCCGGCTATCGAGGGTACGGATCCTTCAGATCCTGATAAAATAATCACTCGTAAACCTTTGTTCGAGGAGCCGTTGACGGCGTTGGCATTTAAGATCGCTACCGACCCGTATGTAGGTCGTTTGTGCTTCTTCCGTGTATACGCAGGTTCTATCAACGCTGGTTCTTATGTGTTGAACACTCGTTCCGGAAAGAAAGAGCGTATCTCACGTTTGTTCCAGATGCACTCTAACAAGCAGAACCCGATGGAGGTGATTGGTTGTGGTGATATCGGCGCAGGTGTTGGTTTCAAGGATATCCGTACAGGTGATACACTTTGCGACGAAAACCATCCGATCACATTGGAGTCTATGGAATTCCCGGAACCGGTTATCGGTATCGCAGTAGAGCCTAAGACTCAGAAAGACATGGATAAGTTGGGTATGGGCTTGGCTAAGTTGGCCGAGGAGGATCCTACTTTCCGCGTACAGACAAACGAGGAGACAGGTCAGACCGTTATTAGCGGTATGGGTGAGCTTCACTTGGATATCATCATCGACCGTTTGCGTCGTGAGTTCAAGGTTGAATGTAACCAAGGCCGTCCGCAGGTTACTTATAAGGAGGCTATCACGCAGCCGGTTGAGCTTCGCGAGGTTTACAAAAAGCAATCTGGAGGTCGTGGTAAGTTCGCAGATATCATCGTTCGTATGGAGCCGGCAGACGAGAGCTTCGAGGGTACTTTGCAATTCATCGATGAGGTGAAGGGTGGTAACATTCCTAAGGAATTCATCCCGTCCGTACAGAAAGGTTTCGAGAAGGCTATGAAGAACGGTGTGTTGGCAGGTTATCCGCTTGACAAGTTGAAAGTGACTTTGATCGATGGTTCTTTCCACCCGGTAGACTCAGACCAGTTGTCATTCGAGATCGCCGCTATCCAAGCGTTCAAGAACGCTTCCGCCAAGGCAGGTCCTGTATTGATGGAGCCGATCATGCAGATGGAGGTTGTTACTCCAGAAGAGAGCATGGGTGACGTTATCGGTGACTTGAACAAGCGTCGTGGACAAGTTGAGGGTATGGAGACTAGCCGTACGGGAGCCCGTATCGTGAAGGCTAAGGTTCCATTGGCTGAGACATTCGGTTATGTGACAGCTTTGCGTACGATTACTTCAGGTCGCGCTACATCTTCAATGCAGTTCTCACACTACGCTCAAGTATCCTCTTCTATCGCTAAGCAAGTATTGACAGAGGTGCAAGGTCGCGTTGATTTGATCAAATAATATTTAGAAACATATAATAAATATGAGCCAAAAGATCAGAATTAAATTGAAGTCTTACGATTATTCTCTGGTAGACAAGTCTGCCGAGAAGATCGTAAAGACGGTAAAGGCTACAGGTGCTATCGTTAGCGGTCCTATACCTCTTCCTACGCACAAACGTATCTTTACAGTGAACCGCTCTACTTTCGTTAACAAGAAATCTCGTGAGCAGTTCGAACTCTCTTCTTATAAGAGATTAATCGATATCTATAGCTCAACTGCGAAGACAGTTGACGCTTTGATGAAGCTAGAATTACCTAGCGGTGTAGAAGTAGAAATTAAAGTGTAAGTTTTTAACAATTAGTGAAATGCCAGGATTATTAGGAAAAAAAATCGGAATGACATCCGTTTTCAGTGCCGAGGGAAAAAATCTTCCATGCACTGTTATCGAAGTGGGTCCTTGTGTGGTTACACAGATCAAGACTTTGGAGAAAGATGGCTATGAAGCTGTACAGTTGGGTTTCCAAGAGAAGAAAGAGAAGCACACGACACAGCCTGAGATGGGTCACTTCAAGAAAGCCGGTGTAGCACCTCAAAGACACTTGGCCGAGTTCAAGAATTTCGAAACTGAGTACAAGTTGGGTGACGTGATCACTGTAGACTTCTTGGAAGACGCAGGTTTCGTGGATGTAGTGGGTACATCAAAGGGTAAAGGTTTCCAAGGTGTAGTAAAACGTCATGGTTTTGGTGGTGTAGGTCAGACTACTCACGGTCAGCATAACCGTGCTCGTAAGCCGGGTTCTATCGGTGCTTGTTCTTACCCCGCAAAGGTATTTAAGGGCATGCGAATGGGCGGCCAGATGGGTAACGAACGTGTAACCGTTCAGAATCTTCAAGTGATCAAGGTAATGCCGGAACACAACCTTTTATTGGTAAAGGGATCTGTTCCAGGAGCAAAAGGTTCAATCTTATTAATTGAAAAGTAATGGAACTGAGCGTATTTAATATTAAAGGTGAAGATACCGGAAGAAAGGTAACTTTGAACGATGCGATCTTCGGCATTGAACCCAACGATCATGCTATTTACTTGGACGTAAAGCAGTATTTGGCAAATCAACGTCAGGGAACGCATAAGTCTAAAGAGAGAAGCGAAGTATCTGGTAGTACACGTAAGCTGATCCGTCAGAAAGGTGGTGGTGGCGCACGTCGTGGTGATATCAACTCTCCGGTGTTGGTTGGTGGTGGCCGTGTATTCGGTCCGAAGCCTCGTGATTATGAGTTCAAGCTGAACAAGAAAGTAAAATCTTTGGCTCGTAAGTCAGCATTGAGCTACAAGGCAAAGAACAATGCGATTGTTGTCGTAGAGGATTTCACAATGGAAGCTCCTAAGACTAAAGAATTTATAACAATTGCTAAAAACTTGAAAGTGGCTGATAAAAAGTTACTTATGGTTTTACCGGAGAAGAATAATTTAGTATATTTGTCCGCTCGAAATTTAGAGAAGGCAAGTGTAATAACTGCTTCTGAACTAAATACATACGCTGTGTTAAACGCTGTTAATTTGGTTTTAACGGAAAGTTCAGTCGCTGTTGTTGAACAAAATTTTAAAGCATAAGGAGTAGAATAATGGGAATTATTATTAAGCCTATAGTAACTGAGAAACAAACAGCGATCACAGAGAAATTTCCGAATCGCTATGGTTTTCGTGTTTCTCCTGATGCCAACAAATTGGAGATAAAGAAAGCTGTAGAGGACATGTACAGTGTTACAGTAGTTGATGTTAACACCATCAACTACTCTGGAAAGCGTAAAAGCCGTTATACAAAATCAGGTATCATCAACGGCAAGCAAGCTGCTTTCAAGAAAGCGATCGTAACGTTGAAAGAAGGAGAAACAATTGATTTCTTTAGTAATATCTAAAAAGAGAAATGGGAATACGTAAATTAAAGCCCACGACACCGGGGCAGAGACACAAAGTTATTGGTGCATTTGATAAAATCACTGCAAGTACACCAGAGAAGTCTCTTGTAGTAGGTAAGAAGAGTACAGGTGGACGTAACAACACTGGTAAGATGACAATGCGTTATATCGGTGGTGGTCACAAACAAAAGTACAGAATTATCGATTTCAAGAGAAACAAAGATGGCATTCCTGCGACAGTAAAGTCTATCGAGTATGATCCTAACCGTTCATCTCGTATCGCTTTGTTGTATTACGCTGACGGAGCAAAGAGCTATATCATCGCTCCGAACGGATTGGAAGTTGGCCAAACAGTGGTTTCAGGTAGCGACGCCGCTCCTGAGGTAGGTAATACTTTGCCTATGGCAAATATTCCCGTTGGTACTATTATTCACAATATTGAGCTTCGTCCTGGACAGGGTGCCAAAATGGTACGTTCCGCAGGTGCATTCGCTCAGCTGACTTCAAAGGAAGGCGCTTATGCGATTATTAAGATGCCTTCTGGTGAAACTAGAAAGATTCTTGCGGCTTGTAAGGCTACAATTGGCGCAGTTGGCAACTCAGACCATGCTCTTGAAAAATCAGGTAAGGCCGGTCGCTCTAGATGGTTAGGTCGTCGTCCTCGTAACCGTGGTGTTGTTATGAACCCGGTTGATCACCCAATGGGTGGTGGTGAAGGTCGTTCTTCCGGAGGTCATCCTAGATCCCGTAATGGCTTATATGCTAAGGGCTTGAAGACTAGAGCTCCTAAGAAGCATTCTTCAAAGTATATTATTGAAAGAAGAAAGAAATAATCTGATTAATTAAGTAAACTATGAGTCGTTCGCTAAAAAAAGGCCCGTATATTAATGTAAAGCTTGAGAAGAAAGTTCTGGCAATGAATGAGTCAGGAAAGAAAGCCGTAGTTAAGACATGGGCAAGAGCTTCAATGATTTCGCCTGATTTCGTAGGCCATACTATTGCAGTTCATAATGGAAATAAATTTATTCCTGTTTTCGTAACCGAGAATATGGTAGGTCACAAGTTGGGAGAGTTCTCACCGACACGTACTTTCCGCGGTCACGCCGGTAACAAGAAGAAATAATATCGGTAGTAACAGGAATTCAGGAATCTGAAAATAAAAAGAATCGAATAAAATGGGTGCTAGAAAAAGAATATCAGCTGAAGCAAGAAAAGAAGCCCAAAAGACCATGTATTTCGCGAAGTTGAACAATGTTCCTACCTCTCCTCGTAAGATGCGTTTGGTAGCAGACATGATTCGCGGTATGGAAGTATTCCGTGCGCTTGGTGTTTTGAAGTTTTCTAACAAGGAAGCTGCAGCAAGAGTAGAAAAATTGCTTCGTTCAGCAATCGCAAACTGGGAACAGAAAAATGAACGTAAAGCAGAAGCAGGAGAGTTATGCGTATCTTCAATCAGCGTTGATTGCGCTACTACGTTGAAGAGAATGCGTCCGGCTCCTCAAGGAAGAGGTTACAGAATTCGTAAACGCTCGAACCACGTAACTCTGTTTGTTGATACACTTAGTAAAAACGATAGTCAAAATTAATTTGTAGATGGGACAAAAGGTTAATCCGATTAGTAATCGTTTAGGAATTATCCGTGGTTGGGATTCCAATTGGTATGGCGGTAAGAATTACGGGGATACTTTGCTGGAAGATAGCAAAATCCGTAAATATTTGAATGCCCGTCTTGCAAAAGCTAGTGTATCTCGTATCGTTATTGAACGTACGCTTAAGTTGATCACGATCACTGTTTGTACGTCGCGTCCGGGTATCATCATCGGTAAAGGTGGTCAGGAAGTTGATAAGTTGAAGGAAGAGTTGAAGAAGATCACTGATAAAGAAGTGCAGATCAACATCTTCGAGGTGAAGAGACCTGAATTGGACGCTGTTATCGTAGCAAACAACATCGCACGTCAGCTTGAAGGTAAAATCGCATATCGTCGCGCGGTAAAGATGGCTATCGCCTCTACCATGAGAATGGGCGCCGAGGGTATAAAGATTCAAATCTCTGGTCGTTTGAATGGCGCTGAAATGGCTCGTTCGGAAATGTATAAGGAAGGAAGAACTCCGTTGCACACTCTTAGAGCAGATATTGACTATGCTTTGGCTGAGGCCTTGACAAAAGTTGGTTTGCTGGGTGTTAAGGTTTGGATCTGCCGTGGTGAGGTTTATGGCAAGCGCGATCTTGCTCCTTCTTTCACTGCTACCAAGGAGACAGGCCGTAGAAACGACAATGCCGGTGGCAACAGAGACAAGAACTTCAAGAGAAAAAGAGCTAATCGTTAAACGTTAGAATTTAAGTAGAGATGTTACAACCAAAGAAAACCAAGTTCAGAAGACAGCAGAAAGGTCGCATGAAGGGCGAAGCTCAACGTGGCAACCAGCTGGCCTTCGGTTCTTTTGGAATAAAGTCATTAGAGAATAAATGGATTACCGGTCGTCAGATCGAGGCTGCCCGTATCGCCGTTACACGTTATATGCAACGTCAGGGTCAGGTTTGGGTTCGTATCTTCCCGGATAAGCCAATCACGAAGAAGCCTGCAGAGGTTCGTATGGGTAAAGGTAAAGGTAATCCCGAGGGATTTGTTGCGCCTGTTACTCCGGGTCGTCTGATTTTCGAGATCGAAGGTGTTCCCTTTGATATCGCTAAGGAAGCGTTGCGCCTTGCCGCACAAAAACTTCCGGTTACAACCAAGTTTGTTGTGAGACGTGATTATGACATGCAAAATCAAAATGCGTAATTGTTATGAAGATTGCAGAAATTAGAGAACTAAGCACGAAAGAGTTGCTAGAGAGAGTAGATGCAGAGGTTGCGGCCTATGATCAGAAGAAGATTAACCATAGCATCTCGCCTATGGATAATCCTTCTCAGATTAAACAGCAACGCAGATTGATTGCGCGCATGAAAACAGAATTGCGCCAGAGAGAACTTAACAACAAATAATTGAGCCTGATGGAAACTAGAAATTTAAGAAAAGAAAGAACGGGCGTGGTAACGAGCAACAAGATGGATAAAAGCATCACGGTTGCCATTAAATGGAAGGAAAAACACCCCATTTATGGAAAGTTCGTTAGTAAGACGAAGAAATATCATGCTCACGACGAAAATAACGAATGCAACATTGGCGATACCGTAAAGATTATGGAGACTCGTCCTTTGAGCAAGACTAAAAGATGGAGATTAGTTCAAATAATCGAAAGGGCTAAGTAAGATGATACAACAAGAATCAAGACTAGTAGTAGCAGATAACAGTGGAGCTAAGGAAGCTTTGTGTATCCGTGTTTTGGGCGGTACGAGAAAGCGTTATGCCACTGTAGGTGATGTGATCGTAGTAGCAATCAAAAGCGTAATCCCAGCTAGCGACGTTAAGAAGGGTGCTGTTTCTAAGGCTATCATCGTTCGTACTAAGAAAGAGATCCGCCGTCCGGATGGTTCTTATATCCGTTTCGATGATAACGCTTGCGTATTATTGAATGCCGGTGGCGATATCCGTGGTAGCCGTATCTTCGGTCCGGTTGCCAGAGAGCTTCGTGCAACAAACATGAAAATTGTATCACTTGCACCTGAAGTGCTTTAATCTCGTAAAATTTAAAGTAATGAGTAAATTACATATCAAAAAAGGCGATATAGTATTTGTTAATGCCGGCGAGGACAAAGGTAAGACAGGTCGTGTTTTACAGGTACTTGTAAAAGATAATCGTGCGATTGTCGAAGGTATTAATGTGGTATCAAAGCATACCAAGCCTAATGCGAAGAATCCTCAAGGAGGAATCGAAAAGAAGGAAGCTCCTATTCATCTTTCTAACCTTAACGTGGTTGACCCGAAATCTGGTAAAGCTACACGTATCGGCCGTAAGTTGAATGAGAAGGGTGCTTTAGTGCGTTATTCTAAAAAATCAGGGGAGGAAATTAAGTAATGAGCAATACTGCCAGTCTTAAGAAAGAATACCAAGACAGAATTGTTCCTGCCTTAACGAAGGAGTTCGGTTACAAATCCGTGATGCAGGTACCTGTTTTGAAGAAAATCGTGATTAATCAGGGATTAGGTATGGCTACGGCTGACAAGAAGATCATCGATATCGCTATCAGCGAGTTGTCTACGATCACCGGTCAAAAAGCTGTCGCTACCGTATCTAAAAAGGATATCTCTAACTTTAAGTTGCGTAAGAAGATGCCGATCGGTGTGATGGTGACATTACGTCGTGAGCAGATGTACGAGTTCTTGGAGAGACTTGTTCGTGTCGCTCTTCCTCGTATCCGCGACTTCAAGGGAATTGAGAGTAAGTTAGACGGAAGAGGCAATTATACACTCGGTATTCAGGAACAAATCATTTTTCCTGAAATAAATATCGATAATATTACCAAAATATTGGGAATGAATATTACCTTTGTGACCTCTGCGAAAACAGACGAAGAAGGTTATGCTCTTTTGAGAGAATTTGGATTGCCTTTTAAAAACGGAAAAAAAGACTAAGTAGTTATGGCTAAGGAATCAATGAAGGCCCGTGAGGTTAAAAGAGCAAAGCTTGTTGCTAAGTATGCCGCTAAAAGAGCTCAGCTTAAGGCAGAAGGTAACTATGAGGCTTTGCAGGCTTTACCTAAAAATGCTTCTCCTGTACGTTTGCACAACCGTTGCAAGATTACAGGACGTCCGAAAGGGTATGTACGCCAGTTCGGTATTTCTCGTATCCAATTGCGTGAAATGGCATCTAATGGTTTAATCCCGGGTGTAAAGAAAGCAAGTTGGTAAGAGTTTTTTTAGTTTAAATATTGTCCGGGTGGCCGGATCAATTTAATTAATTATTTATATGACAGATCCTATTGCAGATTATTTGACAAGATTGCGTAACGCAATCAAAGCGAAGCACAGAGTTGTTGAGGTGCCGGCGTCAAATTTAAAGAAAGAGATCACTAAGATCCTTTTCGACAAGGGCTACATTCTTAATTTTAAGTTTGTAGAGGATGGTCCTCAAGGTACGATCAAGATCGCCTTGAAGTATGACCTAGTAAACAAAGTTAATGCGATTAAGAAACTTGAGAGAGTTTCTACGCCCGGTTTGCGTAAGTACACTGGTTACAAAGAAATGCCGAGAGTATTGAATGGTTTAGGTATTGCTGTTCTTTCTACTTCTAAAGGTGTGATGACTGACAAAGAGGCCCGCGATCTGAAGATCGGTGGCGAGGTATTATGTTACGTTTATTAATTAGGAGGGAAGAAGAATGTCAAGAATAGGAAAATTACCAATTCATGTACCGGCTGGTGTTACAGTTACAATTAAGGATAATGTAGTAACAGTTAAAGGCCCTAAAGGTGAACTTGTACAGGAAGTGAATCCTGATATTAACGTTACTTTGGAAGACGGAGTTATCCATTTAACAAGACCTACTGATGATAAGAATCATCGTGCGTTACACGGTTTGTATCGCTCTTTGATCAACAACATGGTTGTTGGCTGCTCAGAGGGATATAAGAAGGAGCTTGAGTTAGTAGGTGTTGGTTACCGTGTTTCAAATACAGGTCAGTTATTGGATCTTTCTTTAGGTTATACTCACAATATCTATTTGCAGTTGCCGAAGGAAGTGAAAGTTGAGACGAAGTCTGAGAGAAATAAGAACCCTCTTATTATCCTTGAATCGGCTGACAAACAATTATTAGGTCAGATTTGTGCGAAGATCCGTTCATTCAGAATGCCTGAACCGTATAAAGGTAAGGGTATTAAGTTCGTGGGTGAAGAGATTCGCAGAAAGTCTGGTAAGTCAGCAGGTAAGTAATCTACGTAAACTGAAATTATCATGACAACGAAGCTAGAAAGAAGATTAAAAATAAAAGCAGGCGTACGCGGCAAAATCTCAGGAACTACTGAGCGTCCGCGCCTGACTGTGTTTAGAAGCAACAAGCAAATCTACGCACAGGTGATAGATGATACTACAGGCAAGACTTTAGCCGCTGCTTCATCTTTGAAATTAGATGTTAAGGCTCCGAAAAAGGAGATCGCTGCTAAGGTTGGTGAATTAATCGCTAAAGGCGCTCAGGAAGCTGGCGTTCAGACAGTGGTTTTCGACCGTAATGGTTACCTGTATCACGGGAGAATTAAAGAATTAGCAGATGCTGCACGTAACGGCGGCCTTAAATTTTAATGAAGATGGCAAATAATAGAGTTAAATCGACCAACGACTTAGAGTTGAAGGACAGACTGGTTGCAATCAACCGTGTAACTAAGGTTACAAAAGGTGGACGTACATTCAGTTTTGCTGCTATCGTTGTAGTAGGAAACGAGGATGGTATCGTTGGCTGGGGATTAGGTAAAGCCGGTGAGGTAACGACAGCTATCGCTAAAGGTGTAGAAGCAGCTAAGAAGAACTTGATCAAGGTTCCGGTACACAAAGGTACGATCCCTCACGAACAATTAGCTAAATTCGGTGGTGCTCAAGTGCTGATTAGACCGGCATCTCACGGTACCGGTGTTAAGGCTGGTGGTGCTATGCGTGCCGTATTGGAGAGCGTAGGTATTACAGACGTTTTGGCAAAATCTAAAGGTTCTTCCAACCCTCATAACTTGGTGAAAGCTACTATCGCTGCGCTAGGTGAGTTGAGAAGCCCGTTCGATGTTGCTCAGAACAGAGGTGTTGCTGTTGAAAAAGTATTTAGAGGTTAATTAGGGAGGATAAGTTTATGGCGACTATTAAAGTAAAGCAAGTTAAAAGTAGAATTAAATGCCCGAAAGACCAAAAGAGAACGCTTGACGCACTAGGGCTGAGAAAGATGAACCAGATTGTAGAGCATGAAGCTAATCCGGCGATCTTAGGTATGGTTGAGAAAGTGAAACATTTGGTTTCTGTAGAAAAGTAATAATTGGTTGAAAAAATAAATTATACGATATGAATTTATCAAATTTAAAACCGGCTGAAGGATCTACCAAGACCAGAAAAAGAATCGGACGTGGTCCGGGTTCAGGATTAGGCGGAACTTCAACAAGAGGTCATAAAGGTGCCAAGTCTAGATCTGGTTACAAGAACAAGATTGGTTTCGAAGGTGGTCAGATGCCTATTCAAAGACGTTTGCCTAAATTCGGTTTCAAGAATATTAACCGTGTAGAATATAAAGCTATTAATATCGATACTTTGCAACAAATGGCAGAGGCTAAGCAATTGACTAAGATTGGTATTAATGAATTGATGGAGGCTGGTTTCATCTCTTCTTCTCAAGTGGTTAAAATTCTTGGTAACGGTAGCTTGACCGCTAAGTTAGAGGTTGAGGCTCACGCTTTCTCTAAGAGCGCAGAGGCAGCTATCCAAGCCGCAGGTGGAACAGTTGTTAAACTCTAAGTCATGAGAGCTGTTGAAACAATCAAGAATATCTGGAAGATTGAGGATCTGAGAAATCGGATCCTCACCACTCTTTTATTGGTGGCTATATACCGTTTTGGTACGTATGTAGTGCTTCCGGGTATCGATCCCAAAGCGTTGACCGCTTTACAGGAGCAGACAAGAGGCGGATTGCTTGCACTGTTGGATATGTTCTCAGGTGGAGCCTTTTCTAACGCATCTATTTTTGCGTTGGGAATCATGCCATATATCTCCGCTTCAATTGTTATGCAGTTGTTAGCCATCGCAGTTCCTTCTTTCCAAAAATTGCAGAGAGAGGGTGAGAGTGGCCGTAGAAAAATCAATCAGTGGACTCGTTACTTGACGATAGCGATCTTGTTATTCCAAGGTCCTACTTACTTGGTGAATTTAAGCGTTCAGCTTAAGGCTGCCGGCGCTGCTTTACCGGGTGGTATTTGGTTCACGATCTCATCTACGATCATTTTGGCTGCGGGAAGTATGTTTATCTTATGGCTAGGTGAAAGAATTACAGATAAAGGTGTTGGAAATGGTATTTCATTTATCATTTTAGTTGGTATTATAGCCCGTCTGCCGCACTCTTTGTTCCAAGAATTCGTTTCTAGAACAAGTGAGAAAACCGGTGGTCTGGTTATGTTCTTATTTGAGATGTTGTTCCTTTTGCTTGTTATCGCTGGTGCGATTTTATTGGTACAAGGTACTCGTAAGGTCCCCGTGCAATACGCAAAAAGGATTATCGGTAATAAACAATATGGTGGCGCACGTCAGTATATCCCTTTGAAGGTGAATGCCGCTAACGTAATGCCTATCATCTTCGCTCAGGCGATCATGTTTATTCCTATCTCAATTGTAGGTTTCTCTAGTACGGGAGAGCAGAGCGGTTTTTGGGCTGCTTTCATGGATAATACGGGATTTTGGTACAACTTCGTGTTTGCGGTGTTGATTATCCTGTTTACGTATTTCTATACGGCTATCACGATCAATCCGACCCAGATGTCAGATGATTTGAAGAGAAACAATGGTTTTATTCCGGGTGTGAAACCGGGTAAGAATACCAAAGACTATCTGGATACCATTATGGACCGTATTACTTTGCCGGGTGCTTTTTTCCTTGCGTTGGTTGCTATCATGCCCGCTTTCGCTAGAATTGCCGGTGTAAGTATGGAGTTCTCCCAATTCTTTGGTGGTACATCTTTGTTGATTTTGGTTGGTGTGGTGTTGGATACATTGCAGCAAGTTGAAAGTCATTTGCTAATGCGTCATTATGACGGTTTGTTGAAGTCAGGAAGAATTAAAGGCCGTACAGGCTCTGTTGCCGCTTATTAATAGAATGATCTATTTAAAGACAGATGAAGAGATTGAGTTGATGCGTGAGGCTAATCAACTGGTGGGTAAGACACTTGGCGAGGTAGCTAAGCATATTGTCCCCGGAGTCTCCACACTTCAACTTGATAAGATTGCGGAAGAGTTCATTAGAGATAATGGTGCTGTTCCGGCTTTTTTGGGATATGGTGGTTTCCCTAATTCAATATGTGCCTCAGTGAATGATCAGGTGGTGCATGGTATTCCTTCTTCTAAGATGATCTTGAAAGAGGGTGACGTGATCTCTGTGGATTGTGGGACGATATTGAATGGTTTTGTCGGTGACTCCGCTTACACTTTCTGTGTAGGTGAGGTTGCGCCGGAAGTGAAGAAATTGTTGAAAGCGACGAAGGATTCACTTTATTTAGGTATCCAATGTGCTGTTGAAGGTCACCGTTTGGGTGATATCAGTAATGCGATTCAGACTTATTGCGAGTCTCAAGGTTACTCTGTCGTAAGAGAGCTGGTGGGACATGGTATAGGTCGGAAAATGCATGAGGAACCGGAAGTGCCTAATTATGGCAGACGTGGATGCGGACCGTTATTGCGTAACGGAATGTGTATCTGCATCGAGCCGATGATCAACATGGGAAGCAAGAACGTTGCATTTGAGAAAGACGGATGGACGGTTCGCACAAAGGACAGAAAGCCTTCTGCTCATTTCGAGCATTGTATCGCTATACGTCCGGATGGTCCCCAGATCTTATCTTCATTTAAGTTTTTAGAGGAAGTTCTAGGAGAAAACGCAATTTAATTGGATTTATATGGCTAAACAATCAGCAATAGAGAAAGATGGAGTAATTGTAGAAGCATTGTCAAACGCGATGTTTCGTGTAGAATTGGAGAACGGACATGAAATTACCGCTCATATCTCAGGAAAGATGCGTATGCATTACATTAAGATCCTTCCGGGGGATAAGGTAAGAGTAGAAATGTCTCCGTATGATCTATCGAAAGGTAGAATTGCTTTTAGATACAAATAAAATTAAACACGATATGAAAGTAAGAGCATCTTTAAAGAAGCGTACACCTGAGTGCAAGATAGTAAGAAGAAAGGGTCGCTTATACGTAATTAACAAGAAAAATCCTAAGTATAAACAACGTCAAGGATAATTTATTATTTTTGCAAAATAATCTAAGTAAGTAATATGGCTATAAGAATAGTTGGTGTAGACTTGCCACAAAATAAAAGAGGAGAAATCGCTTTGACTTATATCTATGGTATTGGTCGTAGCGCTGCAAAATCCGTATTAGATAAGGCTGGGGTTGATCGTGATATCAAAGTTAAGGATTGGACAGACGATCAAGCCGCAAAAGTTCGTGAAGTCATTGGCGCTGAGTACAAGGTTGAAGGTGACCTTCGTTCAGAAGTTCAGTTGAACATCAAGCGTCTGATGGATATTGGTTGCTACAGAGGTGTTCGTCACCGTGTTGGTCTGCCTTTGAGAGGCCAAAGCACAAAGAACAACGCTCGTACTCGTAAGGGTAAGAAGAAAACTGTTGCAAATAAGAAAAAAGCTACTAAATAATAAGAGTTAATATGGCAAAGAAAACAGTCGCAGCAAAGAAGAGAAACGTAAAAGTTGACGCTTACGGTCAAGCTCATATTCATTCTTCTTTTAACAACATTATTGTGTCTTTAGCGAATAGCGAAGGACAAGTAATCAGCTGGTCTTCCGCTGGTAAGATGGGATTCAGAAGCTCTAAGAAGAATACTCCTTATGCAGCTCAGATGGCAGCACAGGATTGCGCTAAAGTAGCTTATGATCTTGGTTTAAGAAAGGTGAAAGTATTCGTTAAGGGTCCGGGTAACGGTCGTGAGTCCGCTATCAGAACGATCCATGGCGCAGGTATCGAGGTAACAGAAATCGTTGATGTTACACCGCTTCCTCATAACGGGTGTCGTCCTCCGAAAAAGAGAAGAGTATAATTAATTATAGTTTCTTAAACATTGAATCCGGAATTGTGAATAGATTGCATATTGACCTTATCCTCTCTGTAATCGCGGCTGCACGGTTCCAGATTCAAACAGAACATTTAAAAAAATAAAAAAATGGCAAGATATACTGGACCAAGAACAAGAATTGCCCGTAAGTTTGGTGAGGCAATATTCGGTGCGGATAAAGTTCTTTCTAAGAAGAACTATCCTCCTGGACAACATGGTAACTCCAGAAAAAGAAAAACTTCTGAATACGGTATCCAGCTTCGTGAGAAGCAAAAAGCAAAATACACTTATGGCGTATTGGAGAAGCAATTTAGAAACTTATTCGAAAAAGCTTCACGCTCTAAAGGTATTACCGGTGAGGTGCTTCTTCAATTGTTAGAAGGCCGTCTTGACAATATGGTTTATCGTTTGGGTATGGCCCCGACAAGAGCCGCAGCTCGTCAGTTGGTTTCTCATCGTCACATTACAGTAGACGGAAGTGTTGTAAACATTCCTTCTTACTCTGTAAAACCCGGTCAGGTTATTGGTGTTAGAGAAAAATCTAAATCCATGGAGGTTATTGCCGACGCATTGTCAGGCTTCAACCACAGCAAGTATCCTTGGATTGAGTGGGATCAGTCTTCAATGAGCGGAAAATTACTGCATCTGCCGGAAAGAACTGACATTCCTGAAAACATTAAAGAGCAGTTGATCGTAGAATTGTATTCTAAATAATAATTGATTTCCATGGCGATATTAGCATTTCAAAAACCCGATAAAGTATTAATGTTGGAAGCGGACAATTTCTTCGGAAAGTTTGAATTTCGTCCGTTGGAACCCGGCTATGGTATTACAATAGGTAATGCTTTACGTCGTATTCTCCTGTCGTCACTTGAAGGTTTTGCTATTACATCCATTAAGATCGACGGGGTTGACCATGAATTTGGTACAATCCCGGGTGTTATCGAGGATGTAACAAACATTATCTTGAATCTGAAGCAAGTTCGTTTCAAGCATATCGTAGACGACATCGAGAATGAAAAAGTGAGTATTACTGTTTCGGGTTCGGAAGTGTTCAAAGCCGGTGATATTGGTAAGCAACTGACTGGATTCGAGATCTTGAATCCAGATTTGGTTATTTGCCGCTTGGATCCGACCGCAAGTTTCCAGATTGAATTGACTATTAATAAAGGTCGCGGTTATGTACCCGCAGATGAGAACAGAGACCCGAACGCAGATATGCATGTGATCGCTATCGACTCTATCTTCACTCCGATACGTAACGTAAAATATTCAATCGAGAACTTCCGTGTTGAACAGAAGACGGACTACGAGAAGTTGGTTCTTGAAATAGCCACAGATGGTTCTATTCATCCGAAGGAAGCGTTGAAGGAAGCAGCGAAGATTCTGATTCATCATTTCATGTTGTTCTCAGATGAAAAGATTGCGATCGAGACAGCGGATACTGAAGGCAATGAAGAGTTCGATGAAGAAGTACTTCATATGCGTCAGTTGCTTAAGAGCAAGCTGGCTGATATGGACCTTTCCGTTCGTGCATTGAATTGCTTAAAGGCCGCAGATGTTGAAACATTAGGTGAGTTGGTTAAGTTCAATAAGAATGATTTGTTGAAATTCCGTAACTTCGGTAAGAAGTCGCTCACTGAACTTGATGAACTGCTTGAGAGCTTGAACCTTTCATTCGGTATGGATATCACAAAATATAAATTAGATAAAGAGTAAGTAAACGATGAGACATAATAAGAAATTCAATCATTTAGGTCGTACAAATACTCACCGTGACGCAATGTTTTCGAATATGGCTTGTTCTTTGATCAAGCATAAGAGAATCTTTACTACGACAGCAAAGGCAAAAGCGCTACGTAAGTATGTAGAACCACTTATCACGAAGTCTAAGGAGGATACAACTCACTCTAGACGTGTGGTATTTAGCAATTTGCAAGACAAATTTGCTGTAACAGAGTTGTTCAAGGAAATTGCTCAGAAGATCGGTGATCGTCCGGGTGGTTATACCAGAATCATCAAGACTGGTAACCGTTTAGGTGACAACGCAGCTATGTGCTTTATTGAGTTAGTAGACTATAACGAAAATATGTTGAAGGATACAGCCGCTAAGAAAGCTCCTAAAACAAGACGTTCTCGTAAAAAAGCAACAGCAGCGGTTACTGAGGCTCCTGCAGCTGAAGCAGCTAGCGAGGAAAAAGCAGCTGAATAAGCAAGTTTTTTACAATCATATAAGAAAAGCGATTCGTATCACACGGATCGCTTTTTTTGTTTATTAGCGAATTGATAAATTTGATGAGTTATAAGGAACATTCCTTGCTTGGCTATTGTTATATTTGTGAAAAAGAAAAGTAAGACATCATTGAACAACTAATAAAACAAATATAGTAATATGGAAATTGTAAAAGTAGTAGGTAGAGAGATCCTTGATTCACGTGGCAACCCGACAGTAGAAGTAGATGTACATTTGGCTTCCGGCGCATTCGGTCGTGCGGCTGTACCTTCTGGCGCCTCTACCGGTGAGAACGAGGCTATCGAGTTACGCGATGGCGATAAGAATCGCTACGGTGGCAAAGGCGTTCTCCGTGCCGTGGATAATGTAAATAAGGTAATCGCTCCCGCCATTTTAGGAATGAGCGCCTTGAATCAAAGAGAGATAGACCATAAGTTGCTGGATTTGGATGGTACAAAGACAAAATCAAATCTAGGAGCTAACGCTATGTTAGGTGTATCGCTTGCCGTAGCGAAGGCAGCGGCTAATTATCTGGATCAGCCTTTATATCGTTATATCGGTGGAACAAATACCTACGTGTTGCCGGTTCCTATGATGAACATTATCAATGGAGGTTCTCACTCCGACGCTCCGATCGCTTTTCAGGAATTCATGATTCGTCCGGTAGGTGCGAAGAGTTTCCGTGAGGGGCTTCGTATGGGCGCAGAGGTTTTCCATGCGTTGAAGAAAGTATTGCACGATCGTGGCTTGAGCACGGCTGTAGGTGATGAGGGCGGTTTCGCTCCGGCATTGAATGGTACGGAAGATGCCTTGAATTCTATTATGGCCGCTATCAAAGCCGCTGGATATGAGCCGGGCAAGGATGTGACGATAGCCATGGATTGCGCTGCTTCCGAGTTTTATCACGATGGTGTGTATGATTATACGAAATTCGAGGGTGAGAAAGGCGCTAAGCGTAACGCCCAGCAACAAGTCGCTTATCTGAGTGAGTTGGTGAACAAATACCCGATTGATTCTATCGAGGATGGTATGGACGAGAATGACTGGGCCGGTTGGCAAATGCTAACCTCCACGCTAGGCGGAAAATGCCAGTTGGTAGGTGATGACCTGTTCGTTACAAACGTAGAGTTCTTGAAGAAAGGTATCGAGAAGGGTTGCGCGAACTCCATCTTGATCAAGGTAAATCAGATCGGTACATTGAGCGAGACATTAGACGCTATCGAGATGGCCCACCGTAATGGCTACACATCCGTGACTTCCCACCGTTCCGGTGAGACAGAGGACGCTACGATCGCAGATATCGCCGTAGCTACCAACAGCGGACAGATCAAGACCGGCTCATTGAGCCGTTCCGATCGTATGGCGAAATACAACCAGTTGCTTCGTATCGAGGAGGAATTGGGTTCCTTAGCTGTTTATGGTTATAAGACTTATAAGAAGTAAAAAAACGGGGCAAGCCTACTAATCGATAGCCGGCCTGCCCCTAATATTTAATGATTATAAATCTATTGCCCTAAATAAGAGAGTGAATGTTGTATCTCTTCTCTAGAGACCGAGAAGTTCCTGTTCCCGGCCAATTTATTTAATACGAGTGTGCCTATGTTTTCTGCGCTTTCCTTATCCGGGAACGCAATTACCGTATCAATAGAGGGAATGGTGGGTTGGTAAATCAACACCTTTCCGTTCATCCTGATCTGGTACCCCCAGCCATCCCCCGATTGAAACGTTTGCAACTCCAGTTGCCGCCCGGGAGAAGACCCCATTTCTTCACCCCGGAAAAAAGATAAATAAAACAGTAATACCGGCAGTACCACTAGGCCCGGTACGAACCAAGCCCGTCCTTTCTTAGTACTCATCATCGTCATATTCATTCGGGTGAAGTTCCCAAATATCATCAAATTGAGTGGTACCACTTTTGCCGGATACTACGAATCCTTTCTCGCCAGAGGAGAAAGATGCTGTCGCCGTACGGGCAGTTCCCTTGAATTTAGCCACGTTTTCCCATAGATCGGTGGCCGGATAATATTTCCAAGTGTCGCTACGTAGGCTTCCACTCTCACCGCAAGTCAGATAAGCGGCTCCATCAATCACGAAAGCAACCCCGTTCGTACGTGTGATCGTATAATCATCGTCATAATCCTCGTCCGAGGAATCCGATATATCCCTAAGTTGGGTCCATGATTCCGTGCTGGGATCGAATTTCCAGAAATCGTCTACATATTCGCCGTTATTTTGTCCGCAACATACATAAGCGATTCCATTTATCACGAAGCTGGTAGCGCCCTGACGCTTTGTCCCGCCGATACTGATCGTTTGCGTCCAGCTATTTGCCACTGGATTAAAGGCATAAAAGTCTTTTAGGTAATTCCCGTCGTATCCGCATCCGATATACGCTTTACCGTTTACCCCGAAGGCCACGGCTCCATATCGGCCCGAGCCGGGGAAATCCGCTTTCTGTGCCCACGTATTGGTGGTCGGGTTAAATTCCCAGAAGTCATTCAAGTAATTGGTACCGTCGTATCCGGTTCCCAGATATCCCTTTTCATCTATCGCCATAGCTACGGCCGAATTGCGGGCGGTTCCGGGAAAGTCCGCTTTTTGCGTCCAAGTATCTCGTTCCATATCATATTCCCAACAATCCGATAAACGATTTTTTCCGTCGTTTCCGCAAATCAGATATCCTTTGTTACCGATCGTGAAAGAGGAGGCGTAATTTCGCGCCAATCCGTCCATGTCAGAGACACGGTACCACTTACCGATCAAATCATCGTCATCATCATCACTGCAAGCGCTGATGATGACAGGAAGAAAAGCGATCAAGAATACAAGAATCCTTTTGTGTATCATTCTAACTACGTGTTTTGTTTTTACGGAAGCAAAAGAACGAGGGTTTTACGAGACCCACAAATTAAATCGGTAAACATACGGTTTTTATCGGTGAATAAGCCGGATTTATAGGTTAGGGCCTCGAATGGTTTTGAAATCGGTTTCATCTTCAGTATCGGGCCGTTTACAGAGGAAACCGGTGGGTTCATGGGTTTATCTTGCCGGGTTTTGCGCTAAATACGTTCTTTGCCATCGGATTGATAAAAGATTATTCGCTTATTAAATAAGAAGTATGGTTAGAACATTCTTTGCTTTGGGGTGCTTGATGCTCTGTCTGGGACTGTTTTCCTGTTATGACGAGAACGGTACGTATGGCAGCGATCTGGTGGACTCCGCTTTCCGTAACGTTCGTATAGATACCAGCACGGTCGTAGTGACCTCGGTATTGATCGACTCGTTGGAGACATCCGGTAAGAACGTCGCTTTGGTAGGCCGGTACAAACATTCATTATGGGGAGTCGTCTCGTCGCATAGCTTTATCGCTTATGAGAGACCGAGCTATGGGACTGATCCGAACGAGACGGTCGTACTGGACTCGCTAGTCCTGTCTCTCGCTTTCGATGGTCGCTTTGTAGGGGACACAACCCTCCAACAAACCCTCTCGATTTATCAGCTAACGGAGAAGATCGTCTTAAACGATAACGGGTACTTATATAATAATAGCAGTGTCTCTTACGCTCCCGAGGCTTTGGCGGTCTGCTCATTTAAACCGAAGCCGAAGGGCGGGGAGAAACTGGAAGTCCGTCTTCCCGATGCGCTAGGGCAAGACCTCTTGTCCCGTTTTCATGCGCAGGATCAAGCGGTGTCCGAGGATCGCTTTGAGGACTATTTCAAGGGGGTGGCGATCGTGCCGGACTTGGCGGGAAGCGAGTCTCTGCTGACTTTCACGGTAGCCGATTCCTCCGCCGCTTTAGTCCTGCATTATCATTTATCCGATGAGCTTTCCACGGAGAAGGAATTATGGTTCTTCCCAAATACGGATACCCAGTTCAATCATATCGACCATGACCGTAGTGGAACGGATATGGTAGGATATCCGATGAAAGGAGTGGAGATACCTTCGGCTGAGCTTAGTAACCGGGGCGTATTATTCGGAGGCTTGGGTTGGTATACCCGTCTGGAATTCCCGTATTTGAATAATCTGATGCAACAAGGCACGCAAGTGGAGATCGAGAGCGCTTTACTTAAGATTTATCCCGAGCAAGGCACTTATTCGGATTACAATACCTTGCCGGACAGCCTCTACCTATATATCGCCGATGAGAATAATGTGGTGACGGATGCCGTGACCGATTATCTCGGTTCCGAGGTTCAACGAGGTACGCTATCGGAAGACAATACGTTTAACGAGAACACCTATTATTATTTCGACGTGACTCAATTCATGCAAGAGGAGCAAGGTGCCTTTGGCATGTATAAGCATAATCTTCAGTTGGTTTTTAATAGTGATGATTACACCGGTACGTTCAAGAACTTGACGTTTAACGATCAGGGAGGACGTAACCCGGTCACCCTACAACTCATTTATAAGGTCTATGAAAGTTACTAGATACCTTCTTTACCCTTGCCTCTTGATGGCGGCAAGCGCATCCGCGCAGAATACGATGACTTCCTTGCCTTACTCGATGTTTGGACTGGGTGAGATGGCTTCCGGTTTATATGGTCAAAATACCTCGATGGCGGGTGTCACTGTCGGCATGCGGGAAGGGATGCTGATGAATATAGAGAATCCAGCCGGATTGACGGCGTTGGATAGTTGTAAGTTGTTCGCTGAGGCATCTGCCTTCGTGAAGAATGAACGATACCGCTCAGACGGGAGCTCTAGCAGCGCATTCACCGGGAATTTCTCCGCTTTCTCATTGGGAGGGCGTATCATGCGACGGTGGTATATGTCCGTCGGGGTAACTCCTTATAGTTTCGTTGGGTATTATTTTAAGTCCTCGCAAGAGTTGGAAGGATCTCCCGGAACCTTTGTAACCAGTACGTTTTCGGGGACAGGCGGGCTTTCCAAGGCTTTCCTTTCCCAGGGATTTTTATTGACCAAGCATCTGTCAGTCGGTATGAATCTTAATTTTATCTTCGGAAATATGACGCAGAATGAGATACAAAGTGCGATGACAGTGTCAAGGGAGATGTCCGGCCGCTCTTTTTACGCCGATTTCGGTTTACAATATCATCGTCCGATCGCCAGGGAAACCTTTCTAACGGTCGGCGCCATTTACGGTTATAAGCAACGGATCTCATTGAAAAACACGGTGACGGTGACGGGAAGCAGCACGGAAACCCCCTATAACCAGAAAAGGGTGACACAATATCTACCTCAATATATAGGTATCGGTAGCTCATTGGCGCATAAGAAATGGACGTATGTGTTGGACTATCTGTTCCGGCAATACGGGGTATTGAACTCGGGCGATAGCCGGGTAAAGTTCCGGGATTCGCATGAGCTACGCTTGGGCGTATGCTATTTCCCGAATGGATTTAGCTCCAGCAGTTATTGGAAACGGATGTCTTATAAAGCGGGTGTTTCCGTTTCCACGCCTTACCTGCGGTTGAAAGCGCAATCCGGCGGGGCGTATCGGGTAAGCGTCGGCTTGGGGTTACCCGTCTTGAATGGCCGTATCAATACGGCGTTTTATTACGATCGCCTCCAATTGCAAGGGAATGCGTTGCGAAGGGATATCATGGGCTTTACGGTGACCTATACATTAAGCGAGAAGTTTTATCAAGTGAAACTTTAGTTACTCTTGAAGAGACAGTTTATTCATCAAGGCTGGCAGGTACGAGTCGCTGATAGGGATCAGTTCCTCGCCGATACGTATCCGCTTACGCTCGATATAATTAATGTGGGAGAGGGATACGATGTAAGAGCGATGTACCCGGCAAAAACGATTCCTGTCCAGAAACTCCTCGAACCGCTTCAAGCTGACTTGCGTGAGCAGGGGCTTGCCATTGATACGGTGTACCTTTACATAATCGCCGTACCCCTCGAGGAAAAGGATCTCTTCCCGGCGGAGGCGGATGATCTTGCTGCCCTCCCGGACGAAGATGGGGCGTTCTGTTTGCTCCTTGCTCAGCGCTTGGTGGACATCGGCCAAAGCCTTGTCCAGTTTCTCGAAATATCCCATGAGCGTGTTCAGGGTCGAGGTGTCTCCGTCGAAAGTGATACATTTCAGCATAGTGTTTTTACCTTTATTTGTTGTACCGCAAAATAACAGGAAAGTTCGGTGAAGAAAGGTTAAGCGCCGATTAGTGGTATAATCGGGTCGGTGAATCGCCTTACGGGAGGGGGTGAAAAGACATTATTCCTCCTCCCTCAGAATCCATTTCTTGAAGACCGGGGTCTTGGTTTTGCTAATGATAATACGTTCGGGGACAGGTAAAGTGAGGTTGACGGACAGGCGGCTCCCGAACCAAAGATCTATATCCTTGATGGCGTTGCGTGAAATGATGAATTGACGGTTGGCCCGGAAGAAAAGCCTCTCGTCCAGTTGCTCTCCCAACGCGTCGAGGGTACGGTCTACGGGATGTTGTTTTCCGTCGAAGGTATAGGCGGTAACTTTCTCGTTGGCCGTATAGAAATAAAGGATCTCCTCAACTGGTAACGGATAGAATTTATCGGCCAGCATGATCAATAAGCTCTTGATCGTGTGGCGACTCTGGATTGTACGGTTCGTTTGCCGGATATGTGCCAGCCTTTCCTCGGTATCGAACAGCCGTAATTTATTCAAGGCCCTTTCCAGCGAGGCTAGCGTGACGGGTTTCAGCAAATAATCGATACTGCTCACTTGAAAAGCCTGCAATGCGTACTCATCGTAGGCGGTAGTGAAGACTACCGGGGCATCGATCTCCACCTGCTCGAATATCTTGAACGCCGATCCATCCGCTAAATGGATATCCATGAAGATGATATCCGGATGAGGCGATGTCCGGAAAAACTCCACGCTCTCTTCGATACTCTCCAGCTCGGCGATCACCTCGATCGGGGTAACCGTATTTTGCGCTAGGATCGCCTTTAAGCTATTAACGGCGGTAGTCTCATCTTCTATAATAACTGCTTTCATGAGTGAATGGGTTTATTAAGTAAAGGAAGCGTGACCTTGAAATATTCCTTGCGGTTGGAGATCTGGATGTCCTTTCCGGTAAGCATCCGGTAGCGCCCCCATAGGTTCTTCAATCCGATACCGCTACCTTTGCTATCTTCCGACTTAGGATGTATTTTATTGGATATGATTAGTTTGTCCTCATGGGTGGTATAGATATCGATCTGTAGCGGGTATTGCTTGCTGATAACGTTGTGCTTTACGGCGTTCTCGATCAAGGGGAGTACGCTCAATATCGGCAGATACCAAAGTAAGTAAGGGGTATCCGCTTGGATGGAGAAGAATAGTTTTCCCTCGTAGCGCACGCTCAGCAGATAGGTATACGCCTTTACGAATTGAAGTTCTTCCGCTAGCGTAACCAGCTCTTTCTTGTTGCTTTGCAAGATATACCGGAAGACGTTGGATAGCTCATCCAGATAAGCCAACGTCTGTTGTTTTTCTCCGCTCTGTATCAAGGCGTTCAATCCATTTAAGGAGTTGAAGAAGAAATGTGGGTTGATTTGTCCCATCAAGGCGTTATAGGAATTCTGTAACTTCTCGGTCTTCAATTGTTCATATTCCAGTTTCATTTGTTGCTTGCTGCTTAACAGGCGGATTAGTACGGAACTTAGCATAACCGTAAGGAAGACGAAAAGATGCTCCGTCATGAAAGAGTTAGGGACCGTGAAAGGCTTGGGAGGTACCGGTATGCCCCGGCGCTCGGCAGACCTGATGGTTTGCGTAGCCATCCTGCCCCGGTCGATGCGGATCATGATATCCTGGGTAGCTGGCTGGGGCCCATCTTCCCCAAGCCATTCTACGAAAATGGCCGTGTACAAAACCGGCGACAGATGAAACATGCCGTAGGCGATGCTGATACAAGTTACGCAAACCAGCAATACCCTTTTATACTCTTTCCTGCGGAAAAGCTTGTCCCCGAGCTTATACATCAAGCTGTTGACAATAAATAAGATGAAGGAGAACACGAAGAACCAGATTAGCAAATAATACATGGTGCGATCCGGAGGCTGGATACCCATGCTCGGGTTTCCGGTCTCGAACTCATATTTACGCATCAGAAGGGCGAAGTTCACGAAAATACTAAGCAAGACGGATATCGTGAAGCCGATCAATAAGTCGTTTCTTTTTAATTGTAACATAGATAAACCCTTTGTCTGCTTACAAAGATAGGGCTTCCTTATCCGAGCGGGAAAAGGAATCGACGAAACGGATAAAAATATCGGTGAATCGCCCGGGCTTCCGAAAATAATGTACCTTTGCCGGAAATTAGGATCTCTGTCGCTATGACGAAATGGTTTGTCTACATATTTCTGGCCAGTGTCTGCCTGTTGCTTTCCTGTGGCGGTAAATCCATCCGGGAAAAATTTGCGGAGGCGGACCGGTTGGTAAACGAGAATAACTTAGATAGCGCCGCCTGGCTGCTGGAGGAACAAATAACGCTTTCCGCTCTTTCGGATAGCGATAAGGCAGAGTATGGACGGAGGCTCGCTTGGCTTCATCTCTTGCAGGGGCGCAGCTTGGTGAACGACTCGCTCATCGACTACTCCGTGGATTATTATAAGGAGCATGCCTCGGAGCCTTTACTTTCCGCTTATTTCGTAAAGGCTATTTATATGGGTGATTCCCGGAAGGGGTTGGAACAAAGACGTGCTTTGTACCGAGAGGCGATAGATTCCGCTTATTCCCGTTCGGATTCGACCTACCTTGTACGTTTTTATGACCGATTGACTTCCTTGAGCTTTGGTGAGGGGTTGTATCGGGAAACAATCGCAGAGTCGAAGGAATGGGAAGCCTCGCCAAAAGCTGGATTTAAGGAGATGGCCTATTATATGGCCGGGTTGAGTTATAGCCGCTTGCGAATGAGGGACTCGGCGGATTATTATCTTCGTTTGGCTGCGGACTCGGCCTTGGCTAAGAATATCGAATGGTATGCCCATCATTTTGCCCGTAATTATGCGGATTTCTTGTATGACTTTAATCCCAAGGCTTCTATCAGCTATTTACGTTTGTTGGAAGAACGATATCCGGAGCGAGAGACCCCGGGATCCTATGTTATGCCTTGGATCAATCTAGGGGAATTGGATTCTGCCCGGAAGTATATCGAGAAGAATACGTTAGGCTTGGAACTTAGTCACAGTGATGATATAGCCTCGCATGCGCTGAATTATGCCTATCAATTTATATTGGGCGTAAAGGAAAATAAACCGGTGGATATTTCCCGGTTAGGGCAATATTGCGATTCTTTGTATACCGTGAAATCCCAAACGGAGAAGGCTGAGCGGGAACGATTGGTCGATCAAAATCGTTTACGCCGAGAAAATCTTCGCTTGGAGATGAGCCGGCAGCGTACGTTCTCTATCTTAGTGATCGTTTCCTTGCTTTCCATATTGGTAGCTGGTGGAGTTTCCTTATATATCCGTAACCGAAGGAACCGTTTGATTGATATGGAGGAGCGTTTGGAAGCCTTGCGTCAGCTCTTGAACGAGTCCAAGCAATCCGTAGCGGAGGAGGAGAAACCCGATAGTGCCTTTTTCCGTAAGGTCTTGTTGCAGCAATTGGGTGTTATCCGCTTGATGGCGACTACTCCCACGCAACAAAATAAGGAATTGCTCCAGCAAATGACTCGTATCACGAATGAGGATGTCCCGGTAGATACGCTTTTGGTATGGGATGACCTGTATCCGATTATCGATGCGGTCTATGATAATTTCCATACGCATCTGGTCCGATTGTCTGATGGGCGTTTGCTGGAAAAAGAGATCCAGCTTTGTTGCTTGCTATGCGCCGGCTTCTCTACCAAGGAAATCAGTGTGGTTACCCAGCAAAGCGTCCGTACGATCTATCAGCGCAAGACGGACATCCGCCATAAGCTGGATATGGATGAGAAAGAGGATATCATCGGCAATATAAGTGCTCAAACGGCAAATATAAACTTTTCTCTCTAAGTCGTTTGCTAATGCTTTGTAAATCAGTATATGATCGTAATGCCTTGCACTTTAGTTTCTTGCCTGTATAAATCGATTTTAGCTGTTTCCCTCCTTACATTTGTCTCGAATCAAATTTGAATTTTATGAGAAGACAAGTATTATTTGTGGGATTGATTTGCGTTGCCTTTTTGGTAAATGCGCAAGAGGAGAAAACGATCGATTTGGATGAGGTTACCATTCAAGCCTCTTCGATTATAAGGAAGAAAGACCGTCAACTTATATTCCCCTCCAAAGACCAAGTGCGGCGCTCGATGGATGGCTTGGATTTGACAAGGCGGATGTCTTTACCTCGCCTATGGGTAGATCCGAATACGAAAAGTATCTCTATGGCGAATGGAAACGTTCAGTTGCGTATAAATGGCGTGTTGGCTTCTTCCTTAGAAGTCGCCGCCCTCTCGCCGGAGGATATCAAACGGGTGGAATATCACGATAACCCCGGCTTGCGATATGGGGAAGGAATCGATATCGTCTTGGATTATATAACGATCAAGCGGACTTCCGGAGGAAATCTCGGCGTGGATTTAAGCCATCAATTAAACACGTTTTGGATGGCAGATTATATATATGGTAAGTATAACCGGGGACGTTCGGAATTCTCTTTATCCAGCTTTGCGAACGGACACCGGTATAAAGAGGCATGGCAAGACCGGACGGAAATCTTTCATACCCCAGACGGTACCTTCCAGCGAACACAGGAAGGAATCCCCGGGAGGGATTATGAGATGTATTGGACTACGACGGCGAATTATAACTACACGAAGGATGATGATTATTTCTTGAACGCTAAGTTGAACTTTTATTATTACGACTATCCGCATAACTATAGCAGTGCCCTTTTAAGGAATAGCGAGAGCAAGATGACGACCGATCTTATCGATAATAATAAATCCTTAAATACCCGTCCCTCGCTCGACTTGTATTATTTCCGGAAATTACCACGTAAACAATCATTGGCTGTCAATGTCGTGGGAACTTATTCGAATACCGATAGCCGTCATACCTACCGGGAAGAACTGGAAAGTATTCCTTTGACAGATATTTATACGAAAGTAGATGGAAAGCGCTATTCGGTAATCGGAGAGGGTATCTACGAGAAAGAGCTAGAGACCGGTCGTATTTCCGCCGGTTTGAAACATACGCAGGCTTATACGGACAACGTATATTCCGGTTCCGGTGATTATACGACCCATATGACGGAATCTGAATCGTATATGTATGCGCAATACGTAGGAACTTGGAAGAAGTTGGTTTATAACGTAGGTTTGGGCGCCTCCCGTAATTATCTATCGCAAGAAAACTCGGGCTCTTATAATCGGTGGTATTTCCGCCCGCAGGTAACACTTACTTATACTATCAATGAGGTATTATCCGCTCGTTATCGGTATACCCTGCGCAATGTAAACCCATCCTTGTCTGAGTTGAGTAACGTGGAGCAATGGATTGATTCCTTACAGGTTCGTAGAGGTAATCCGGGGCTATCCCCTTTCTTATATCATAACAACGCCGTGGAATTTCATGTGAATACGGCAAAGGTCAAGGCCGGCTTTACTTTCTCTTACCAATACCAGCCCCGCATGGTCATGGAAGAGACCCTGTATGACGTTAGCCGGGGACTTTTTATCCGTACCTACGATAACCAACGGAGTTTCCATCGTTTTACGCCGGAACTGTATTTGAATTATTCACCCTTCGGCGATTATCTGCGCATGAATATCTCCGGAGGCTTGAACCATTTCCAATCGAATGGAAATAGCTATTCGCATACATACACGGATCCCTTCTATGTGATCTCTTTGAATAGCGATGTGAAGAACTTTAATTTTAACCTGTTGATTTATAAGAGAAGCTATAGTTTTTCGGGTGAGACCAGTCGTGAGGCCGATCGTTTTAATAGGTTGGGTATCGGTTATAGGATCGGGAAGGTTCAGTTAAGCGCTTCTTTCTCTACCCAATTTACCTCATCCGCCCGTTACCGGAGTAAGAACCATTCAGCGATCGCTCCCTATGTGACCGATCAGCGTTTTGGTGATATTTATCCGGGCTTCGAGATCGGATTCTCTTACCACTTAGATTTCGGTCGCAAATACAAATCCGTGGATCGTAAGTTGTATAATTCAGATAATGAATCGGGTATATTGAATAGTCGGAAGTAAGTTACTGTACATTCATACGTGAGGTATTGAAGTATATCTCCTATAGGGAAGGGAGTGTTATATTACGAAAATGACTTTTGATGTCTTTGTATAACTGAAAGTATTTGCTAACTTTGTTATCTATAACCAGAGAAAGGATAGGGTTATGACTATAGAGGAGAAGCAACTGGAATTTATGATTTATTGCATAGAGAGTACCGCGGAACGATTAGGGCGTTATGGTTCGGATGTATATAATAAACTGAAGGAACTAGGAGCGATCAATGGCTATATCCGCTCTTATTACGATACCTTGCATACGCAAGGGAAATCATATATCGTAGACTCCATCCTAGAATATATTTACTATCGTGATCCTCAATGGCTCCCGGACGGATATAAACCCTTCCGGAGTATTGAAGAGAAAGGGAAAACACTATGTTGACGGTTTATCATGGTTCCACTTGCCGCATAGAGGAGCCTTTGGCTGGGGTTTGCCGGCCTAATCTGGATTTTGGAATCGGGTTCTATGTTACGGACTTGAAAGAACAGGCAGTTCGTTGGGCACTTCGTACAGCAGAGGTACGTCATAAGGATGAGGCTTGGCTGAATGTTTATTCTTTGGATATGGATGTCTGTCGTGTCTTGCCATATCGCTATTTATGTTTCGAAACTTATGATGCTGATTGGTTGGACTTCGTAGTAGCCTGCCGTCAAGGTCGAAATTTATGGTCAGCTTATGACATGATAGAAGGAGGTATAGCGGATGACCGTGTGATTCGTACGATTGACCTTTATATGCGTGGGGATTATACACGCGAGGAGGCCTTGGCTCGTCTTATCCATCAAGAGCCTAATAACCAGATTTGCATAATTAACCAAGAGATCATAGATCGTTGCCTCTGCTTTACGGAAGCGTTTCTTTTACCTAAAACATCTGCTCCACTTGTTGTCCCTGGTGCGGCTGATACGGTTATGCAGGGTAAATATAGGGGAGTTATCGAACTGCTTGCGTCTCGTTTGCGTATTTCTGCCGATAAAGCATTAGACCTTTTTTATAATAGTGATACTTATAAATGCCTGACATTACGGAATGGAGATTTGCTTTTAAAAAGCGATCTCTACATTCTTGACGAAATCATACGAGAGCTGCAAGATAAGCAGGGCTAGTGTCTTGAATGTTCCAAGGAATGTGGATAGCAGTTGGAAAACTACTTAGTAAGCAGATCTCCATCAGCTTAGTAAGTAGATACCCCCTCTGCTTACTAAGTAGACCCCCCCCTTTACTTAGTAAGTAGATGTCGCTCTACTTAGGGAGATGATGTCGGTCTGCTTAGGGAGTTGTTGTCGATAGTTTTAAGGAGTTACTTGTATTCTTGCTTTATAACTGTTTTATTCTTTGAAAGATAAGTCTGCCTTCTTCGTTCAGCGGCGGCGAACGATCATTCGCTGCCGCCGAATATATATTCACCGCCGCCGAACGAGCGTTCGCTGTCGCTGAATAAAGTATATATTAGGTAGTGAGGAATTTCCTATACGGTTCAAGAGACATTTGTTTCGGTTTGTTTTGGCTTTTGTCCTTATGGATTGGATGAGGAATTCTAAATATTCGCATGGATGTTTGCGGGATTCATGGGAAATTCCGTACTTTGTACCGAGCCGTTAGAGTGGAAGCTCGGCGGGTTCGTTTTCGTGGAAAAGGCGTTAAAAGATATTATACCTATATCAGAAATCCCCAATTTCATATCCCGGTATAATACGACAGACGCCCATGCTTGTTATAGTTACTTCGAGAGGAGCATCCTATAATGAAGCGTGGGGCTGCTGTTCGTTACCGGGATAAAGGTATGGGGATACCATGATATAGGTGACGATGGCATAAGCCTCGCGCTTTTTCTTTGTGTAGATGATAAGGAGGAGTTGATGGTTGCAGGGTAAATCAATTATTAATTCAAATAGAATGAGTATGAAAAAACTTTTCTTTCTTTTTGCTTTTCTCGTAGGACTTGGGATAAGTAGTAGTGTATATGCACAATTGGTGAAGGAGGTAACACTGACCTCTACCAATACGCTGGCATCCGAGCTAGGAGCGGATGTGGGCAAGGTAACGAGCTTGAAAGTAAATGGCCTACTGAGAGCGGAGGACTTTAAGACGATGAAGGAGCAAATGAATATGCTCCAAGTTTTGGATATGAGTGGGGTGACGGAGTTGCCGAAAACTGCCTATTGGAATGAGAGTGTACGTGAAGAACTTCAAAGTATTCCGAGAGAGGCATTCCAAAATAAATTAACTCTTCAAAAAGTGATATTCTCGGAAGCTCTTGAAATGATAGATGAAGGGGCTTTCTCGGGTTGCAATAACCTCACGGAATTTGATTTCTCAAAAGCTACTCAATTGCGATCAATAGAATATAGAGCGTTTTATGAATGTTCCGGCTTACGGGATCTTGATTTATCGGCCTGTACGAGTTTAGTTGGAATAAGGAGTAATGCCTTTTATCGTTGTAGTAATTTACAAACGGTTAATTTATCGGGATGCGGAAAGTTGTCGAATATAGGAACCTATGCGTTTCGATATTGTTCCTCTTTGCGGACAGTAGACTTGTCTAATTGTACTGCATTGGCAATTTTGGATTCTTATGTATTTTCCGATTGTTCGAATCTGAAGAGCGTTAGTTTGGAGGAATGTATGGCATTAACTACGATTGGAGAAAGTGCGTTTAATAGTAATTATTCTATCTCTCAATTATCCGATTTCGATTTCTCTCAATTGACAGCTTTAAAAGAGATTGGCGAAAGAGCCTTTAGTGGTTGTGCTTTGGCCGGTGATATTGTTTTTGCTTCAGGTATTCAACAACTAGGAAGGGATGCGTTTTATAACAATGATGCTATAACTAGTATCGATTTCAGTAAAAGTACACAGCTTACGGTGATTTCGGAGGGTACGTTTCGTTATTGTCAAAACCTAAAAAAGGTAGATTTTAGCAATTGTGCCTCCTTGAATACGCTGAATATAGGAGCTTTTGACAACTGCCCAGCTTTGGAAGAAGTCGTAATCGATAACGGCTTTTATACTTCTATCGATGGTGTTCTTTTTGTAGTTGATAAAGCAACTTTATTGCTCTATCCAAAAGGAAAGAAGGATGTAGTTTATACCATTCCCTCTAGTGTAAAAACATTGGGAGAGCGTTCTTTTCAAATTAATAGATCATTAAAAGAATTGATTATACCAAAATCTGTATTGACGATAAAGGGTGAGACCTTTTGTGGAGAGGAATATCTTCCATTTGCTTATTATGGAACAAGGATAACTATGCAATCTGCTACTCCTATTGGTCTTTCTCAATCGATAGGATTAAAGGATGCTTATGTGTATGTTCCCAAAGGTTCGGCTGATGTATATAGGAACGCTGCATATTGGAACGAAAGTTATATAGTGGAAACTAATGCAGATCCGATATTGATATCTTTGGATGCTGTAGGTACACTTGCCTCAAAGTTAAGTAATCTAAATATATCTGTGTCAACTATTCAGAAACTGACAATTATAGGACCTATTAATGCGTCTGATTTTGATGTTATTAAGCAAATGAAATCACTTCAAAATATTGATTTGAGCAAAGCAATGATTGAGAATAATTACTTGCCTGATAATGCCTTCTTTCATGATCCAAACCATTATGGTAAGAATATCTTATCTAATTTAGAAGAGGTGATCCTTCCGAATACCCTAGAAGAAATAGGGTATAAGGCTTTTTGCTCTCTACCTGTTTTGAGCAAGGTGAATATGCCTGAATCTATACAAAGTATAGGGGCTAGTTCTTTTGCGTATTGCCCTAATTTACAAAAAATGGATTTCTCTACATTGTTGGGGCTTCAACAGATAGGACATGATGCATTCTCTGGTAGTTCTTGTGTTCCTGCCGCATTGAAACTTCCGAACAGCTTGGAGGGCATTGGATCATCCGCATTCTCTAATACGGGCGTTATTTCTGTGGACTTTTCGAATACAGCCTTGGGTTATATTGGAAGTAATGCTTTCGCTAATTGTTCGATTAGCGGCGATTTATCATTTCCTGCTACTTTGAGTTCTATTGATAGTAAAGCCTTCTCTTCTGCCAAGGTGTCTTCTATCACATTAAGATCGCCAAAGATGGTTAGTTTGACTACTGAGGATCCTTTTTCTTCTGTAGATAAAACCAATTGTAAGGTCTATGTGACGAAAAATTTGATAGATACCTATAAGGCGGATGAATGTTGGTCTGTTTTTGGCGATAACATTATCGGATTCGGACAGATAATTACAGCAACTTCTAATGATGAGAATTATGGAAGAATAGAAGGTGGAGGTGCGTATGAAGAGGGAGATAAAGTGACCTTGAAAGCTATTTGCCATGATGATTTTTGGTCTGAAAATTATAAGAAATATGTCCATTTGTTTGATGGTTGGTACGATGGTGATACAAAGGTCTGCGATGATATTACATATACTTATACGGTCGGTAAAGAGGATAAAGTGCTTGTAGGTAAGTTTATACGTATCGATTTTTACCCTGGTTATGATGGTGGTTATTGCATTGTGGAAAAAGTAGGCAATGATGGTAAATCCGTCACGGTTAAGGGTGTGATGTCTACGGATACCTCTAAGAAATTCTGGGGCTGGTTTGATGCGGAAGATTCTTGGAGTGGTCCTTATCAATTTATTTCTTCTGATATAGAGTTGACTATAAAGGCCGGATCTAAAGATCGAATGATTATGCATCGGTTGATCGATTCAGAGCTGTCTATTCATGAGAATGTTACATTCACTGATGGTATGAAAGTCGAAGGTATAGCCGTTCTTCTTCGTTTTGGTAGCCTCACCGTTGAGGGTAACGAGGCTTGGAAGCTGAAGAGCTTCGCTTACTATCGGGACGCTTCCTTGCTGGTCAATTCCGATATACAGGCCGATGAGATCACCTGCAATTGGGATACTTGGAGTAACTATTGGCATTTCGTATCCTTTCCCTACGACTTGAAGATGTCCGAGATCAAGCTGACAAGCAGCGACGCTCGCTTTGTCGTACGGGAATACGATGGCAAGTCTCGTGCCGATAAGGGAGTGGGCGAGTCGTGGCGACAGCTTTCGGATGCGGAGACCTTGAAGGTGAATACGGGATATATCATTCAATTCAATAGCGGCGATGGAATGGCCGATGGATTTACGACCAAGACAGGTGATATGAAAGCTCTCTTTAATCGGGCGAGCGTGACGATTCCGTTGAATACCTACGCTTCGGATAATGCCATGAATGCCAATTGGAACTTCGTGGGGAATCCGTATCCCGCCTATTATAGCGTGGAGCGATTGTTCGCTGATGGATTGGACGCTACGGTGACGGTTTGGTCTCCCGATTTGAATAACTACGAGTATTATACGCAGGATGATAAGGATGTCTATCTGACACCGCTTATGGCCTTCTTCGTACAAAAGAAGACTTCCAACTTAGTGTTCAATCCAGAGGGTCGTGTGGCTGCCCTGCCGAGGGAAACGCAAGCGGCTTCAGCGTTACGTAGTGTGGATAACCGTCAAGTTGTCAACCTGCTGTTGGCAGGCGAGAAGGCAAGCGACCGTACCCGTGTGGTATTCAACGAGGAGGCTTCGATGGAGTATGAGATCGGCCTTGATGCCGCCAAGTTCAGCAGTCCGAACAAGGATGCCGCCTCTTTCTATAGTTTGGATAAAGACGGGAATCGATTGGCTATCAATGAGCGTCCGGTAGCGGATGGCGTGGTACGCCTTGGATGTGTCCTGCCTGCTAAGGGAAGCTATACGATCTCATTGAAAGAGAAGATTGGCAAAGGTATTCAGTTGGTGGATAAGCAGACGGGTGCCGTATGCGACCTGAACCAAGAGGCTTATACCTTCGAGGCCGAGGCTGGAACCCTCTCTGACCGCTTTGAGCTGAGAAGCGATGTGGTGACTTCTGTTGAGGCAATCGATGCGTCGATTCGCTGGAACGTGCGAGAAGGCTTGTTGATCGTGTCCGGCTTGCGTGATGTGGAAACTTTGAGTGTATGCGATGCGGCGGGTCGTATTCATTTGGCTGGTAAAGTGACGGATGGTGAGGTACGTATGGCCCTACCTCAGTCTGGTATTTATTACATGACATGGACGACAAAAGCGGGCGAGCGTCAGACTTGTTCCATTAAATGGTAATCGCTATGAGAAAACGATTGTTTCGATATATTACGATGGCTTTGTCTCTTTGGATCTTCCTCGGAGGATCCATCGGGCAAGTCTATGCGCAGGATGAGTTCAATCCGACTCCTCCACCGGAGCCGGGGAAACTAACGCTCTTACTCTCCACGGATCCCCACGGATCCGCTTATTTGGAGCAAACGAATCCTTCCGGCATTTATGATACGGGTACGGAAGTAACGGTACGGGCCTATCCGCATACGGATTATGAGTTTGTGGCTTGGCAGTCCGCTGATGGAGAAGAATTGTCCGGCCTCTCGGAATATACCTTCACCCTTACGGAGAAAAACGCTCGCTTGATTGTCAAGCTACGTTTTAACCCGAAGGAGAATCCATCGGAGCCGGGAGATGGTTATTATAATCTGATTACGACCGTCGCTCCTTCCATGGCCGGATGGGTAGAACAGAGTGGCCAAGGTATTTATGAGAATGGCAAAGAGGTGACACTTATCGCCCATGCTTATCCCGATTATGTGTTCGACCATTGGGAGAGCGATGGGAAGAATGTATCGGAAGAGACAACCTATCGCTTCACCATGCCGGGCAAGCATGTGTACCTGCGGGCCGTGTACGACTGGAAGCCGCAAAGTCCTATCGAGCCGGAGATCGGGTATTGCCTTTACGTAAACACTTCCGATCCGGAGGCCGGCTATGTATCGCAAAGCGGAAACGGTATCTATGAGTTAGGGGATGAGGTGACCGTGATCGCCTCGCCTACGAAAGACTATGACTTTATCGGCTGGTATGATGAGGCGGGTATGTGCCTGTCTACCGACATCTCTTATACGTTGACTATTAGTAAGCGAACCACTACGATCGAGGCTCGTTTCAAGAAGAGAGAGGCACCGGTGGATGAGGTGGAGATCGTACCCGGGCCGAATCCGGATGATCCTTCATCTACGGAGAAAGGCGGCGAGGTGGAAGTGATAGGCGAAGCCATTCCCGGCCAAACGGTCGAGATCATCGCGATGCCGAAACCGGGTTATGCTTTTGAAGGTTGGTATTTGGATGGCGTGTTTATCCCGGAGGCGGAGATGAGCCATGAGATCTTGATCGGTAAAGATATGGGTAAGCTAGAGGCTAAATTCCGGGAATTACCCGTTGACTTGGAAGTAGAGGGTGGAGAGAACGGTTGGGCGGAAGTGACTCGCTATCGAGGTGATGTCATTAACTTGAAGGCTGAACCGATCGTAGACCATACCTTTATGGGATGGTACTTGCTAGATCAGTTATTGTCGAAAGCGTTGAATTATGATTTTGATGTCAATATCCTACGTGCGGCCTTGCCCGCTATTCGTGCGGTGTATACCAAAGGTACGGTAGCCAATGAGACGATCGCTAGAGAGGAACTAGTCACGATCGCTTTCTCCGGGAACCAACTCTGCGTGACTGCTCGCCAAGCGATTCGTAGATTGATGGTTTATTCGTTCGAGGGGGACTTATTAGGTACTAACGGCCAAATGGAACAAGGTGATATCTATCGCTTATCCATACGTAGCCCCTTACTTCTCGTTATCGAGGCAACGGATGGTACTCGTATCGTCTGTAAATTATCCTCCGGACGGTAGTCCGTGGCGCAATTTGGATATATGATTCTTTCAATGCCCATTCTAAGGTTCTTATAATGCCCATCGTAAGCCCCTTTGAATGGGCATTGTTAGATGCTTACGATGGGCATTGTAAGAAACGATAAACAAAAAGCCATCCGGCATTCCGCTGGATGGCTTTTCGTATGGCAATAGAATCGGAGAGATTACACTCTCTTTTCTTTGATTCTTGCTTTCTTACCGGTAAGGGCACGCAAGTAGTACAATTTAGCACGACGTACTTTACCGATTTTGTTAACCGTGATGCTTTCGATAAACGGAGATTCGATCGGGAAAATTCTCTCTACACCTACGTTCTCAGACATCTTACGAACTGTGAAACGTTTTTTGTCGCCGTGACCGGAGATACGGATAACAACACCGCGATACTGCTGGATACGCTCTTTGTTACCCTCTTTGATACGGTAAGCTACCGTGATCGTGTCACCACTCTTGAATGAAGGATGCTCCTTCTTCGTAGCGAACGCTTCTTCTGCAATCTTAATTAAATCCATTTGTTTATAGCTTTTTAATTGTAATTTATAATGAAACGCAATTTAACGGGCTACCTTTCCCGACAGAGATTACGTAAAGCGGGTGCAAAGTAACGAAATAAATATTTGATTCGCAATAGATAGATGCTTTTTTGCTCGCTATTTGATTAAATCTTTTATGTCTACCAAGGATTCAAACCATTGACATCCACCAGCGATTCCCGTTCCTCCTTCCACATTGCTGTAGATCCGGACAGGCTCGGCCAGACCTACATTCGTAAGTCCGCCCATGATACCTTCATTCTCGATGTTTTGTAAAGATAGCAGATATTGGTAATAGGGTTCGGACAGGGAATATAAACGAATATGGCGTTTGGTATAATATTTAGTATCGGACCTGAGTTGTTCTTTTACTTGCAACGTGTATTCCTTCCCGTCGAACAGCTCGTCGGAAAATACCCGTCCCCGCCAATTTACCATCGAGGAGCCGAAAACCTCATCCAAGATACCTTGTTGCTGCGTGAATACGGGATCTACGGAGAAGTCCAACAGGACACCAAGATGGTCGTCATCTCCCCATATCTGTAGAGAATAGTAATTTGATTTACCCGGGGTATCTTGGAAAGTGATTTGATAGATAAGCACATCGTTTTCTTCTATGTAGGAGATATTCCCATCTCCATCGACAAGGGTACCGCCGTTGCCGGTAGCTTCTTTACGGGGAATTATGCGCAGGCCTTTGATTTCTGTCTTGGAAGGAATCTTATCTTCCGCCGAGGCTGTTCCATATTCCGGGGTGGAAGCTACAATCTTTACGGTTTGTCCGGGCTGTGGAACCGTATTCGATATATAAAGCGTATCTGTTACCCATCCACCTCGATCCTCTCCGAGCCAACGAGAAGATTTCCAATAGGAATATTCTTTCCAAGGCATCTCCTCCTTGAAGATCCCGTCTATATATAATTCCACCTTGGCGTTTCGAATCGTCACGTCCGGCTTGCTCTCTGAGTGAAACCATGTGCGGGATATGCTGGCCATTACGACTGTATCCGGCGAGAAGGCCGAGTTGATCACCATTTTCGGTGTAGTACGATATTCCTCTAGGTCAAACTTCCTGTAGCAGGAGGTTAGGAGCAGGCTGGATAATAAGATTGATAAATAGAATATAGGTTTCATGTTCTTTAGAATTTATAAGTATATGATATAGACGGAATGATCGGTAAGAGCGATAACGTCTCGAAATAATGGCTGTAGTTTATCCAAGACCGCTTATGGATAGTTATCGGGTTCATCTGGCAATAAGCGTTATATACGCTGATATTCCAGATACCGAGATGGCCGTTCTTTTTAGGTCGATAAATATTAATCCCCAGATCTAAGCGGTGGTAAGCGGGGAGACGTACGTTATTACGCTCCGTGAAATAGTCCAAGCCTCCTTCCGGTAAGAGCGGAGGGACAGGAGTGAGGCCCAAATCCTCGTAATTCTCGAATGCCACCGTAACCCGGTTTCCAGTCATGAAAGTCCAGCTTCCGGTCAGTTCCAATTTCTCGTTGATCTTCCAGTTTGCGACGGTATTCAGCTTATGGCGGTTATCGTATTTCGCGGGGAAACGTTTGCCATTATTAATCTCGTCGAACTGCCGGTCGCTCCACATGAGTCCGTATCCGATCCATCCTGTTATACGCCCCGTCTCTTTCCGGGCGATAAACTCCGCTCCGTAGGCCCACCCCTTACCGGCGGCCAGTTTCTCCTCCCAACCGACGAACGAGGGTAAGAAGTTGTAACCATCTTTATAATCCAGTAGGTGATTCATCCATTTATGATAACCTTCCACCGAGAAGGAATAGTCTTTGTGTAAATTGTAATAAGCGCCGACGGATACTTGATCACTCTCCAATGGCTTCAGCTTCTTGCTGACCGGCATCCACATATCGGTAGGGAGACTCATATAACTTTCGCTGATCTGATGTACGTATTGATTCATCCGGGCGTATGAGGTCTTAAGGCTTAGATTCCTCGTGAGCAGGAAGCGTACGGATAAACGAGGGTCTAAGGAGACATATGTCTTCTTTTGTATATTATACATGTTCAAGCGTAATCCGGCGTTAACCCGGACAATGGGAGATATCGCCCAGTCATCTTCAGCGAAAACAGCCAACTCATTCGCTGAAAGGCGCTCGTCTCCGGTAGTTCGTTTGGTCGGAGACAAATTCTCGGAGGTCTTTTCCTCGATATATTCCGGGCTGAAACGATGGTAAAGATAGTCGGTGCCATAACGGATATGATGTGCCGGGGTAGGAATATAGTCGAAGTTCGCATGGACTCCGAAATCATTGATACCGTTTCGGGTTGAGGTCTCGATAAAACGTGAAGAATAATCTTTGTCACCCTCGGTTCCGTAGTATTGTGAAGTCTCTTGTTTTAGTTTGGATTGATAATGGGAATAAGCCAAGGTGACGGTACCGAACATCTTGTTGTTAAACACATACGACCAGCCGGAAGATAATGCGATGTTACCCCAGCGCATCTTTCCAAAGTCCTTGTTCTCGAAAGGGGTTATATCATCACCTACGGAGAACTCAGAACTTCCTCCTTTTAGGAAATCCTGTCCGAAATAGAAATTAACGTAAGCTTGGCTCCGGTCATTGATATGGTGGTTCACTTTTAGGTTCAGATCGGTAAAAGCATAGCGTGCGCTGAATTTCTCCCCCTTCTTTTTCTGAATTTTATTGTAGATCGCCAAACCCGGTGCGGACAAGGCATCCAGCCAAGAGCGACGGAAGGAGGCGTTGAACGAAGTCCGGTCTTTAATGATCGGCCCTTCGAAATTTAAGTTACCGGAGGTCAATCCCAGCATGGCGCTACCATGGTACACTTTCATATTGCCATCTTTAGTATGCACATCCACTACGCTGGAAAGCCTTCCCCCATAGCGGGCGGGGAAAGCGGATTTATAAAAATCCACATCTTTCAAAGCCTCGGCGTTGAAAGCGGAGAAAAGTCCTCCGAGATGATTGACCTGATACAGTTGGATTCCGTCTATCATATACAGGTTCTCGTCTCCATTCCCCCCACGGACATACATCCCGGCTAATCCTTCCGTTCCGGCTGATACGCCGGGTTGGGTTTGCAGGGCTTTGATCACATCGGCCTCACCGAATAAGGTCGGGATGGTCTTGATCATCTTCCGGGTTATTTTAATCGTTCCCATCTGAGGGGCTTGTATCGGGTTTTGTGTGTCATTACTACCGGTAACGACAACTTCGGCCAATGCTTCACCGCTTTCCAGCAGAATTTCCATCACGGTATCCCGTTCGAGCGGTTGGAATGTATGTGAGAAACGTCCGTATCCGATGTAGGAAGTCTCCAGACGGACTACCCCGACCGGTAAGGTTAGACTGAAGAAACCGTGGTTATTGGTAGCCGTACCCCTTTGTGTGCGAGAGTCATAAACGGAGGCCCCGATTAGATACTCCGTAGTCGCTTTATCCCGTACGAATCCGCTGATGGTTACTGAGCGGGGGCGTTTCTTCAAGATGATGTGGGTACCGTTTATCTGATAAGACAGAGGGAGCTTTAGGAATAGCCGGGTAAGGCATTCCGATATGGATTGGTTATTAGATTTGAATGTAATCCGGGAAATGCCTTTGAGAATAGAAGGATCGTAGGAGAATGTCATGCCTGTTTGATGCTCTATTTTTTTCATGATTTCTTGGATCGGCTCTTGTTTAGCCTCGATACTGAGAGTCGGCGCTTGTCCCCAAGCGCTTGATTGAAAGCCGAAGATAATCAAGATTATGAGTAGTATTAGCTTCATGAAGTACTTCATTTTTTATTACGAGACAGGAAAGATAGTAAAAACCCCTATCACAATTCACGTTACTATTGCGATATTTTCTTATTTTTGGAGAGTAATAATGATAATGTTGTGATGAGACAGATTGGTATCTTGCTTTTGTGTTGTATTTCCCTTTTATCGAGTGGGGCGCAAACAGTCCCGAACCTTTATCGTGAGGTGGATCAGGAAAAGATGAATCATTGGGTTGATTCCGTGTTTGACGCTATGAGTTATGATGAACGGATCGGGCAGTTATTTATGGTTATAGCGAATCCTAAATCCGATAACCGGAATATGCAACGGCTCATGCGTTACGTGAACGAGATCAAGATCGGGGGTATCTTGTTCCATAAAGGGGATCCGGTGACGCAGGCAGAGGTGACCAATCGTTTGCAAAAGGCTTCCCGGATTCCGATGTTGGTCTCTTTGGATGGGGAGTGGGGACTTTCCATGCGATTAAGCGGAACCACCCGTTTCCCGAAAAACATGATGCTAGGCGCTATCGAGGACAATGCCTTGATCGAGGAATATGGAAAAGAGGTGGGACGGCAGTGCCGGGAAATGGGAATTCATATAAATTTCGCTCCGGATATGGACGTGAATAGCAATGTGGATAATCCCGTGATCGGCCTGCGTTCGTTTGGCGAGAATCCGGAGGCTGTGGCGGAGAAAGGTATTGCTTACGCAAGAGGATTGGAAAGTACGGGCATCTTGTCTGTCTCCAAACATTTCCCCGGACATGGAGATACTTCCGAGGACTCGCACGAGACATTACCCGTCGTGCGCCATAACCGGGCCCGCTTGGATAGCGTGGAACTTCTTCCTTTTAAACGTTATATATATGATGGGTTCGCTGGGATAATGACGGGACATCTTTATGTTCCGGCATTGGACAAAAGTCATGAGCCGGCTTCTTTCTCTAAGGCGGTAGTGACGGATCTATTACAGAAAGAACTCGGTTTTCAAGGTCTGTGCTTTACGGATGCTTTAGCGATGAAAGGGGCTTCCACAAAGAAAACGGATAATCCTTCGGTGAAGGCTTTGCTTGCGGGGAATGATATCTTGCTCGCTCCGGCCGCTCCAATCAATGATTTTACGGCCGTGAAAGAGGCTATCGAGGAAGGGGTATTGGATCTGGAAGCGATCGAGGCCAAGTGCTTGAAAATATTAAGGTACAAATATATCGCTGGATTGAATGCCTATAAGCCGGTCGAAACAAAAGGCTTATCGAAACGTTTGAACTCTCCGCATGCGGCATGGATGGCGGCGAAGTTGAATTCGGAGGCTATTACCGTTTTGAAGAATGAGGATACGATCTTACCTCTTAAACAGTTGAATAAGAAAAAGATTGCGGCGCTCTCGATTGGAGACGGGGTTGGTAATGAATTCCAGAAAATGCTGGGTGAATATGATTCGATCGCTTGCTTTAGCATTGGACGGCGTTCTACGGCTGCCCAAGTCCAGCAGGTTTATAATAAATTGCAAAAATACGACGTGATCATTTGTGGCGTACATACGATTCGCATTCCCGAGAGTTTAGCGTTGAGGCAGTTGGCTGCGAAGAAAGAGTTGGTCTATGCTTTCTTTACCTTACCATATGCTTGTAAGGAATATAAGAAGTCGATCGAGAAGGCGAAGGCGGTCGTGTTGGCTTACGAGGGCACTCCCTTAGCGCAGGAATATGCAGCCCAAGTGATATTCGGTGGTATTGCGGCGAAAGGGAAACTTCCGGTTTCGATTCCGGGATTGTATTATGCGGGTACCGGTGTTTTTACGGAGAAGACTCGTTTGGGGTATCACCAGCCGGAAGAGGTAGGAGCGAACCCGGTCCGTTTGGATGTAATTGAGTCGATCGTTAAAGAGGGATTGGATGAGAAGGCTTATCCCGGATGCCAAGTGTTGGTGGCGAAGGACGGCATGATTATCTATAATAAATCGTTCGGTTATTTTGATTACGAAAGTAGGCAGCCGGTCACGGAGTCATCGGTCTATGACTTGGCCTCGGCGTCGAAGGCGTCGGGAACTTTATTGGCGGTCATGAAAGCGTATGATGAGAAGAAATTCACCTTGAACAATAAGATCTCCGATTTTATACCGGAGTTGAAAGAGTCTAATAAAAAGGATTTATCGATAAAAGAGTTATTATACCATCAATCGGGAGTGACTCCAACTATTAATTTCTATCTGGATGCTATTGATAAGGATAGTTATAAAGGCAGTTTATATAGTTCGGCGAAGAACGCTACGCATCCGGTTCGTTTTGACGCTAAAACGTATGTCCGGAATGATTTTAAATATCTTCCGGATATAGTATCAGATACACGGAAACCCGGATTTACGACTGAGGTAGCCCGTAATTTCTATGTGAGTGATTCCTTTAAAGATACGATCCTTCAAGATATCAAGAAATCTCGTTTGGGTACGAGAGGTAGGTACGTATATAGTTGCGTGAATTTCATTATGCTGAAAATGATGGTGGAAAATCTGATGAAATCTCCGATGGACCAGCTTCTTCGGGATGATTTCTACAGCGGGTTAGGGGCTTGGCATACCACTTATAATCCGTTGAAGCGAATGGATACCTTGCAAATTGTACCTACAGAACAAGATGGATTTGTCCGCCGCCAATTGCTTCGCGGATATGTACATGATGAGGCAGCCGCTTTTCAAGGGGGTGTTTCTGGAAACGCCGGATTATTTTCGAACGCTAATGATTTGGCGAAGGTGCTCCAATTGATGCTAAACCAAGGGACTTATGGCGGCGAGCGCTATCTTTCTTTGGAAACCAGCCGTTTGTTTACACAAAGCAAGAGCCCGACTTGCCGTAGAGGGTTAGGCTTTGATAAGCCGGTGATTGGTAATCCGAAAGCTTCGCCTTGTGGGGCTTTGGCTCCCGCCTCGGTCTATGGACATACAGGATTTACGGGTACTTGTTTTTGGGTAGATCCGGATAACCAGCTTATTTATATATTTTTGAGTAACCGGGTGAATCCTAGCCGGGCAAATAATAAACTGGGATCGCTTGATATACGTACTCGTATACAGGATGCGATCTATAAGGCGATTGATAGGAAAAGCCAAAAAGATTTGTAATTTTGTGACAGTTTTAACAGATAAGGTATTAATTAAAAAGCAAGTATATGTTATACGGACATGGTGATGATTTTTATAATGCGAAGAACGAGGTAAAGATAAACTTTAGCTCGAATGTGTGGCACGGAGCTAATTTAGATAAACTGAAGGAACATTTGATCGAGCATTTTGATAAGTTGACTCGTTATCCGGAGCCGGATGCCGCAACTTTGAAAAGATTGCTGGCCCGCCGGTATGAGATCAAGGAGGAGAATATCGTAGTGACGAATGGTTCGATCACGGCTTTTTATTTGTTAGCGCAAGCTTGGCGAGGTGCGAAGTCCATGATCGCTATTCCTTCTTTCTCTGAATATGAGGATGCTTGCCGTTTGCATGAGCATGAGATCTCTTTCTTCCCGACATCCGACGATTTATCGGAGTTATCCTTGGAGGGACAGGACTTCTGTTGGATTTGTAACCCGAATAACCCGGATGGAAAGCTGATCCACCGTACGGAGCTTCTCCGTTTGATCTCGGCGAATCCGCAGACTACCTTCATTATTGATCAGGCATACGTGGCTTTTACGACGGAAGACATGCTAAAGCCGAGTGACGTGAAAACGCATAAGAACTTAATCCTTGTCCAGTCTATCTCGAAGGCTTATAATATCCCCGGCTTGCGTATCGGTTATCTGGTCGCTTCTCCGGAGATCGCGGAGAAAGTGAACAAGTATATCATACCTTGGTCGGTAAATGCTATCGCTATCGAGGCAAGTAAATATATCTTGATCCATCCGGCGCAATTTACGTTGCCGATCCGTAAATGGCAGCGTGAGACCGCGGATTTTATTTATCAATTAAGTAAATTGGATGGCTTGGAGGTAATTCCGACCTCTACGACTTTCTTCCTTGTCCGTTTGAAGAAGGGCACGGCCGCTGATTTAAAGCAATTCCTTTTAGATAATTACGGAATCTTGATCCGTGACGCTTCGAATTTCCGGGGCTTGGATGAGACTTATCTACGGCTCTCTACCCAGAAGGCTGATGAGAACCAGCTTTTACTTGAGGGGGTAAAGATTTGGTTGGACCAACGATAAACGACTATGAAGGGGAGGGGGGAACCCCTTCCTGTTAAAAAAGCCAGCCGATAAATAGAGGTAGGTAATCTTTTAGCTCTGTCTTTAGAAGTTCTGTTGCCTTGTTCTTGTATCTTTCCACGGTTCGTATGGATATTTGCATTTCCTCTGCGATTTCTCCATAGCTCTTATTCTCGAAACGATTCTTCTCGAATGCGAGCCGATAGTTCTCCGGTAGCTTGTCAAGGGCTTGTCTTAATAACGTTTGCAGTTCTTCCCATGTGTAGAGTTCCTCACTACTTTCCGCATAGATCGGGATTTGTTCTTGGATGAGCGATTCGTAATATCTTTCATGGTTGCGTTGCAGATAATTTAAGCAGTGATTTCTGGCGCAAGTGACGAGATAGCTACGTGCGGAGGTCTTTACTGAGATACGGCTGCGATTTTCCCAAATAGCGAAAAACACGTCCTGCACGATATCTTCTCTTGTTTCCTTATCTGTGATAAAGCGTTTGGCGTACATACAAAGTGCCGGATAATATAACTCGAATAAGCGGTGGAAGGCGAGCCTATTATCTTCAGTCGTAATTTGTTCTAAAAGTAAATCGACATTAATAGCCTTGGTATGATTTCTTTCCATGATGGGGCAAAGGTATATATTTTTGAAGAGAACAAAATTAAAAAAACTCATTTTCGCTGTCGTGTTTTTCTTTAGAGTGTGTCTCTATAAGTAAAGGAAGAAAATATATGGAAAGAAAGGTAGAACATAAAAGTGTGTCACGTCAGATAGAGGAAATTAAAGCCTTGTCTGAGGACATATTAGAGTATCGATCGATTGACGTGCAAAAGGCATGGCTACGAATGGAACGTCGGGTAGGGCGGCAAGCTGTCAGACGAACTTTGTCGCTGCTTTTTACTCGTGCGGCAGTTATATTGGTGCTTCCGTTGTTATTTTCTTCGTTACTTTTCTCCTATTTGTATTATGCCACAAGATATGACGAGAAGTCCCAGCCTGTCGTTTATGCTGAGGTTAACTCCCTGCCCGGAACGATTACTCGGTTTGTGTTGCCAGACCAGTCTGTCGTATGGTTGAACTCGGGTAGTAAATTGACCTATCCGTCGGTGTTCGAGGAGAAAGAGCGCAAGGTGTTACTTTCCGGCGAAGGATATTTCGAGGTGGAGGCCGATCCGGAACATCCCTTTTGTGTATCAACTTCCGAAGGTTTACGGGTGGTGGCCTATGGAACAAAATTTAATGTCAATGCCTATGCTGACGAACCTTTTATAGAGGCCGTGTTGGAAAAAGGAAAGATTGACGTGATCCGGAATGATGAACGTATCCGATTGGAGCCGAACAAACAGGCGGTATTGGATAAGGAGAGCGGTACTTTCAGTGTTTCTGCGGCCAACCTGGAGGAGAAAATGGATTGGAAAGGAGGACGGATAGTTTTCCGGAATACTTCTTTGGATAAGGTGTTGAAACGATTGGAGAAACGATATAACGTGGAGATCGTATTGCATAAGAGCGGGAATGCGGAGTATAAATATCGGGCGACCTTTACTACGGAGACTTTGGAACAGATCTTGGATTATTTGAAACAGACTGCTCCTATCGAATGGACATCACGAGAGCCTTCGCAACGTCTGGATTCCTCGTTTGTTCGCCGGAGGATCGATGTTTATCAAAGATAATTGGAAATCTATACTAATATATTGTGTAATCATTAAATCTGTATGCTCATGAGCACATTTCATTTACGTAAGAGAAATCTTGCGCGGTGTTTACCTAATTCGGGCCGTATACTGAAACTTAGTACGGCATTTACATTTTTGACAGCTTTCCAGCTATATGCGGGAACATCTTCTTCGCAAGGAATGACACTTTCCTTGTCGTTGAAGAACGCAACGGTAGAACAAGCGATTGATCGGATCGAACAGGAGACTGGTTATTCTTTCTTGTATTCCAATCATGTCCTAGACACGAACCGTCTTATCAGTTTGAATGCTAGCAATAAGGATATAAGTGTGGTCTTGTCACAGGTTTTCGACAATATGGGGGTCGAATACAAGATTGTGGATAGGCAAATCATTTTGTCGCGTAAGGTGGAGTCCGCTCCTGTCGTACAGCAACAAGGCCGTAAGGTACAGGGTGTCGTATTGGATCCGAGTCAAGAACCGATCATTGGTGCGAATGTCTTGGTGAAAGGAACCTCTATTGGTACAATCACGGATATTGATGGTCGTTTCACGTTGGAAGTACCTGATAATGCGGTACTGGTCGTTTCTTATATCGGTTATTTGTCTATGGAGCTGACTCCGGGCTCGAAGACGGATCTGACGATATCTTTGAAAGAGGATTCGCAAAACTTGGACGAGGTTGTAGTGGTAGGTTATGGCGTTTCTCGTAAAAAGGACTTGACGGGTGCGGTTTCGGTCTTGAAGATCGATGACTTGAAAGATACACCGGTATCCAGCGTAGACCAAATGATGCAAGGTAAATTATCTGGCGTGAACGTGATGCCGGATAATATGCCGGGTGGTGGTGTCGCTGTCCGTATCCGTGGTTATAGTACGATTCGTAACAATGACCCTCTTTATATCATTGACGGTATTCCCGTGGATGGGGGAATCAATTTCTTGAATCCGAATGATATAGAGTCCATGCAAGTATTGAAAGATGCTTCCTCTGCTTCTATTTATGGAGCGCGTGCCGCCAATGGTGTTGTTATCATTAATACGAAAAAGGGAAAAGAAGGACAATTCAATGTGAATTTAGATGCGTACTTCGGTGTACAAAAAGCGGCTAAACAATTGAAGATGTTGAATGCGCAGCAATTTGGCGATATGTTGTGGCAAGCGATGAAAAACGACGGAAAGACACCTTCACACGATGTTTATGGAAACGGTGATCAAGCGGTTGTGCCCGAATATCTGGATAAAGATCATAAGATTCCTTCTGATGACGTGGATTGGGTAGATGAGATTTTGCGTGCCGCTATCGTTCAATCCTATAACCTTTCCTTCACGAAAGCCGATAAGAAATCCAATCAATTGTTTTCTTTGGGGTATTATGATCAGCAGGGATTGGTGAAGTTAAGCGATTTCAAGCGTGTGAGCGGTCGCTTTAATTCCGAGTATAAATTGTTCGATGACCATCTTCGTATCGGGGAGAATATTTCTCTTTCTCATTCTTGGGGTACTAGTGTCTCCAATAATGCGGCGTTGGGAGGAACTTTGTATGAGGCCTATAAGTTCCAGTCGATCACACCGGTGAAGAACTTGGAGGATGAATATGCGGGAAATGTCTTTTCGGATATTCCTAACCCGATGGGAAAGTTGCATAGAAATAAGGATAACAAGGATAAGAAGAGCCGCTTGGTGGGTAATTTGTACGCAGAGCTGCACTTGTTTGACGGATTTATGTTCAAGACTTCTTTTGGTGCAGACTATAATAATCTATACAGACGTTCTTTTAGCCCTAAATATGATGAGATCAACGCTTCTGAGAAATTAAGTGGTTTGTCTAACCGGAATGCATGGAACTTCAACTGGGTGTTCACGAATACCTTGAACTATACCAAGACATTTGGCGATCATACGATCAATGCATTGTTGGGTATGGAGTCGTTGAGAAACCGGTATGAGTATTTTACGGCTTCGAGAGATGGTTTCCCTTCGGATGATCCTAACTTCCATTTTTTGGATGCGGGCGATGTAGGAACCCAAAAGAACTCAGGGTCTGCCACGGAGTATAGCATGGTCTCTTATTTCGGCAAGATCGATTACAATTATCACGATCGTTATTTGGTCGCTTTCACTTTGCGTCGGGATGGATCTTCCCGTTTGGGGAATAATAAGTGGGGTAACTTCCCGGCCGCTTCGGTGGGATGGCGTATCAGTAATGAGCCATTCTTTGATGTGGAGGCTATCAATAACTTGAAGCTTCGTGTCGGTTGGGGACAAAATGGTAACTCAGATGTTCCTTCTTACGCAACGATCGATTCCTATAAGAGTAGTTCATCTACCTCGAATTATCCGATTGATGGAAGTCAAAGCTCTGTGGATTTAGGATTTGTGCAGACTCGTAATGGTAACGCTAATTTGAAGTGGGAGACGACCACTCAAACCAATGTTGGCTTGGACTTAGGTTTTTTAAGCGGTGACTTGAATTTGACATTGGACTTCTTTAATAAGGACACCAAGGATTTGTTGTGGCGTAGAGCCTTACCAGCTTCGATCGGAGGAACGAACATGACGGTTTGGGATAACGTCGGAAAGATGAATAACAAGGGTTTTGAGATGGAGGTGAATTATCAGAAACAGATCAATCAAGATTTTGGCTTCTCTGTAGCATATAATTTCTCTATCATCAAGAATAAGATGACAGAGCTGAATGGCGTGGATTATATTGGTCTTTCCAGCAGCGAACTTCATGGACGAAACTTTGACCAAGAGACCTCTCGTTCGGCGGTAGGACAACCGATCGGCTCTTTCTTCGTGTATGAGGCAGATGGCTTGTTTCAAAACGATGCGGAGATCCAAAACTATAAGAATGATAAGGGCGAGCTGTTGCAACCGAACGCTAAACCTGGCGATATCCGCTTTAAGGACTTGAACGGTGATGGAGTAATCAATAGCGAGGATCGTGATTTTGTAGGTAGCCCGCTGCCTGATTGCAGTATGGGTCTAACGCTTGGGTTCAATTATAAGAACTTTGATATAAGTGCGTTCTTCCAAGGGGTATTTGGTAACGAGGTTTATAATTTGACAAATTATTTGGGTGAGTTCTATAATCAAGCTCAGTATAATAAAAACTCTACGATTCTGGATGCTTGGAGACCGGATCATACGAATACGGATATACCACGTGTAACATTGGATGACCCGAATAATAATATCCGGCCTTCTACTTATTATATTCATAACGCTTCCTTCGTTCGTTTGAAGAATTTGAAGATTGGTTATACCTTGCCGGATCGGATCGCATCTAAATTGAAATTGAAACGTACCTATATTTATTTGCAAGGACAGAACCTGTTTACGATAACGGGCTATAATGGTATTGATCCGGAGGTGGGTTTACAGAGCTATTCTTCCGAGAACCGAAATTTGGATATGGGTGTTGATCGTGGCGTATACCCGTTGCCAAGGACATTCACCTTAGGAGTTAATGTTAATTTTTAATTGAAAATCTGATGTACGATGAAAAAGATAGTTAGTTTAGTTGTTGCGGCTTTAGTGATGTGCTCTTGTGCCGATTCTTTTCTTTCTGAGGAGCCTGTAGGAGAATTTATGCCCGAGCAGGTAGAAAGTGAGGAAAACATAGAGGGAATCGTGATAGGTGCTTATGCGGTATTGGATGGATATTATGCTTCGGATGCGATCAACTCCGGTTGTTCGAATTGGCAGTTTGGGGATGTCGTATCTGACGATGCCTATAAAGGGGGTGGAGGTACCGGTGACCAAAACCAGATTCACTTGATGGAAATCTTTAATGCCAATCCGACGGGTATCGATTTTGAGGCTCGTTGGGCTGCTCTTTATGAGGGTGTAAAGCGTTGTAATCAAGCGATTCGTTTGTTGAGCAATAGTACGGTAAAGAACAAAGAGCAACGTTTGGCGGAAATGCGTTTCTTGAGAGGACACTATTATTTCAACTTGAAAGTCATTTATAATTTGATCCCTTGGATTGATGAGACGGTGGTTGATCCGAATGAGTATCATACGAAATCGAATATGGAGTTTACGTCCGACCAGCTATGGGAAAAGATTTTGGGGGAATTCTCCGCCGCTTATCAAGTCTTGCCGGAAAGCCAATCAGATTATGGACGTCCTACCAAAATGGCGGCAAAAGCTTATATGGCTAAGGTGTATTTATATCAGTCGAAATGGAAAGAGTGCCTAAGTGCTTGTGACGAGGTGATCCAGTCCGGGAAATATACGCTGTATCCTGATTTCAGGGAAGTGTTCTTGCCGGAGAATGATAACAACTCAGAAATTATTTTTGCGGTTCAGTTATCTATTAACGATGGAGCGTCCAGTAATCAAAACGGAAGTTATGGCGATCGTTTGTTACCGCCGGGAGGTCCTTATCCAACTTATGGATTCTTGCGGCCGACCCAGAATTTGGTAAATGCTTATAAGACGAATGAAAACGGCTTGCCTTATAATGATGGTAAGGATGTGGCGGAAAGCGACTATGTGGATGTTCGTTTGGATCATACCTTGGCTCGGCCAAATATTCCGTTTATGGATGTACAGGTGTATGATTGGACTCCAAGAGAGGCTAGCGTATATGGCCCGTATAGCCCGAAGAAACGTTTGGTATCGTTGAACTCTACCCATTACTCTCCGATATGGCCATATGTGAATGCGTTGAATTTTTACGTGATTCGTTATGCGGATTTGCTGTTGTGGAGAGCTGAGGCCGCTATCGAGACCGGTGATTTGGAGACTGGACGTAAGTATATTAATAAAATTAGAGAGCGTGCAAAGAATACACAGCATGTCAAGCTGTGGGATGATCAGTCGCAAGATGCCGCTAATTATAAGGTGGAGATTTATACCGAGCCATTTAAGTCGAAAAATGAGGCTGTGCAAGCATTGCGTATGGAAAGACGTTTAGAGATGGCTCATGAGGGTATCCGCTTCTTTGATTTAGTGCGTTGGGGTATTGCGGATGAGGTTCTCAATGTGTATTTTGAGAAAGAAAAAACATTCCGTTCCCACTTGCAGAATGCTCGCTTTGTAAAAGGAAAGCATGAGTATTTTCCTATACCTCAATCTGTTATAGATATTTGTGGTGCTGAGGTAATGAAACAGAATCCGGGTTATTAAAGTTTTATGAATGGTTGAAAGAAAAGGCAGCGCCCGTTTGGGGCTGCCTTTTTTATTATTTTTGTATAGAGATGAAACAATTGAGATTTCTTTTATATCTGTTGAGTTGGGTTGCTTGCTGTGAGCTATCTGCGACTCCCCATAATATCGCTTCTTTGGCGAAAGTCTCTTGCTCTTCTGCGTTAACGCAGGAACAAGGTTGTGAGAATGTAGTGGATCAGGTAATTCGTATTGCAGGAAAAGGAGAGTGGGTCGCTAAAACAAAGTTGGACTTCCGGGGGCGGGTGTATCCCTATCCTTGGATTCAATTGGATTGGGAAGAGCCCATTTATACGAATCAAGTCATATTATATGATCGGGTAGATAAGGACAGCCATACGGCGGCCGGTACGTTGTTCTTTAGCGATGGAAGCTCAATCACGGTCAACCAGATTCCTAATGATGGAGCACCGAAAGTGGTGACGTTTGAGACTAAAAAAATAGAATGGTTTCGTTTTCAGGCGACAGATGGGGAAGGACGAGATTTAGGTTTGTCTGAGATAGAGGTTTATCCCGCACCGGAATCTTATACAGATTATGTCTCATGGGTTAATCCGTATATCGAGACGGCTAAGGGGCGGTATTTTTTCTTTGTTACAGGAAGCTTGCCTTTTGGAATGATCAGTTCCGCTCCGTTAACCCGTAATATCAATCAGGGAGGAGGAGGTTATAATTATAACTCTACAACGGTATTAGGTTTTCCGCAAATTCATAATTGGATGATTTCTGGCTTGTCTCTGATGCCAGTAAAAGACGAGGTAGATGTCTGTGGAGGGGATAAGGCTTGGCGTTCTTCTTTCTCCCATGAGGGTGAGATCGTTCAACCCGGCTATCATCGTTTATTTTTGGATTCCTACAAGATATGGGTGGAACAGACCGTTACGGATCGAGTGGGGCTTTATCGTCTTACGTATGCGGAAGATGGTTTGGCGAAGGTTTTGGTGAACTTGGGAGGTCATATTGCTACTTCTACTTTGTTGAATGCTCATGTGACTAAAGTGAGTGATATGGAGATCTCCGGATATTTTGATACAGCCGGTCGCGTATGGGGCGGTGTGGATGTTGCGAAAGTGTATTTTGTCGTTCAATTCAATAAGCCAATCGAGGCATTGAATGGTTGGGTGGGCGATAAGAAGGAAATGGGAGTTGGACATTTTACGGGTTCTTCCGAATTAATTACCGTGCCTAAGTCCTCTTTTAAACAATCTCCTTCTTCTGGCGTAGAAGCTTGTTTTGGATCTTTTAAGGCTGGTGATGAGCTGTTGTTGAAGACCGCTATCTCTTATGTGAGTGAGGAAAACGCCCGTGAGAATATAGAGCGGGAATGTAAACATTGGGATTTTGATCAAGTTAAGAGTGCGTCCGAGCGTATTTGGAATGAGTGGTTGGGAAAAATTGATGTGCAAGGTGGTTCTTTTCAGCAAAAGACCAAGTTTTATACCGATTTGTGGCACATATTGTTGGGGCGTCATAAGATAGATGATAGCAATGGCGAGTATCCGGATTATTTGTCCGGAGGAGAACGTGTCGGAAAACAAACAAGGATACATACGATTGCTCCTAAATTCCAAGTACGGACTTTGCCTAAAGATAAAACAGGAAAATCAAGGTTTCATATGTATAATTCAGATGCTCTATGGTTGACACAGTGGAATTTAAATACGTTGTGGGGACTGGCGTATCCTTCTGTTTTAGACGAGTTTTCCGCTTCTTTTATCGAATATGACAAGAATGGAGGTCTATTACCTCGTGGGCCGTCCATAGGGTCTTATACTTATATTATGACGGGCTGTCCGGCTACCTCCTTGATTACTTCCGCTTATCAGCGGGGGTTGTTTCATAAATGGTCGCCCAAGGAGGGATATGCGGCTATGAAAAGGAATCATGAGAAAGGTGGTATGCTTGCCTTTGATATGGATAAAGAGTTGGAGTTCTATATTAAACATGGATATTGCCCAGAAGAGGCTGGCTTGACTATTCAATGGGCCTTTGAGGATTGGGCTTTGGGAGAAATGGCGAAAGCTATGGGAAAACTCAAGGATTATAATTATTATAGAAATCGTTCCTTGGGCTGGCCTGCGTCTTGGCATCCGGATTTGAGGTTGATGATGCCTAGAAAAGAAACAGGAGAGTGGGTCCATTTGGATCCTTTGTCCGAGCGTGGGTTTGTACAAGCCAATGCTTGGCAGGCTACTTTTGGATTATCTCATGACATTGAAACATTGGCTCGCTTGATGGGAGGTAATGACAGCTTAGCTACTCAATTGAATTATGTGTTTGAGATGTCGAAAAATGCAAGATTCCTGTCTAGTTATGTTAGTTATGCCAATCAACCCGGTTGCTCGAATGCGCATGTTTTCTCACATGTAGGAAAGCCTTGGCTGACTCAATATTGGGTGCGTCAGGTCGCTAAACAGACCTATGGTGATATTACGCCAGAGCGAGGCTACGGCGAAAATGATGAAGATCAAGGACAGATGGCTGGAATAAGTGCACTGATGGCTATGGGATTATTCAGTTTGGATGGAGGCTCTGCCTATAATCCGATGTATGATATTACAAGCCCTGTTTTCAATGAGATTACGATTCGATTGGATTCTCGGTATTATAAAGGGAACGAGTTTAAGATTAAAGTACATGATAACTCCCCAGAGAATTGTTATATCCAGAAAGCTTCTTTGAACGGAGAGATGTATCATAAATATCAATTGCCGCATACCGTATTTGAGCAAGGTGGCCTTTTGGAATTATGGCTTGGCGATAAACCAAACAAGGAATGGGGAACTCAATAACGATTTGGGCATATCTCTCAATTTGCATGATGATTCAAAAAAAGGATGTGCGTAACAATGAGGCACATCCTTTTTCATTTCCTTTTAAATCTAAGTAGCGTGTATTATTCTACTCGTTTGTTGATTACGATATGACCAAAATAGCCAAGGAGAACCAATCCCAGACCTGTAAGTAGAATACTATTTGTCATACCACCGGTAAAAAACGGTACAGCCAAAACTGCCGCACCAATAATGAGTACGATCACTCCTAGATTTTTAATTAACTCATTCATGGTTATAGATATTTTATAATTATTTTCTTTTCTACCGCAAATAAAGCAATAATAACCCGATCGTGAAAATATTTTCGGAGAAAAATAATGAAACGATTGAAATTAGCTTCTATATTTGTGTTATAATATAGTTACGTATGGGAAGAATACTTTACATAGTTTATTTGTGGCTGTTTTTTGTACCTGTATTTCTGGTACTGACTATACTTACGGCTGTGACGGTTATCATCGGTTGTCTATTGGGGGGAGAGAAAATCTTCGCTTATTATCCGGGTATGATCTGGTCTCGATTGACTTGCTATCTGGCGCTTTGTCCGGTGACGGTAAAAGGGCGTGAGCATATAGACCGGAAACAATCGTATGTTTTCGTAGCTAATCATCAAGGTGCGTTTGATATTTTCTTGATATATGGTTTCTTAGGCGTTCCCATTAAGTGGGTGATGAAGGCGGGTATCGCTAAAATTCCATTTGTCGGGACCGCCTGCCGTGCGGCCGGTTTTATCTTTGTCGATAATTCTACGCCGAAGGCTGCCGCTCGTAGTGTTTTGGAGGCGGAGCGTTGTCTTCGGAACGGGGCTTCCGTGGTTGTTTTCCCGGAAGGTTCGCGTACGTATACCGGAAAAATGATTCGTTTCAAGAAAGGGGCTTACCAAATGGCTCTGGATCAGCATTTGCCTATTATTCCGATCACCTTAAACGGGCCGTTTGATGTTTTGCCGATCGGGTCGTTGAATGTCCATCGTCATCGGATGGAGATGGTGATCCATCCGGCGGTTTCTACCGAGAATATAGACACTTCCCACAAAGGAATGCAAGCGTTCGCTGATCAGACTCAAGAAATCATAGCATCTGCCTTGTGGGAAGAATATAAATAATTTAGGTTATTATTTCCAGCTTTTCAAGATGCCACGTTTCGCTACTTTCAGGCTGAATCCGAAGTTATCGCCGAACATGGAACCGGCATCAGCTGCCAAAGACCCTGTAAATTCCCATCCCGATAAACGGGGATGTTGATAAGAGATATCTAAAAGTCCGGAAGCTCCTCTTTTCTTGCTAAGGAAAGGGGTGACATGTCTACCCCAACTATTCATCACGGTGACTAATACCCGATAAGATACTTGTGAGGAGATAGCGCCTTCAGCACCGAAATGCCAGTCACGAACACGGTTGTTCTTGAATCCTAATGAACCGGCCTCGTTATACTCTGGGCTTGTGATCAGAGGAGAACCTATCGCCCGGTTAAAATAAGAGGCTCCGGTAGTGTATTCTCCGTTGTTATAATAATCATCACCACCGCCACCTACGCCGGGATGTAGGTCGTGATCAAAATCGATGAAGTGGAACTGTCCGCTTTGGTCTCTTGTAACCAGATACTCCACGACCACCTTACGCAACCACGGAAATTTTGGTAAATCCAATTGTCCTCCCCATAATCCGTCGGTATTGTTTACGAATATCATACCGGATTTATCCTCGAACAAATGTTGGTAATAGGCGGATACTTGCCAGTTTGGTTGTGTAAAAGCCAATTTGAAATCGTAAGAACCGTAATGATTACCCAATACATTGATCTGATCGGATACTGTTGCATTGTCACCACCTTCACTACCGCAAATAACCCGGATCAGGTCCTTGATGGATTGAGGTTGCTTTCCGATCTTAGGATTGGTTGAGGTTCCTCCCCATTGTGCCCAATGCTGTACTCCGATTACACCGGATAACGGGAAGTCATTGCGTGTATCCTTAATCTGTACGAATAATGATTTATGATGCCATAAAACGTTATCTACATAAGTCTGCTTATTGTTTGTGAAGTTAGCCAGATAATCCTTGTCGAAAGAACGACCGACGGCAAAGTCTCCTTTGACTTGCATCCAGCCTTTCGTTAAAGGAACGACGGTAAATTCAGGAATACTGATGTTCACTTCCGGAATCGGGCGGGCATTGGCGGATTGCACGATATCGCCCGAGCTAAGCCAACGATCCCAAAGAGAATTATAGCGTTCCTTGCTTCCTACACTCAATAGCAAGCATTTGTAACCTAACTCGGCATATATTTGTTGGATAAAGAAATTGCGATGACGAGGAACTGCGGCCACTACGTCTAATCCGGCTCCCCAGTGAAAACCTTTGCCAAAAGTTTGATTATGGAATACTCCCGCATTCAAATATCCGTTATTCGCTTCCAAAGGAACAATTCCGTATCGATTGCTAACCATCCAGAAAGGGGTATTGTCGCCACTGGCTACCGATCCGAATATCTCGGCCTTGTAGGTAGTCGCTTCCGGAGTTGTCTCTTCTTCTTGAGCGAAACTAGCCGTTGCCATCCCCAGACAAGTCAGACCTATAAAAATTGATCGCACTGATTTCATGTATATATAAATGTTTTGTCTGGGCGCAAAGGTAAGGATTTATATGTTTGGTGCAACCATTATTGTTTCTTTAACCACTCGAATATAGTTTGATAGGCATCGTTCCGATAGGGCTTTTGAGATAGGATCAGATCGTGGATGCCGTTTGGAATGGTATCTCTCGTGACTTTGTCTCCTAGTTTCTCCCCGTATTTTTGAATGTCTTGAACATCCAAGACGATGTCGGAGGTCATGTATTCCTCATGCCATGTCTCTGTTTCCGGAAAAGATTTGTTGGAAGACATCACTAGTATCGGACAATCCAGTTTTAACCCTTTTTGTACCGTCTGTTGCGCTTCTTGTATGGCTTTGATCCATCCGGCTTTTTTCGGATGCCCGAATATCATTTTCCAGTTCGTGTCAAACTCCCATTCTCCTTTATATTGCTTAAGCAAGCTATAAGCGTAATTCGGGTCACCCAGTCCTTGTACGGTAAGATTCGGGAATAGCCTCCCGACAAACGCAACGGTTGGCAGTACGACTTTCTCCATAAACCATCCGAAATTCCAATCCAGAAAAGGGCTGTTCAAGATAAGTCCGTCTATCGGTAACTCCCCTTTCTTGCTATTCAAATAATAAGGTGTGATCAATCCGCCTGTAGAATGCGCCATTAATAATATCCGTTCATTACCTTCAGACCGGATGGTGGCTAAAGCGGTATCGATATCAGCGAAATACTCTTTTAGGCTCTTGCAAAAGAACGGGTTTTGATTGGGTAATATCGAACGTCCGTATTTCCGCAAGTCCATCGCATAGAAATTATATCCGTGAGCGTTTACGCTATCCCCTAATTGTTTCTGGAAAAAATAATCGTTATAACCATGGATATATAAAATAGCTTGTTTTACACTATCCAACTGAGGCTTCTTAACCAGTGTGCAAACTACCTTCCCCTCATAGTCATCCGGCATCTGGAAGGTACGGCGTAAATAACCATTCCCCAATATATCGGGTACGTATTGAGCGTATACCGCAAATACGAAGAGGCAGAGGAATATGATGATACTTGTTTTTCGTTGTGACATAATATATAATGTAACGGTGTTGTTCCCTATATAACTAAGGAGGCAAAGATAAGGTTTACGAATTGAAATTTCTCGTAATTCAATAAAATAACCGGGTAACTGTGTCAAATATCACTTCACCCAATATGGATCGGGGCTAAGTAGTAATACACTGTATTCCAAGATGAATTCCAGACAATAAGCCTGCGAATTTTATGGATTTGTAAGTCGCTGAACATTAGTGTCCTAAAAGTATGATTATGTTTTGGGTAAAACACGTACGTGTTTTCTATAAGTCATCCAACAAAGAACAAGGGGGGATGTAGAAATATACAATAAGTCTCCCCTTGTTGGTGGATATTTGATACTGATAGGCATGAAAGGAAAGATTATTGCAATTTAATAAGAATTTTTCTTTGCAAAAAGTAAACGGATGAACACGAAAAATAATACTTTATCCGTGGAAATCGGACGCTTATCTGTTAGATGGACTTGGAGGGTTGTGCTGAAAGATAAAAATGTTTTTCTTTATAAAGTAATGTAGACAAACGTGAAGTGAATTGAGTAATAGGAGAGATTGAAGGTTCGTTTGTGCGCATAGAATGGAAATAACCTTAAATAAATAAAAATAGAAGCTTATGAAACAAATCTACTTATGCCTTCTGTGGTTGGGAGGAGTACTAATGTTGTTACTGCCAATAAATATTTTTGCGCAGACATCCATAGAGATTGATGATGGCAGGAATTCTTATTCGTCTAGCTATCCAATGGATTGGAGTTTTGCTACTCATCGAAGCCAATCCTATTATGCGGCAGATTTACTGAATTTGCCGAAAGGCTCAAAGATCACGTCTATTTCATATATGTATGAAACGGACATAAAAGATCTAGGTACAGGGGGTGATCTGAAAATATCCTTGGGAGAACTACCCGCAATGCCATCTAAATCTGAATTTTCGGAGAAGATTACCTTGGTGTATCAAGGAAAACATAATTTAGAGACTGCGGTTGATGGTTATAGGGTGGAGAAGAAAGTAACCTATACTTTCCAAACTCCTTATACATATCAAGGGGGATGTTTGGTCGTTGATGTGTCCAATCAGGATAGTCCTCGTTCACTTACGGGTAATATTTATTTTAAGAGTATTTCAACTGCAGAGCCTGCTTGTTTGTGCTTGCGGGAAGAGAGGTATGCTTTTTACGCTTCTATGCCCTCTATCGCTTTCACAGTTGAACCTCCAAGTTCTGATCCGATCCTTTATGTACGATATAACCAACGAACATATAATTATGGATATATAGCCGGATCTGCTAGTTATGATTTGCCGATTACTAATTTGGGAAAGAATGATTTGCATATAACAAAATCAGAAAGCTCTATTTTTACAGTAGATGCGGTAACAGTTAAGGCAGGAGAGAAAAAGCTTGTCCCTATTAAGGTAAAACCGAAACCTGAAACTTCATTTTTAGAAAAGCTGACAATTCAAAGTGATGGAGGCTCTGCGGTATTGTCATTGTCGGGCACGACTTGGAAGGTTACCCCGTCTTCCGCACAAGTTGAGTTGTCGGAAAGCAAACGGCTGTCTTCTTACGGACTGGATTTTTCCATACAAGAGCTATCGATCTTAGGAGAGATGCAACGTGATGATTGGCGGTATCTTTATGATAATTTTAATAATTTGCGTCATCTGGATTTATCGAGTGCCTCCTATTGGACTGATAATTTTCCTAGTTATTCTTTCAGTCAGAAAATGGCGAGTGCCAATACGTTGGAATACCTAAGTTTGCCTCAAAATATAAAATTTATATATTCTGATGGGGTATCAAGTTTGCAATTATCAAAGCTAAAACATTTAGTATTGCCTGTCTCTTTGGAGTCTTTTAGTGAGAGTTTATCAAATTACTTATATTTAAGTTCAGTTGTATTCTTATCTCCAAAAGCACCAAGTATGAACGCTGTATCAGATCAAACTCTTAAGGTTTATGTCCCTAAAGATGCGATAGATATTTATAAAAATCAATCTGCTTTTCGAAAAATAAGTATTTCTCCTATTACTCAAGCCGTAATGGATGGAGCGAAAGAAGTGATAGAAACAGGTTCCGGAGTTTTGAAAATAGAAGATGATAACGAGTCGAGTACATCATTTTTGATTGACTATCGGGAAAGTAAAACGCATACACAATTATTCTATCCGAAAGAAATCCTAGCTTTATCCGCAGGAACAAAGATTAAGTCGATTAGTTTCTTTGGAAGAGTGAACAATAATGAAGGGAAACCGGAAAATGGCACAATGCGTATCGCATGTAAGGAATATAATGGAGAGAAACCTACTTCTGGATTTGTAGATATGGGAACGGGAACCGTCTATTATGAAGGCTCGGATAATTTAGACTTTACCAATACGGATGGGGAACAGATGATTACCTATGTGTTTAATACTCCTTATGAATATAAAGGAGGCTGTTTGGTATTGGATCTTTTGAGTACAACCCAAAATGTAACGAGTGAGTCTGTATATGTATATTTTAAATATAATCAGATAGAGGATATTTATCAACTAGTTTCAGAGAATGAAGGTTCTCCTCATATTGAGGAATGGGCAAAGCCTAATGTGCAATTCGAATATACCAATAACACGGCACCTCTTATTTCTATATCCGGGGATAGCCATAAAGCTGTTTTAGGCTGTACACCTGTAGGCTCTGTCGCTCCTATTAAATACGTGAAAGTTCGTAACCAGGGTGCTTCCGATTTGACTATCTCCAAACTATCGGGTGTGACGGCTTTTTCATTAATGAAGTCGGTGACTATCCCGGCAGGCTCACTGGATATTATCGGACTGCGGTATGAGCCGAACGAGCGTGGTTCTCATTCGGAGAAGGGCTTGTTAGAAAGTAATGGAGGTAATGTTCGTTTGCTACTACAAGGAACTACTTATCGTCAAGCTCCTTATTGGACTCAATTAGAAGTTACGCAAGAATATCCTTTGGAGCGACTCCTGTCTGATTTGGGAGCGAAAAGAGATACGATAACCGCATTATCTATTTCCGGAAATTTAACAAGTAATGATTGGTCAACTTTGCGAAATGAACGTTATAGTCTGCCTAGTTTGCGTTGTTTGGATTTATCTACGGCAACGGTTCCAGATGATTATTTCAGTTCCAATTATTCATTTTTCCAGCGACTAGAGCAATTTGCTTTGCCGTCGAATATACAAAGCGTAAATAACTTTTCTAATCATACTTCTTTAACAAAGCTAATTTTACCGGTTGGGATAGAAGATGTGTACAATGTAAGATTTCCAGAACAATTGACAAACTTGATTATATTTGCGCCAACTCCACCATCAGTGAACTCTAATGATTTACAATATATTCAAAAGGTTTACGTTCCGGAAAACAGGGTAGATGCTTATAACAACTCTTGGGAGTGGAGAAATAAGGAAATTCTTCCAATTACAGATGAAATTCTAGGTGGCGCATGGACACCGGGGCGTCGTACTGTCACGATTCGGCAAGACGTGGTCTATGATGCGAACAATTATCCGAAAGATTCCTTGAATATTAAGATCTCGCCGGACCCAAACAAAGGATACCCTACGGTGAGCTTGGAAAGTGATGTCCCGTTATTGATAGATACATTGATTCTAAGAAATGAATTAGGATATCGAAACGCATATAGCGAAGATGGGTTGTATGATGAGAGTGAATCTTATTATTCCTCATTCATTAATCACTCCGTAGATGCTAAGTTAAATGTGGCAGGTTATGAAATGCAGTTGTATCCGTGGAGATGGAATTATCTCTCTTTCCCATTTGATGTTCCATTGGCTGATTTGAAAATTGAGCCTGTCTCTGAGTATGATACAAATCCTTCCTTTATAATCCGTTATTATGACGGGAATGTACGGGCAACCAATGGCATCGGTGATAGCTGGAAAGATGTTGTGAGTGGTGATGTATTGAAAGCGGGTAAGGGGTATATAGTACAGACTGATCATAGAGCTATTTGTTCGATTATGTCAGATACGAAACAGGCCTTGCATTCTTTCATGGGAGAGCAATCTATCAAAGTCTCTTTAGATACTTATGCTTCCAATCGTATAGAGGATCAGAGTTGGAATTTGGTGGGTAATCCTTTTCCTTCTTTCTTTAATATACATTATATAGAATACAATGCGCCTATCGTGGTTTGGAACGGCGATGGGTATATTGCGTTATCCGTGAAAGATGATGATTATGCCTTGCGGCCGCTGGAGGCTTTCTTTACTCAAAAACCGGATGAGAAAAGCGATTTGCTCTTCCAGCCCGCTGGACGGCAGATCAATTCGTATATAGCAGACCAAGGGAACTTACGTTCTTCCTCGTTCTCTTCCCGCAGGATTATCAATCTAGTCTTAAAAGGGGACACTTACACGGATAAGAGTCGCGTGGTGATCAACCCTGAGGCCCGGATTGAATATGAGTTGACTTGTGATGCTGTTAAATGGATGAGTCCGAAAGCGGAGATTCCACAGCTCTATTCTCTGGACGGCTCGGATCGTCGCTATGCCATCAATGAACGTCCCGAAGGTTCCGGAAGGATTGCGTTGGGAGTTTATATCGGAAAGGTAGGAACCTACGAGTTGGCACTGCCGGAAGGTATAAACGGGCAATCAATCATACTAAAGGACAAATATTTGAATAAGGAAGTAGACCTATCCTTGAAAAACTATTCTTTCCAAGCGGAAGAAGGTACGTTTAATGATCGCTTCGAGTTGCTTTTATCTTCGGGCGTGGTGACAGGAACAGAGGCCCCGGAGGATCAACAGGGTATGGCTTATGCGCAAGACGGTAATTTGGTAGTGGAGGCTCTCGCTGGAACATCCGTGACAGTTTATTCCTATACGGGAGTCCCGTTGATCAATCATACAATGAACCAATCCCGTTGGATCACATCGTTATCTACAGGCTTCTATTTGGTTAGAATAGGAGATCATACATATAAAGTAATCATGCATTAATTCAGTCGATCTATGAAAAATCTAATAATAATATTGATGGTTGCGCTGTTCCCCACATGGGTGTGGGGACAGAGCTTCGACCCCGTAAATCCTGACGAGCCTTCCACCGTGCTGCCTAAGGCTGATTTTTACACGAACCAATATAAAAGTAGGGTGAGATTCGGTAATCAATCAAAGGACGCATCCCGCTATGAGTGGGATTTCGGCGATGGCTCCGCTATCAGTAAGGAAAAGTCACCCTTGCATATTTATGAGAAAGCCGGTACCTATAAGGTCTTATTGACAGCTATGAATGGTTTAGGCAAGGATACGCTGTCGCATCAAGTAACCATTGAGCCTGTGGAAAACTGGTATATGGGTAATAATGTATCCTTAGACAGGAACAGTAAGGATGTTTATAATTATACGAGCCTAGATGATTTGTTTAAGGATTTGGAGTCATTGCCTTATTACCATTGGAATGATATAACAGTGAATGTCGCACGGCAGCAATCGTTCGCTTTCTCATCTTCGGTCAATCTGACAGAATTGAAGGATGTGATAATCAGGAAAATCAAGGAGATAAGTAATTCGAGTATAAAAATCAAGATAGTGGCGGATTCTTATTCATCCGGTTCGATTCCTATATTGACGCTATGGCCGGCTTTGACCAAAGCCAATTTCGACGCATACAAGGATTTATCCGAATATATGGAATTTTCAAATGTAGTGATCAAATTTGGGGATATCCCATATTCCATTTATAGGGAGGATGAGTTGGAGGAAGAAACGATCTGCTCCGGATCTTCGGTATCACGCTATTTCACTAACCTATGTTCGGCTTTTACCTATGACTGGAAATTAGTGAATGTTCCCAAATATATCACGGGGTATAAAGAAACCGGAATAGGTAATATTCAAAATATGACCTTGCTGAATGCTTCTTCTGAAATGGATACGTTGGTGTACGAGGTCCGGTTTAGGAAGGATAATGAAATTTATTATACGATGAATTGTAAGATAGCGGTTTGCCCTAAGACAGAGGCTGTGACTTTGGTTGCTCCAGCGAAGGATGATATTGTATCTTCTAGGGAAGATTTGCTTTTTTCTTGGAAACCGGTAGTGGGGGCGAGTGGTTATACTCTTTATTATAGAGAGGTTGGAACAGAGGCTTTTTATTCGGAATATGCAAAAGAAGCATCTCTTAAGCCTTATTATACAAGTCATTTTGAATATGATAAGTCGTATGAATGGAAAGTGGAGGTTTATACGCCATGTGGTACTATATCCAGTGAGACCTATACATTCAAGATGAGCCATGCTCCTGACTTGGAAATAGTATCATTTTCCGTAGAGCCCCAAGCTGTCAAACCCGGTCAAGAGTTTACTTTCACAGCTACTGTCAGGAATAGTGGGACAGAGGCTATTTCTGCGGCCTCTTGGAGAGATGGTTTGTATGAATATAATGATACTGGATATTCTTCTCTTTTACAATCGAAGGAACAAGAATCGAAGAGTTTGGAGGTCGATGGAGAATATGAGGTGAAATTCACTATAAAAGCGCCTTTTGAAGAGGGGGAGGAACTACGTTATTATATATATGTGAATGATAATGGTGGATTGCGTGAGATGACGCGATTGAATAATCGTGATAGCCTTATGGTAACAGTCGCTTTGGTGACAATTCCGACTTCTGAGTATAAAGCGTTATGTGCGCTTTATCAATCCGCTAAAGGAGAAGAATGGTATTTGAATAAGCGTTGGAATATAGAATCTTGTGCGGTAAGCCGGAGTAATTGGGAAGGAGTGACGTTCGATGATGAGGGGCATGTGTTGAAACTGGCTTTATCCGGGAAAAATCTTATAGGAACGATTCCTGCGGAGATATTTACTTTACCCTATTTGCGAGAGTTGGATCTTTCCGGAAATAGATTATCGGGCAAATTAGAAAAGGTGATTACGGATAAGGTTTCTGCGGATAGTTTGCGGAGTATAAATTTAGGGAATAACCAAATAACAGGCTATATCCCGAAAGAAGTGAATCTGCTGAAAAAATTGAATAATTTACAATTGTCTAAGAATCAAATAGACTCTATAGAGGCCGTTTTACCTAAAGTCTTGAGTCTGGACATAACTTCCCAGACGATCCATATTGATTCGATTCAATTATCGGTTAATCCTCAACTTCAGATTCCGGCTATCTGTCGGTATGATCATGAGTCACAGTCACTGGGTGTTTATCCAGACTTCACGACATCTTACTCTTCGACCTTGAAATTTGAATATAATCAAGGGAGATATGCAATAAAAGACTGGTATGGAGCTAATGAGGTTAAGATTCCGTCGGGACAGGCATTAACGATAACACAAGCGTCTGGTAGTGCTAAAGGTAGTCATTCTCCGTTTAAGGTTTTTTACGATCAAGGAGATGCTAATATGGACTTAGTTGTGGATGTGTTGGATATCCCTCATACCTTGAATTATATCATGGAAGATTTGGAACATACCGGCTATGTGATTTTTAATTACAATGCGGCGAATACTTTTACCGATAAGTTGATAAATGTACAAGATATGGTAGCTACTGTAAATATCATACTGGGAGCTCCTTTAGCGATGAGATCTTCGTTAAGATCTGCGAATGGGGAGGAAATCGCCCATTTAACGGTTGAAGATGGTTATTTGGTACTGGATAATCCTTTGGAACCGGTAGTCGCCATGGATGTTTCTTTGAAAGGAGTTAAGAGCGATCGGTTGAAACTATTATTCCAAGGCGATAATCTTATGTTCACTACGCGCGATACGGATGAGGGTACTCGATTTATCTTGTTATTCATGGATCGAGCCGGTATATCGACTGGTAAAACGAAGATAATGGAGGTGGCTGGAACGGATGTGGCCGTGACTGGAGCGATGCTGTCTGATAAGGCAGCTAAAGAAATTCCGGTAACGTTCCCCGGTAAAAAAGATCCGGAAGAAGGAACTCCTATGGACATCGATACGATTGATGAAGCAGTCTTGACAAATCTGTTTCAGATACAAATTCCTGAAAATGTCCATCTAATAAAGATCAGTCTGTATGGATTGAACGGACGTTTAGTGGTGAATAAGGAGCTAATGGGAGTTAATGCCGGGGGATATTCACTTCGTGAGGTATTATCGGGATTATCTGTTGGTACATATGTTTTACATGTAGGCATGTGGACGGATAAGGATGTGATAGAGAAAAAGATTAAACTTTATATTTCAAAATAGGTAAACCATGAAAACACGTTATTTGATGTTGCTGTTAGGATGTTTATTCCTCCAGTTACAATCTATTTTCTCTCAAACAGAGAATAATAGCCTTTATATCCCACCGACAGATTGTGCGGTGGGGTCTTTAGCGACTGTTCCAATTATGCTATCTAATGATGCGGAAATAGTTGCCTTGCAGTTTGATATGCATGTCCCGGATGTTGTCCGGTTGGCAGATCCGGGTATTACTTTGACAGATCGAAAAAATGGCCATACGATAACTGTAAAAAATCTTGGTGGAAACAATTATAGGGTCCTGGTCTTCTCTGCTACGAATACTTCTTTGCGAGGAAACTCTGGGGCTTTATTCCAATTGCCATTAACTATTCCAAAGGATTTGGAGATTGGGGCAGTTTATGCGATCGAGTTCAAAGATGTCGTGCTAAGTAAAAGGAATGGCGAGAATGTACAGTCGGGCGTGAATGATGGTTCCATTAAGATCGTGCATGGGAACAGACCCGATATAGCGGTTCAAGAGATAAAGTTCATTTCATCGGAAATAAAACCCGGCGGCAAGGTGTCTGTCGCTTGGTCTGTCAAGAATGTAGGAAACCAACCGACTAAAGCTGGTTGGAGTGAGCAGGTTTATTTGGTAAGTGAGTCCGGAGATGAGGCTTACATTGGACAATTGAACTCTGAGGAATTACTATCTGCCAGTGGAGTGGCATCGCGACAAGCGGAGTTTACGCTTCCAGTTTATCCGGGTATTGACGGAAAGGTTTATGCGAAGGTGAAACTTACTCCTTATCCGGAACTGGGGGAGTTGCCTGTAGATGTGGCTAATAATGAGGCTTCCTCTAGTGGCTATTTGACTTTGGCGAAAGAGTTGTTTTTGAAGTTAAATCGAAATCCTATAGCGGAAACATATACTTCCGATGTGTACGGGTTCTTGAATAGGAGCGGGTCTCGTAAAACGGAGGAGACGTTTACATTTACGAACTCAAATCCGAAACGAATGACGATCCCTTCTTCCGTCACTATCCCGGTAGGAGAATCTGGAATCTCTTTTAAGGTTCGTGTGATTGATGATCAGATAGCGAATCCAGACTCTTTCATTGTTGCTAAAGTTTCTGGTAATGGATATAAGGAAGTGTCTCAAGACATATGGATAGAAGATAACGAGATGCCGAAATTAACGATGACGGCTCCCGAAGACGATCGCAAGGAAGGGGATAGCTTTAAACTTACTATTCAAAGGGAGTGGGCGACTAAATGGCCTTTAGCGGTACGTTTAGTGACAGACCATCCTAAGCGTTTCCAGTTTGATCCTAATGTAGTGATTCCTGCGAATGAAAAATCAGTGACGGTGGATATATTGGCTATCGATGATGATCTTCCGGATGTTACAATCGACGCTGTGTTCACGGCTTCCGCCTACGGCTTCGAGAACGGTACGGGATTTGTGAAATTATTGGATAATGACCTTCCTGACATACAAATGGAAATAACCCCGTTATCTTTCTCCGAATCAGCTGGGCCGCAAGCCGCTATAGCTAGTTTGCGCCGTACGAAAGTAACGGATAATAAGATCACGGTAAAACTGACCGATGACTCGAAGGGGACTCTTTATTATCCTTCTACTTCTATTGTCTTAGAGAAAGGCGTGACAGAGTATCAATTCGCGATCGGTGTAGTGGATAATGATTTGAAAGATGGCGATCGTAAAGTTAAACTGACAGCGGCGGTATATATTTCTTCTTGCAGTTGCTCTGCTGCTGGAACTTCCGCAGGATCAGTCACCAAGGAACTGACGATATTGGATAATGATGGTCCATCCCTGAAGATCACAAGCTCACAGACTTCTTTGATCGAAGGAAAGAAGGATGCGACAACTTTAACGATCATACGAAATACAGATACTTCACAGGCTTTGACTGTAAAACTGACATGTGATAAGCCAGAAGATGTTATTTTTGAGAATACAGTGATAATCCCTGCCGGAAAAACCTCTGTGGATATTCCTGTTTCTGTAAAAGAAAACTCAACAACGGAAGGTAACCGAACCGTAACATTCACCGTTTCTGCCGAAGGTTTTTCTAGTGGTGTTTGCTGGGCGATGATTACGGATCAGACGCTGCCGGATGCGGTAGTATCAGGCTTATCTCTATCTGTTATGGAATCTCAACCTGAAGGAGATATTACTTATAATATTGAGATAAGCAATGAAGGATTTGCGTTGTTATCGAAGGAAACGGAAGTCTCTATTTATTTATCGCAAAATGTAAATTTGTCAGCAGGTTCGTATAAAGAGTTGTTGAGTACTTTAAAATTGCAGGCAGACTTAGCTCCAGGGCAAATGACCCAATTGAAAGAAACTGTTACATTACCGGCTAAGACTGGAGATTATTATATAATTGCGGTAGTTAATGAGAATCAATATCAACCGGAGCTGGTTTATATTAATAATGAATCTGCGGAAGTTCCGTTAAAATTAGTTTCTCCTTATAATATATCTGTATTAGCGGATAAAAAGTCTTATAAGTCAGGAGAACAGGTAATTGTAACCGGAAAAGTGATTGGGGCAAAGGCCGCAAATGTATTGTTGGATTTATATCTAATAAATAGAGGATATCGTCAGGTCTTTAATGTGAAAACAGATGCTCAAGGCCAATTTAAATATATTTTTAAACCGGAAAAATGGCAAATGGGTGATTTTACGCTTGGGGCGTGTTATCCGGGTGAAGGTTTGAAAGAAAGAATGGCTGACTTTAATATTTATGGTATAGGTATCGCTCCAAAGGTACAATGTGAGGTGATCCAAAATAAAATGTATAAAGGGGTAATCCAATTAAATAATCTTGGTACGTTAAAGTTGACAAACGTGAAGGCGGAGGTTGTATCCATACCTTCAGATTGTGCTATCAAATTTGAATCAATTTCTGTAATAGAACCTAATGCTACTGGGCAATTGAATTTTACGATAGAAAGTAGAATTACATCAACAAGCCTTTTGGGAGATAATATAGACGTTTGTGTGAGTTCAGCGGAAGGTGCTAGCGAAAATTTCTCCATTAATTATTATTGTAGCTCAGAAAAAGGCGAATTAATTACCGAATACCCATCGGTTAATACGACTATGACAAAAGGAACTTCCCGAATATATCAATTGAATATTGCTAATAAAGGAGCTGGAGAGACTGGAAAAATAACAGTCGATATACCTAAATTGGCATGGATGAGTTTGGAGAGCCCAAAAGAAATGGCTTCGTTGAAGAATGGGGAGGCTGCTACTATAATTCTGCGTATGTCTCCTACTGCGGACATGGATTTAAATGTAGTTTGTAAAGGTACTATCGGTGTTAATTGTACAAATGGAAAGGGTTTTTCTTTACCTTATAATATAACACTGGTTTCGGAGGCTACAGGTACTTTGCAAATAGATGTCTGTGATGAATATACTTATAATACAAAAGATGCTCCTCATGTTGAAGGTGCTAAAATACGTATAACCACTCCATCTAATAAATTAGTGGCAGAAGGAGTTTCCGGTAAGGATGGGTTATTTACTTTACCGAAGATAGTGGAAGGTTATTATAAGATAGAGGTTAGTGAAGACAATCATAGTGATGTTTTTAAGGGAACGGTATTGGTAGATCCTGGCAAATTAACTTTAAAAACCGTAAATTTAAGTTTTCAAGCTATACAGGTGTCTTGGAAGTTGGAAGAGACAGAGATAGAGGATAAATATGAAATTGTGACTGATGTGAAGTTTGAAACAAATGTTCCTGCTCCTGTTGTAGTTATGAATATGCCAAACAGTATTCCTGCGGAAGATTTGCAGCTAGGCGAATCTCTGATGTTCAATGTGACTTTGGTAAATAAAGGGCTTATAACAGCAGAAGATGTTCAATTACAAATGCCATCAGGTTTTAAGACTTTTACATTTGAACCGATGATACAAGGACCATTTGAGCTACTGCCTCAAGTGGCAATTACAATACCTGTAAAAGTGACGAAAATAGCATCTTTATTAAGAAATCTGGATAATGATCCTTGCGTGGGATACCCGGGAACACTCTATTTTTGGGATTGTGGAACAGATCGTAAATGGCATCGCTACGAGGCTGTATTACAGTTAGGTTCATGCAAGGATGGAATCCCTGATAGAGGTGATGGTGAAGGATCTTCTTATCCGGGTGGTTGGGGATTTGGTTTTGGTTCCGGTTGGTTTAGCTCTGCTGGTAGCTATTCTTCTTCGACTTCATCTTCTCCCTTTGATAAATGGACTGCTGAGGATAAAGGTTGTGAGCCTTGCCAAAATAAGTTTTTATTGGATCTGGTTCAGTGTATTAAACCTGTTAAGGTTGCGGTTGAGGCTGTAAAGTTTGTTTCAAAAAGTGTAGATTGTGTGGGTAGTTTTACTAGTGATGAAAAGGATTTTGTAAATAAACTTAAAGATTGTCCTTTTACACAGGATGTTGGAGCTGGACTTGAGGCTTTGAATAGAATATATGCCTTGTACAATTATCTAATTAATAAAATAGCTAACGGTGAAGATTTGACTTCTACTGAGAAAGATATTATAGCAGATGACTTTAAAAATGTTGCGTTAAGTGCTATAAATGATTTAGTAGATCATTATGCGGGCAAAAATAAGGATGAGGTGGAATCTAGTAAAGACAGTGTTGTTAATTCTTTATTGGAAGCCGTAGATGCTATGAAGAATCTGCGAGATGTGAAAAACCCTGCGGATTTCTTGACAAAAGCTCAAGACTTTTTTAGCAAAATGACGGATCTGCTGGATAAGTTTGAGACAACAAAAGAGGTTGCTCAGAAGTATAAGAAATTTTTGACAGTATGGAAGAAATTTGATTGTATAACTCCTTTATTGGAACCTTGTGATCGGAAAGAACCAACCTCGTTAAGATCTGTATCTAAGGAATATCCTTCTTATATACAGGAATTTCAAGAATCCTTACGTATTGTTCAAGATGGAGCGATTGCTGAAGATGGATTGAGGGAAGAGATTTTAGGGGACCCTATATGGATGGGAGTCTCTGTGGAGCAAATGCTACCTTTATTGTCGTATTTGAATGAATTTACCGATCAATTGGCTGAAGATAAAGGTATTTATCTATTAAGACCACAAGGGGTCAGTGTAGAGCAGTTGGAACGACTGAAGGAGAGATGGTATAACTCTTTTTCTAAATACCAAATGGGGGGAGAGAATAATGTTAATTTGGAAAAAGTGAGGACTTTATTGGCTACATCGAAGTTAGCTTCTGATTATTTGCATAAATCTGATTTTTCTAATTTTACAGAGTTGCTGGAGGCTCAATTGACAAATGTTCAGTCGAAATTGGATAAATCCAAGGAATCGGTTTGCTCAACAATTTCCCTTCAATTCAAGCAAACCATGACCATGACCCGGCAAGCTTTCCGTGGTACATTAACTGTATTTAATGGTCATGAATCTATCGCCATGAAAGATGTACGATTGAATTTGGAGGTGAAAGACGAGGAAGGCAATACTGCGGGAACTCATGAATTCCAGATTAATACTGAAAGCCTAGATACATTTGGTGGCGAATTGGACGGAGCTTGGACATTGGATGCGCAAAAGACTGGAAAGGCCACGATCTTGTTTATCCCAACTAAGTATGCCGCCCCGACAGAAAAGAAGAACTATTCATTCGGAGGAACTTTATCGTATGTGGATCCATTTACGAACTTGGTTGTGACACGAGATTTGTTCCCGGTAACGATGACCGTGAAACCTTCTCCCAACTTAGATATGACTTATTTTATACAGCGGGATATTTTAGGCGATGATCCCTTGACGACGAATAAGGTGGAGCCGATGGTGCCTGCTGAGTTCTCACTATTGATTCATAATACCGGTGCCGGTGACGCTACGAATGTGAATATGGTGACCAATCAGCCAGAAATTATTGATAATGAGAAAGGATTGAATATTAAATTTGAGTTGTTAAGTTCTCAATTGAATGGCGAAGAACATTCATTGGCTTTGGGTGGTAGTGTGGCTACTGCATTTGGTACGATTGAAGCAGGCAAGACCGCATATGCGCAATGGTGGTTTACTAGTACCTTATTGGGGCATTTCACGGATTATGACGTGAAAGCTACACACGTTTCTAGCTATGATAATCCGGATTTGAGCTTGTTGGACCAAGTGACGATTCATGAGCTGATTCGTAGCATTAAGGTGCCGAAGACAGATTTGGCTGGCTTCTTGGTGAATGATAACGTGGATTCGGAAGATTTGCCGGATATGCTTTATCTGTCGGACGGTACGATAGAGGAAGTAGCTGTCGCTAAGAGATCTACTATTCAATTGAGCGGTACCTATCAATATACCTTGACCGTTATTCCTTCGGAGAGCGGTTGGAATTATGGTTCTATCAGCGATCCGACAAATGGAAGACAGACTTTGGTTAGCATTGTTCGAAAGAGTGACGGAGCGTCAATTGATACACGAAATATTTGGCAGACAAGTTGTACGTTGAGAGATGGAAAGGAACCATTCTATGAGAATATTATTCATTTCGTGGACAAAATGGGAACTGCGCAAGAAGAATATCAGTTGACATTTGAACCTGGTCCAAGCGTAGTGCTGGAGGTTTCTTCTTTCGAGGGTATCCCCGCAGAAAATGAGACAGTGGATAAGCCTGTGACGGAAGTGACTGTACATTTTAATAAGGAGGTAAATGCTTCTACCTTTACGACCGAGGATCTTACGCTAGTTCTCCAAGGTGAGACGCAAGACGTGAGTTTGATAAAGATCCAAAAAGTGGATGACCAAACTTTTGTGTTAGACTTGACTGCGCTGACAAAACGGGATGGTTATTACATTCTGACGGTGCAGACAACGGATATCACGGATGCGGAAGGTTTCGAGGGTGATACAGGGGAAAGTGTTAATTGGGTGCAGTATTTAGCGGCGGGAAGCCAGACATTGACATTCTCTTTGTCTACCGGTTGGAATTGGATATCTACAAATATGGAAAAGATAGGAGATCCGATAACGTTCTTGAGTCCTGTAAAGGATCAAGTTAAGCGTCTGCAAAATCAGTTCGAGGAATTAACGAATGACCCAAAATATGGTTTGACGGGTAATCTGAAGACATTGACCCCTAAATCGTCCTATAAACTGGAAATGAGTGGCGATGGGAAAATAGATGTGGTAGGAACAACCTTGACTCCGGATCAAGTAACAATTGACCTGAATAAGGGATGGAACTGGATTGGTTATATACCTCGTGCGGCTGCCAGTCCGACAATGGCTTTATCCTTATTGTCGGCTAATGCGAACGATGAGATCAAAGGACAGCGTGGTTTCGCTAAATTCAATGGTACTAGTTGGGTCGGAACCTTGAAGCAGATGGTTCCGGGTGAAGGATATATGTATTATGCGAATACGAAGCAATCCTTCCGCTATGCGATGATCTATAATACGCTCCTGTCCGCGAGCTTGAAATCCGCGGTTTCGAAACCCGTAGATGTCTGGTCTGTCGATATCCATAAGTATCCAAATAACATGAGTATCGTGGCTGACTTGTGGGATGGCCAAGTAAAACAGGAGCCGGAGGTTTATAAGGTAGGTGCTTTTGTTGGTGAAGAATGTAGAGGTATTGGTCAATATGTGGATGGCTTATTGTTTATTACGGTCTATGGGGAGAAGAGTGGAGAGAAAATTTCATTCCGGGCAATTTCTTCGGGAGCCTCTACAGAATGGGGTATTCGAGAGACCGTATCTTTTGGAGAGTCGTCGTTAGGAACCTTGGATGAGCCTTATGCGTTACATCTCACAGGCTTTATTACAGGAACTGAGACGTTGGATGGTACTTTTGGTTTCTATCCGAATCCGGTAAGCCGAATTTTATATTTCAAGGGTGATTACTCTAATATAAAGAGTGTTTCTGTATTGAATATAAATGGTGTACCAGTCTTGACTAAAGACTTGAATGGCGACAATCGCTTGGATGTCTCATCCCTTTCTGACGGAGTTTATATCTTGATGATTAAAAAGGAGAAAGAGATTCTTTACCATAAAATCATCAAGGTCTCCAAGTGATTATGCGATTGAGTAATAATATATGCAAAATGTTTATATGAGAACAATAAGTTTATTTTTGATAAATGTGGTCATGCTACTCTTCTCTCTTTCGGGAAGAGCGGCAACCGATCCGGGTTGGAGTTGTGATATCCATGCCTACCAATACGATATGAGTGTTTATCTTGCGTTGCGGCAAGATAATAAACCTGTGGTGGCTGATCTTGTTGTGGCAGCTTTTGTAGGAGATGAATGCCGAGGGATTGCGGAGGCGCAATCCGTAAAAGACGCTTCTTATTATTATCTAAGGGTACGAAGTAATGAGGTAGCCGGGGATTCAGTTTATTTTAGGATATATGACCGGGAGAAAAATAAGGAATTGGCGACCTTAGGTAGTTTCTCGTTCGAGAATTTGCGGCAGGTGGGATATCCCAGTCAACCGTGGGTGCTGACTCTGCCTGTCGTAATTACTCCTGATGCGCTGGAAGGTGTGGATGAGACGACCGAGAATATCCAATTGACCGGTACATGGACGGAGGCGAATTTAGCTGATTTAAAGGAGAAACTACAGCCGGAAGAAGGAAAGAATGATAAACTGTCTTCGGTAGATATGAGTGATGTTGTATTAAGTGAAGATGTTACTTTGGAAGATGTGTTTACGAATAGTACGGTTTTGACTTCCGTGAAATTACCGGACTTGTCTGGTGTGAACAATCTTTCAACTGATGCTTTCAAAGGAACAAACCCAAATTGTGTGGTTTTTGTTAATGAGGAAACTAAGGTGCCAGAACGATGGGGTGAGGATGTGAACATTGTTGTTGGCAAGGAGGCCGATCGATTAGTCTTGGTAGAGCATCAACCGTTTCATACGCCAGAAGCATTTACGGTAGGCTCTGCCTATTATAAACGAGAATTTGAAAACAATGAATTATTAAGATCAGCGGCTCTTCCTGGCTGGGAAACTATTTGTTTACCTTTTGACGTGGACGTCATTAAGGCAGGGGAGAGGATTTTGAAACCAGTGTCCTCTTCTGATGGTCTGGAGTCCGGCGATTTCTTTATAGCGACTTTGACGGATAAGGGCTTTGAATACACAGACGGGAATGTGGCGAAACCTTATTTGAAGGCGAATACCCCTTATCTGATTAATCTGGTTTCGGCTGGGGGTGACCGGGTAGCGGGTGAGGTAACTTTCTTTGCGGGTGAAAATATATCTATAGCCGCTTCGGAATTATCTTATCGGCAAGAGTGTTCTCAATATGATATGATTGGTGTTTTTACGCGAGTGCTTGTTGCTGATGGTATTTATGCAGTAACAGAGGCTGGAAATGCTTTTGAGAATGGTAGTCGAGATATACTCCCTTTTGAGGCTTATCTCCAATCAAAAACAGAATCTGTTCCAACCATTCCAATCGCAATGTATACAGCCGTAACCGGTGTCCAGCTATCCTCTACAACCCTTTCTGTCGAGGAGGAAAAGACTGTTACATTATCCGCTACCATATTACCTGCTGATGCGACAAATAAAAAAGTGCAATGGAGTAATGTTGATGAAAGCGTGGCTACTGTATCCTCCTCAGGAATAATTACAGGCGTAAAAGAAGGAACTACGACTATCAAGGTGGAAACAGAGGATGGTGGCTTTACCGCAAATTGCTCAGTTACGGTTACGAAAGGCAATACCCCTCCTACACCTCCTGCGACGACGGTAAAAGTTACAGGTGTGACAGTAACCCCAGATCGCTATAATTTAAACGTTGGTGAGACTATCCAATTATCAGCCATGGTGAAGCCATCGGATGCGACAAATAAAAAAGTATCATGGAGCAGTAGTGATGTTTCTGTGGCTTCAGTGAATGAAGTAGGCTTGGTCTCTGGTAATAAAGTGGGTAATGCTGTCATTTCAGTAAAAACGGAAGAAGGGAATTTTAAAGCGGATAGTTATATCACGGTCAATTTAGTAACAAGCGTGGAAGAGATTGGTCCGGAATCTGTATATATTTATCCAACAGTCGTATCTTCTTCCTTTATTATTTCAGGCTTACGGGTAGATGGACAAGTTGAATTGATTTCTTCTTTAGGGCAAGTCGTTAAAATGATAAAAGGGATTCCATCTTCTGTAAATGTTTCGGATTTACGAGCCGGACATTACATCGTGAAAATAATTCAAGAAGATAAAATCTATATTTTTAAAATGATTAAAAGATAGAAATGGCATCTACATTTATTGGATAAATGCGAAAGGCTCCCTTTTCTCATCATAAGAATAGGGGGCCTTATCTTTTTGTTGTTAAAATAAAAAATGACAGATAAGCATGAAAAACGATAGGATAAACGTGAATATTGCAACTTATACGTAAAAAGCCCTATTTGTGGGTACTCTATGATTTTTTATCTTAACAATAAATATTTTACTTTGTTGGAAAATGGAAGCGTGTATGGAACCGGAAATAACAGTAATAATCATAGATGATGACCTTGGATCGATCCAGAAATTGCAAAACGATCTATTGGCCTTCTCGGAGGTAAGGATATTGGATACAGCGACAACGGCGGAATTGGGCAAGAGGCATATCCTTAAGTATCAACCGGATTTGGTGTTTTTGGATGTGGAACTTCCGGACATGTCTGGCTTTGATTTGCTGGATGATATACGAGATGATATTCTTCCGAACTTGAGAGTCGTTTTCTATACGGTATACGATAAATATATATTGGATGCCTTACGTGCCTCTGCGTTTGATTATTTGTTAAAACCTTATTTAATTGATGAGTTAGCGGCACTCATCGAACGTTTTCATACGACAGAACCTGCGGATGTTGCCTGCATGGAGAGATCTTTGCGGAAAATATTGAATCGGGATAGTCGATTTGCGATCCAAACCGTTTCGGGTCTTTTGCTAGTCCGTTGTGAGGAGATATTCCTGTTTCAGTTCTTGGGAGACCAGCGTTGTTGGCAGATTGTCTTGACTTCCCGTACAACTCATAAACTAAAAATGAGCACGACAGCGAAAGATTTGTTGTCTATCAATAATACGTTTGTTCAAATAAGCCAAGATTGCATTGTGAACTTGACTTATTTGATGTTCATCGAGAATAAGACCTTACGATGCGAGTTCTATCCCCCCTTCCAAGAGGAGGAGAGGATCGCCTCGCATCGCTATTTTAAACAACTGAGAGAACGGTTGGATATTATTTGATGATTACTTAACCTTATAAGAAAGTATGATATAATATCTTTTCTCGTTTGCGTCAAATGCTCCTATACTCAATTTACCTTCAGTCTTAGGAGTATAATTTATGCTCCGTAATTTACCTCTCGTTTCCCAATTAGTGATAGTCGCTGTTCCATGGAATAAAGCGATCTTTATATTGGGAGGGAGAGTGACCATGAACCGGTAGTTCTTTCCTTTTTGCAGATCACGATTAATGGGTACGTCAATTACTTTGAGTGGAAATTTATCATAAGAGAATGTTTGAGGCAGCGCCTCTATTTGGTTCGATTGGATAGCCTTGATTAATTCTCGTCCATCAAACCCAAGTAAAGGAATATTGGATGAATAGCCATCTATATCTTGTATAAGCGGACTATAGTAAGGATTTTTTTTGATCAGTTGTTCATACTCTTCTTTTGACGGTTCGGGTACCGAATATGAAAGTACGGTGGAATACGTTTTCCGGTTAGGTGGAGCGATACTGATCGATACTTCTCCGGGTAGGAATGGCGTAAATACGAGTTTCTGAGTTCCTTGGACTACTTTATTAAAGGGAAATTCGTTGTTTTGTGTCAACGCCAGTTTCGTAGGCTCGGGCAACTGTATCGTAAATTCATACGTTTCTCCTAATTTCAACGTACGTGTCATCGGTATTTGTACCACCCGGAAAGGAAGTTTTTGCCGGGGATATATTTTAGGGAGGGAAAGGATGGTACCGTTACGTAATCCTTCTAACAATTTTTCTCCATCAAAGCCCATATACTCCATGTCGGGTACGAGACCGGGAAGTTTTTGGAATTCTTCGAAAGATAGTGGTTTTTTTAGCATTTGATATTTTTCTTCATAGGGAAAATGTGAGAATGCCATCCATACGGGTGAGGTATGGAACCATGACATATCATCATCGCTACGGGCGAATGTTCCATTGTTGACAGTACCGGAACCCCATGTGGCATCCACAAAAAAGTAACGATTGGGTTTGTCTCCTTCAACTAGTACATAGGCATGGCGTTCAAAAGGCGTACCTGGTATATGATCATATGTTTTGGCGAATCCGGTTACCAAGATGCATTTGATATTTAGAGGCTCGCATAACTTGATAAATAGATCGGCGAACGCTTGGCATACCCCTTTTTTCTGTTTCCAACATTCATCAGCGTCACGGATTTTATAATCTGTGTCATAAGCTATATTTTGTATCAGATAACGATAGATAGCCCTCGCTTGATCATTTTTTTTAGAACATCCTTTTGTGATTTCTGCTGCGATACTTTTATAGTCTACTGTTGGAAGTTTCTCAGCTGATAGCAAAGTGAGATCGCAGAATAATAAAAAGATGATAAGTTTTATCGTATTTTTCATATGCATTTATGTTGGTTGATGTGTTAAAGTTATTGATAATCATTAATACTTTTCATTATTCGTTTCTTTATATAAACATGATTTTTGGCCGCTTAAACGTGGAAACGCTATGAATATCCGTTTATAGGGGAACCCCATCTTTGATATCCGAAGATTTACTTCTAGTTTTGAATTTGTGAATATCTGTTTTAGAGGCTTTCTTATAATAAAAATATGATGCTGATGAAGAGAGGAAAGAGGAAATATGTTTCTCTCGGGATCATTCTGATATGTATGTTTACCTGTCTGCCAGATATATGGGGCGACAATGGAAAATGTGAGAATAGAAAGATCGAAGAGATAATAGAACTAATGGGAAAGAACCATTTAGATGTCGAGGCTGCGGGTGAATATTCGTTAGGCTCGGTATGTCCGGGAAAGAATTTGATTTTGGCCGCAGATGCTAAGGGTACTATAAATCATGTGGGAATTAAATTGTTCGATCGCCGGATCATCGCCGATTATCCTTCTCCTGTTTATTTGTTTGTGGAGAGATACTTGCTATGGGTCTTATTAATGAAAGATGAACCTGCGATCAAGGAACGTTTGAAAGAAGACCGAGTACTATTTCGATTTGGAATGAAACTGAATGATAAGATATATTTGAATTTAAAACAAAGCCTTCGGGAAATCAAACAAGATCAATCCTTTATTATAACGACGGATAATAGTAAATACGCTGTGACTTGGTTGGAAGATCAGCGGCCTATCTTATCGATAAGTTTTCCTATACAGTATGAACTGATTTGGGGTATGAATAAGAAGGAGGCGGAGGGCCAGTTTCAAGATGGCTTAAAGGCGTTTTTGTCAAAAGAAAGGAATTTGCCTGTAGAGGCACTTCCTACTGAAATGAGTTTGATTCGTGATAATTGTTATCGTTCAGAAGGTGATTTTTATGGTTTGGAAGATATTACGTCCTATCGATATTATACAAAAAGAGCGGATCATACCTATTCATTAATATATGATCGTGTTAATCCTGTAGAATCGGTGGCAAACTTATTTACGGCTTATCCCGACTCAATGATCAAAATTGAAATCACTCAACGAATGTATGGAGGTAAACGGGAGCTTTTCACGGTCCCTCTTACTGATTTCATATCTTTTTGTAGGGAAAATGGTTGTGAGATATTCGTTGGCATTGAGAGACAGAACGAAAATTCTATGGCAGGAACGGCCATAATGGTGAACCGGTCATTGGGGTATAATCATATTTTGTATTTCAATGTAGATATGCGTATTTGGGATAATCCGGGATCTTATCCTGTGACGGCTCAATTGTATGCCTTTGTTCCTATGCATAATGTGAGTAGTTTATACGGTGATTCTAACAAAAAACAAGATAAATAACAAATAAAATAATAAGCGTATGAAAAAACTGAGTTACTTATTCATCTTACTCCTTTTCCCGATCGTCGCTTTCGCTCAGGAGGCAACAGTACAAGATAAGGAAAATAAGGAGAAAATCAAGGAGATCAAGTTGAGCGAGGATTATGTGTATGCGGATGCCGTGACGGAAGAGAATCTATCGGAAGCGCAACAAAACTCAATGGATCTGCTCCGTACGAACGTAAACGCTATTTTCGCCGAACGTTTCCACATGTCCAAGGAGGATGTGGAAGATATTTGGGATGTTATCGAGGACAAATGCCAGAATGTGACTATTAAGAAAGGGGATCTCTTTCGGGTATTTACCTACATCATGAAGGATTACCTATTTCCCGGAAAGAAGAAAAAGAAGGTGAAAAACGAGGAGTTGGCAGAAGTGAAACCCTCAAAAGACGAGATTTTACCAGATGAGATAGAGGAAGTATCGGAGGCTTTGGTAAATGATTCATTGCCGACGGCCGCACAAAATGAGATATTGGCTTTCGTTCCGGAAGCGAAGCCGGATGTTACTTCACAACCGGAGCCACAGCAAACACAAGAAGCTGGGGAATCTGAGGCTACATTACAAGATAAGGCTCAAGAGGTAGTTTCAGAAGTAACGGGTGATCCAACAGAGGCTGTTACGGAGGTTCCCGTTGCTGTTGCAACTTCAGTTGCGACAGAGGAACCGGTGACTACTACGGTGATTGCCACTCCTGTTACTCAAGTTGAAGAGCCGGTCGCTGCCGAGCCGGAAGATATTACGGTTTCTAGTCCACCGGCTCCGGCTTTAGACCCTATTGTCAAAGAATTATTGGAAACGCAAACCTATAAAGAACTGATCTCCTTATTAGGCCAGAAAAAAGAGGAAGGCACCCTTATCTATGGACGTATCAAGACTATGCGCTCTCCGGATAGATGTTATCTGGCGATTTTTAAGAAAAGCGAGGTTATCACGATTCTAGGGAAAGGAGATAAGGAACGTTTGAACCTTAAAACAAATACGGAAGATTCTTTGAATAATTATAAGGGACATGGTGTGATCTGGTTCCAGATTTTTTAATAAACGATAAAGAACAATCTATATGAAAAAGTTAATAGCTAAAGCGATCCTATTGATCGTATGTTTTCAATTTGCGTGGGTAGCTCGTGCGCAGTACGCTACGGAATTTTATTTGACAGATTTGGATAATGCTCCGCTAAAAGAAAAAGTGCAGCAGTCTATCGGTAAGTTACTGACGGAGATAAATACGGCACAGGCGAATGATTCACAGCCTTATTTCTCGGGTTTAAACATATCCAAGGACGCTCAAAATACGATTATGATGTTGTGGGACAATACCCCGTTTCGATGTGGCGAGACGGAAGTCATAGAGCGTTGCCTAAAGAATGGCAAGGAATTTCAGGTTCGTAATATCCCGTTGTTCTTGACGATCAAGGATGACAACTCTACTCAAGATAAATATCAAGAGGCCGTAATCGGTTTTGACCGCAACGGAATGATTACTGATTTCCATTTAGCGTTAGCGACAAACTTGTACACGAAAATCTTGAAAAGTAATCAGGCGGTATCAGATTTCCGTTATCGTCAAATGATCTTGGATTATGTAGAACAATTCCGTACGGCTTATAATACGAAAGATATCAATTTCTTGAACCAGATTTTTAGTGATGACGCATTGATCATAACGGGAAAAGTGGTTAAGGCAGTTCCCACGGATATGAATAAATTTATGCCTGATCCTAAGGTTATTTATACGAAACAGACAAAGAAAGAATACTTGACTAACCTTACAAATATATTTAAGACAAACAAACGAATCAATGTCATCTTTGATGATATCAATGTGATCCGCCATCCGGCTAAACCCAACTTCTATGGAGTGACCTTGAAGCAAGGCTATACATCGGATCGCTACAGCGACGTGGGTTACTTATTCTTATTATGGGATTTCACGAACGAGGATGCCCCAAAGATTCATGTTCGTACTTGGCAGCCGGAGATGCTGGATCAGTATACGAAGTTGCCGGAGGAGGAGATATTCCAAGTGGAGGATTTTGATATTTAAAAGTGCGTTGATTAATTTAAGATGATTAGTTATGAGAAAGATAAATCAAATATTTTTTCTTTTTGTGTCATTGTCTTGTCTGTGTTTAGTTTCATGTAAAGATGAGGAAAGTCCGCAATGGACGTCAATAGAAGGGACTTTTAGTGATCCTATACCTTCTAGAAAAGGGGCTGTGGTAGAAGGTATGATTAATGGTAGTATTGGTGGTAATGTTAGTGTTTTTGGTTTTTTATGTTCACTTTCTAAAGAGTTAATTCCCGATGATCCTGCGACTATGCCTTTTCCTATAAAAGATGAAAGTTTTTCTGTGGGAAAATCTTTTAAAAAGACATTAACGGATTTAGAGCCGGGCAAACAATACTATTATTGCATGTATGTCAGTAATGGAACAAATATGATGAAAACCCAAACTTCTTCTTTCACCACATTGACCACATCTAAGCCATTATTGGGTGAGATGAAAATACTTTCGGTAGGAGAATATAGTTTATCGGCTTCTTGCGGTATATTGGATAATGGAGGGTCTAATATTACTCAGTGTGGTTTCTTTTATAAAAAGCAAGAGGATGAGAAGTTTGAACCTAAATTAGTCTCTGTTGAATCTTTTCAAGTTACAATCGATAAATTATCTCCAGGTACTATGTATTATATTTATCCATTTGCGACAAATAAAGATGGAACTATAAATGGAGATACTCTTGAGTTTACAACTGAAGGATTTGAGGCTCCGGTGGTGCTCACGAATAAAGTAGGGACAGAGGCTTTAGGTTCTGATTGGGCTATATTGAGTGGCTCGTTGGAGAATAGTGGTTCTTCTGAAATTAAAGAGATGGGATTCTGTTATACGACTGTGGATAAGGATCCTGTAAAAGATGTGGATAAATTTGTACCTGTAAAAGATAAAAAAGATTTTACGTATAAATTGACAGGCTTAGTTGATAAAACTAAATATTATGTACGAGCTTATGCGAAAAATGGTTCAAAAGCAGCTTATGGTGAGAGAATTGAGTTTGTGACTAAAGAGTATATTAAGCCAATATGTGAAACTGTAGAGATTAGTAATGTGACAGACATTTCAGCGGATGTTCAATCAAAGGTTAAACAAGGAAGTGACAATATATTGAGAAAAGGTTTTTGTTATAGTAACTCAGGAGCTCCGGAACTTAAAAACGCAACAATCTTAGAAGTTACGGATATAGAGGGAGACTATTTGAAAGCAACAATAACAGGTCTATCTCCAAATAAGAAATATTTTGTACGGGCTTTTGTTGAGACAGGAAAGGAGGTGTCTTATGGTCCAATAGAAACATTAGAGACAAGTGCGGATCCTACTCCTGTTATAGGTGCGATAACATTTACGAACGTAGAGAAAACAAGTTTTGCCGCTCATGTTACGATTTCTAGTAGTGGATCTATCAAGAAACGTATGTTCTTATATAGTTCGACAAACCAATCTCCGAAATTAGATGGAGAGAATGTTAGTGTGCTTGAATTTAGTTCTGAAAGTGCAACAATCTCAGGTTTGAAGCCAAATACACAATATTATGTTTGTGTTTATGTCCTCGGAGAAAAGGATAAAGAGGTGTATAGCGCCATAGCAACAGTAAAGACAGTAACGATGGGATTGCCAGTTGTATCAGATGTGAATATAACGAGAGAAGGAAATGTCGCTACGGTGAGGGCTACTGTAACAAGTGAATCAGAAATAACGGAATGTGGGGTTTGTTATAGTACGGTTAATACTATTCCTAGCGTTATTGATTCGAAAATAAATACGGGTTTATCTGGTAATAGGTTAAATGGGCAGATCACAAATTTGAAGCAATCTACGATTTATTATATACGTGTTTATGCGACAAGTGTAGCTGGTACGGTATATAGTGATGTTGTAAAAATGGATGTTGGTGATGGTTCTCCTAATATAAATGATAATGATAATCCTGATAAAAATTAAATTATATAAAGATGAAAGCAAATTATAAATGTAGTAATTGGCTGCTATTAAGTAGTTTGGTTCTAATGTTAATACAGTATTCTTGTCAACAAGAGGATCTATTGATATATGAGGCTAAAAAGTCGGATGTTGTAATGTCTTTAAAGGAAGGGAGTGCTAGTATTCAAAACGTAACATTGGAGAATGCTGGAACTTTATCGGAAAGAGTAACCGATGTCACCTCTATAAAGGAACTGACTATTGTTGGACCAATAAATGGAACAGATATAAATTGTATTCGATCGATGAACAATTTGAAAGTGCTAAATTTAGAAAATGCGGATATTGTTGCGGGAGGAGAAAAATATGGTATTTACTCTTGGTCTTCAAGTGATCCTCAAAGTACTGAGAATAATAAAATTACAAGAAATCTGTTTGAATCTTCCCCTTGTGAGAAAATAGTTATACCTAAGAGCGTAACATCAATTGATCAAGGAGGATTTATAGCTAGCAAGATTACTTCTATGGAAATACCAGAGAATGTCACGAGTATGGGAGGGCATGTATTTACATATTGTCCAAATCTGAGGTCTATAACTTTTTTAGCTGATCTTAAGTCCATTCCTTCTGATACATTTCAAGGATGTGAAAGCTTGATATCTGTGACGTTGCCTAAGTCTTTAGTTGAAATAGAGAGTAGCGCTTTCCGGGGATGTTCTAAATTAGAATCAATCTCACTACCCGAAGGTTTGGAAAGCATAGGCTCTGACGCTTTTTTTGCCTGTCCAATCTCATCAGTCATAATTCCAAGTACGGTTAAAAATATTGGTGGAGGTGCCTTCAATGATACAAAGCTAGAATATATCAAAGTTCCTGCTTCTGTAGTAAGCGTAGGTACATATGCCTTTGAATCGACTACTATGCGATATGTATTTTGGGATAGTTCAATGGATATTATATCAGATATGTTTGATGATAGAATGTCGCCAAATTGTATTGTTTATTTAAGTAAAGATGTTAAGGTGCCTGCTAAATGGAATAATATAGTTTACAATGGTGTTGCGGAAAAAATAGTTCTTACGGCAGATGAGGCTAAGCCATTTTATTGCCCTAAAAAGTTTAAAGCTAAAAAGATAATGTATACACATGATTTTAAACAAATAACAGGACAAGGAGAGTCAGCCGGTTGGGAAACTATAGTATTACCGTTTAATGTACAAAAAGTAATACATGAAGATGGTAGGATTTTAGCTCCATTCAATAGTGAAATAAAGAACGCCAAACCTTTTTGGTTACGTGCTTTGACTAAAAAAGGATTTGAAAATGTGACTTCTTTAAATGCGAATACTCCATATATTATTGCTATGCCAAATAATGGTGCCTATGAAGAGCAATATTGTGTAAATGGTAAGGTTGTTTTTGAAGCGGAAGATAATATTAATGGAGTTGATATTTTAGAGACTCCTAATGAAATAAAAAGTGAAGGACCTTCTTTTTTGCTAACAGGTACTTATAATGCTATTTTATCAAATAGTACGATTTATCTAATCAATAAAAATGATAACTCCAATGGATTTAAAGCAGGAAGTGTTTTTATTAGAGGGCTTCGAGATGTCGATCCTTTCGAGTGTTTTGTTAGTCCAAATGGACTATCTACAAAAAGTATTATATCAATAAATGAGGTTGTAAGAACTAAAACGTTTAATAGTTTGCTAAGAAATGGAAAAAAGCTTAAACCTTCTATTTTAGATCTATAAAAAAGCTGTTATATGAGAAGCATTGTAATATACATATTTTTTCTTGTAGGAATACACGTTAGCGTTTTAGCCCAAGAGATCCAAGTTAAATCTTTCCAGAAACTGGGGCGTGATTTAGAGGCACGTACGCAACCTCGTTTGGATTTGAATGATAATCCTTGTTCGATCATAAAGGTGGTCACTACTGGCGAGGATTTCCAGTTTGAGGGAAACACCATTGGAGATCCGGTTTATAGGAAAGGAGAAGTGGTTGTATATATGACCGAAAAAAGCCGTCGTCTTACCATCAAACATGAGAAATATGGGGTCATACGTTATGAGTTTCCACAATCAATCGGGAAGCAAGAAGTATATGAGCTTGTGGTGAAGCTTGTGGAAGATAAAAATAATAAACTGAGAACCTTGGTCATGCCAAATCTAAGTTATGGCTCTTCTCGTTTGTCTTACGGGATAATGATTGGTATTGTTAAAAAGACAGGAGGTTACATTAAGGTGAAATCGGATTTCGGTTCTATCTCGTCTGAAAAAGAGGTCGATAAAAATACTGTGGATACTTATTGGTATAATGGCAATAAACAATATAGTCGTTTGGCGATAACAGGAGGTCTGTTGCAACGTGTGTTGACTCCTCTTTATTTGTACGTAGGTGCAGGATATGGGTATAAAAACGTGGCTTGGGAAACTGTAGAGCATGTTTGGCTAAAGAACAATGAAATCTCGTATTCTGGTATTGAGGCTGAGGTGGGAGGTATTTATCGTATCAATAATTTAGCGGTATCTTTGGGCATACAGACAAATGGTTTTAAGATGTTTGAGGGATGCCTAGGTATCGGTATTATGTTTTGAGCTTTTTGTTTAACAATCTAATTATCTAATAACACTTATCGGTGAAATGTTGTCATAAGTGTTTGTCTATAAGTAGGGAGGATGTCTGTGATAGATATCCTCCCTAATGTCTCATTTCCACTTCCAAAGTAAACCAGCTTCGTTCGTTATCAAATCATCCGGTTCACACGTTTTTTTGTGCGCGTATAATTAGGTGTAACACGATGTAGCAACATTAAAAACGGATTATTCCATGGCAATATTCTGTAAAAGGGATAAGCAAACAGGAACTTCCATTGGCTTCTGAAGTGAATAACTAACGGCTTGTCGAGTGAATAACTAACGGCTATACCTAGCCGCTAGCTTACGGCTTGGGAAGTGAATAACTAACCACTTGAGAAGCCTTTTGCGAGCGATTAATTAAACTGCCTAAATGGCTTATTTTCAGTCGTAAAGTAAGTTCGCTTACTTTGTCAACGAAGTTCACTTACTTTTTCTGCTCGATTTCTTACCGCGGATTGTACGGAACTGGCCACAATACTCACCCTCTTCGGTCAAGGCGAAAAGTATCGTATCTTCATCGCCCCATGCACCTAAGATACTTCGCCAATGAACTTAGGATACTTTGCCAATGAAACTAAGATACCTTTTTCGCATGGCTAACTGATACGCCTATCCCCATTGAGTTTCTACTGACTCCATTGTTTTTGAGATAGTTCGTTAATTATTTATCGAAGTATTGTTTTATTCGATTATTTATATATTTTCGCATTACAGAAACCGTCGTTTCCGAGACGGTGGTTTCGGAACTAGCTCTTTACTTCTTTGTAGCTCGAAAAGCAGAGAATATTGACCTTGATATCCTTCGAGACAAAGGAGTACATTTTTTACGTGCCACAGGAGAACTGAAAGATTATAAAATAACCTATTTAGGGCTGTCGATGGAGGAAAGGAAAGTTTGGCCTCTCACGACCTTACCATGCTGAAAGGTCCTCTTCCGAAGAACTCGCTCCTGTCAGTTTTACCTCTTTCGGATATTTACAAACAAGAGGTTCAATACATTCTAGCCATCCAATCCGCAAAAAAGTAGTCATATACCCTATAAGAACCATCTTCCTGTGTTACCAAATCATTTTTCAACAGAGGTTTGATCGCAGATTGTACAGAACTGGCTGAGGGCAGCTTGTATTTCTTGATAAATGCCGATGACGTGATACCTTCTGCCCTGCCCTCTTTGGCTATAGCTTGTAAAACAAGTTTTTGTTTGGGAGCGAGATTGGCAAGTAGATCCTTGTAACTACTTTCTTGTGTTAGAATCACATTCTTGCGGGCTATTTCTATCTTATCCATACCACAACGTTCGCCCTCTCCGGTCAATGCGAAAAGTTCGTTCATTATCATTTGCACAAACCAAGTATAGCCATCGAACATCCGATAAACCTGGTCTATTACAGATTTATCAATATGCTTTCCCTTTTCCTCAAAAAGTCGGTTGGCAAACTCCACATAGATATTAATGGGTATTGGCTCAAGTCCTATACTAATAGCGCTTTGATAAAAAGGCTTAGAAGAGGAATTAAACATATTACTCATCAAGTGGCGTTTACTGCCGGAGAAGATAAACATAGTCTGCTTGCATTGCTGAATCTTGGTTCGCAATAACGCTTCTACATTTTTCTCCTCATAGCTGCCAATTTGCTGGAACTCATCGATCGCTACGATACATGGTTTATCTGCGGTCTCTAGATAAGTGAAGATCTCATCAAGCGTTGTTTGTGGCGCTTGGATGTCTCCTAGCCCAATATCAAAACTTGGTTCACCGGTTACCATATCCAGTTTGAAACCCGCACGCAATGAGGTTATGATTTGAAAGAACCGTTCCGCCCAAATTGTTTTCTTTGGCTTCAATTCGTCGTAGATGGCTTTTCCTAATAAATATACGAATTCTGCCAATGAAGTGGTGGCATAAATATCCACAAAGAACGCATGATAATCTTTTTCTATCGATTCTTGATGAAAAAGATGCTGGATCAATCCGGTCTTACCCAAACGGCGTGGAGAAATCAACGCGACATTACGTCCGTTCTCAATTTGTTTACTCAAGAGCTTTGTCTCTTCCTTGCGGTCACAAAAATATTTGTCTGATACATATCTACCCACGACAAAAGGGTTTATCATTGCGATTGTCTCCATACTATAAATACATTTTATTGCAAATATAATAATTGTATCCATAATAAAGAAAGGAAGTCGTATGATTCACTCGATTTAACCCTGTCTAAGTGAGTTAACTTCATTGCTTTGGGTGTGGTTGCCTTTGTTATAAAGGCGGTTTCTTTGAATATTTGAATAAATAACTACTTTTGTGGCGAGCCTTATTTAATTAATTGTTAATATTGCCATGCGCAAAGATTAATCTTAAGTACCGAAAAAAATGGAAAAACAGTTATTTGTCTCTATTGTAGAACGTTATTATCCTTGGATCAGCTGTTTGGAGAAAGCTGCGTTCCAGATACACGATGACGTAAACCAGAAATACGACCACGTATTACCCTATGGTTTCCATTTGAAAATGGCGGCCTCGTTCGTATCACGGTATGGATATTTGGTTGCGGAAAGTGAGGCGGACATCTTGATCTTGTATGCGGGTGCCTATCTGCATGACACGATAGAAGACGCACGGATGACTTACAATGATATCGTGAAATTTATCGATGATTTTCGAGTAGGGAGTTTGGTACTGCCGGAAGAGATCAAACGGAAGCTGGAAGAGCAAGTTCCGGAAATCGTATATGCCTTGACTAATGAGAAAGGGCGCAACAGGAAAGAACGTGCCAATGAGACCTATTATAAGGGGATACGGGATACGAGATTCGCGTCGTTCATAAAGATGTGCGACCGGTTGGCGAATATACAATATACGATGATGTTCGTCTTCGCGAACCGTATGCTTGAGGTCTATCGCAGAGAGTATCCGGAATTTATACGGTCGATCAGCGAAGGTTCTGTCACGCCAATACCGGATGTCATGAAAAAAGAGGCAGAATGGTTATTGAATAGCGAGTCGTATGTAATATAGGGTGATGTCTTTTTTCCAGAAATCCATACGAAGTGATGAAGATCTGCTTTCCGCATTGAGAGAGGGAAGTGAGGATGCGTTCACGGTTATTTATGAGCGGTATCATAAATTACTGTACGTATTAGCGTATAAATACCTGAAAAATTCATTCGCCGCGGAAGATGCCGTGCAACAAGTATTCTTGAGGCTGTGGGAGTCGCATTCCTTGTTGATGATAAACGTAAACTTGCGGAACTATCTCTATACGATGCTGAAAAACCATGTGTTGAATGAGATCCGGAATAATAATAGCGCATTAGAGAAAAACTATGAGATCGTGCAATCTTCGCCGGAATATGAGGATGAGTTGTTGGCCAAGATTGAAGAGAAGGATATGATGGAACATTTCTACCAAGCGATCGAACACTTACCCGAGCAAAAACGGCAAGTCTGCTTATATAAGTTGAAAGGAAATCTATCGAATCAGGAAATCGCCGATAAGATGAGTATCTCGGTGCCAACCGTTAAAACTCATTATGCCCAAGCGATAAAAATACTTCGGACACATTTTGAACGGTTATTTTTATTTCTTTTATATTTGTGGAACTCATCCTATTGATCGTTTGGCGTGTCAATTAAAAAAGGAAGATATATATGAGAATACCGGATCTGTCAATTATAGAAAAAACACTGGATAATGAGGCGACTCCCGAGGAAGCCCGTGAGGTGGTTCGCTGGTTCAAGACACCAGAGGGGCAAGCTTGGCTTGCTAAGCGTATGGATATGGATGAGAAAGCCATTCACATGGGACAGGAGGAGGAGTGGATCGACCATCCGGTGCCATCGGCCGTGATGTATCAGCGGATCGTGCGCCAGCTTCATCGCCAGCGTATACGCCGTCTTATTGCGTATGCGGCAGCCATTTTGATACCGGTGGCCTTGTTTATCGGTCTTTTCATGCGTGTTAACTCACAAGTGGATTTATTGGCGGATGATGGATACGATGAGGTTTATGTCCCTAATGGTGAGCGCATGCAAGTGCTTTTTCAAGATGGGAGCAAGGTGCATCTAAATTCAGGGAGCCGGATACGGTATCCGAAAAAGTTTGGTCTTTACGAACGGAAGGTCTATCTGGAAGGGGAAGCTTGGTTTGAGGTCGCGAAAAATAAGAACAGGCCGTTTGTTGTAAATCTTTCCTATATGGATATTAAGGTTTTGGGGACCACTTTTGACGTAAAGGCCTATCCGGAGGAAGACGCTATATTTATTGCCTTAGAGACCGGATCGATCGAGCTAAAATCCAAATCATTCAAGTCGTATCAATTGCGTCCCGGTGAGAAAGCGGTTTACGATAAGCTATCGGGCCGTTGCGAGGTTGTCCGTTCACATGATGTCAAGTTATATTCCGCATGGAGGCGGAATGTATTGGTATTTAAAAGTGCGCCTTTGCCTGAAGTGATGAAAACAATAGCTAGGACTTATGGTGTGTCTTTTGAGATAAAAGACTCCATGGCGTTGAAATATACATATACGATTACGACGGATAGTACGAATTTAACCACGGTACTAAAAGAGTTAGAGAAAATCACGCCTGTACTATTCGAGGAAAAAGGGGGCAAGATAGAAGTCCGGATGAAAAAATAAAAAAATTAGCTATAACGACTCATCCTTTTAGATTTGTCGTGTGTCTATTTGATAGGAGAGCAGGAAACAGAGTGTTAACCTTAAAATAGATATGCGTATGGATTCCTCATAAATAGATAACATAAGAACAGCCGAAAAGCTCCTACCTATAATCCGCAAAACCACCCAAACGAATTTTTAAAACGAAATGGTTTGATTTTCGTCGGGATGCTAAAACGAAGCGGTTCGATTTTGGATAAAATTCAATGGCATTAAAACAATATTCAAACACTGTTTTTAATGCCATTGAATTTTAACTTCTCTTACTTGAAAAAGCAATTTTGAAATTTGCATAGGTCGTATAAAATCAATACTATAATGAATAAAGTAATCAGTCGCATTGACTTTAAACAGCTACTTTATCAAGCAACCTTATAATGTTGGATTTGATTTTATCTGTATTGCGTTTCCATTGGGTAGGCTCTTCGCCTTTATCGTATGCCGGGTAAGGTTGCGGTTCACGACAGAATCTGAACTTTTTGCAAAGTGGATAAATGTACCTATATGTCTTTACTTGGAATATTTCTAAATCACCTATTAAAAATGCGATGTTTGCCCGTAAATAACCACTTGGCGACGTGCTGTCTGTTAGTATCTGTTTATGTGTAACTTCCCCTGATCTTTTATTACGGCAAAATATTGTATAGTGGAAACCATAATAAGCAAAATTGGCTGCTTTGTAGATTGTTCCACACCCTAACCGTCCGTCTGCAAAACTTTGCACCGCAACACATGTAGGGGCTGCTTTTTTTAACAACTTGATAGATGCTGCAATCAGAATGCTTTCTGCATTATGCCCTAAAATATCATCTATCCACATCCGATTCAATTCGCACATCCATGCGTTGGGATCAGGATGGCTAAAAATTTTCGCATAGGGCGTTTTCATCAAACCATACACTGCAACACCTAAACATTTATCCGGTTCTTCCTCTCTAAATATTCCATAATTGAACTTGCCGAAGCCACCGTCATTCCACTTGTGCGAATAATGATGTTCAATTATCAATTCTTTAGCTAAAACCTTCGGAATATCTTTTATTATAAGGTTGCCTAAAGTTGTTTTTTTGTAAATCTCCATACTCCGTTTTTGTTTTATACTACAAAGGTGGGTAAAAGAGAAAATAGAGCATAATTTTTCAGAATGATTACACTGCATCATTCTTGCATAGGATCAATGCTCAAGCGGCTCGCAGTCATGCGACAATCGCTTGAGCAAGGTGTACACCTTTCGCTCGCTTACCTGATATTTGTCGGCTAGTACCGCCACTACGTAAGTCACCTTATCACCATGGGCGATCATCCGGGAATAGTCCTTGTACAGATCGATATAATTCACGTCCTCTATATGAATGCCACTTTTTAACATCCATCTGAAAGGTGTTTGATACAGATTTAAAATGTCGAATACGGTCATATTGAAATATGTATTATATTTGTGACGCCAATCACATGAAACAAAAACGAGTAGTCGCGACTGAAGGCATACAGCCCCCGGTCGTGCGGCTACTCGCATTTGTTTGTTAGTATGTGATTGGCGTCTTTACTAACAGCCGGGGGCTTTCTTATTTCCCCGGTATTTATCTTAGATATACAGATTGTCAAGGTTTGATATCCCCTCTCCTGATCACCCATTAAGGGTTAAAAAAAAGCAACTGAAGGTATTGTCATCCTTGGAGTATTCTATCATACAGGTAGAAGAATACAAACCTCCCCATAGCCCGTACGATTGGCCCGATAAAAGGACTTGAATATCGCCGTTATCACCTTCCATGATACCACCGCTCAAGTTTACAGAACGATAAGACCCTCCAATATCCCCTCGTAAGAGCAATAGGTTCCCGTCTTTGATGGCTTGCGTGATATTCCTCAATCCGGACTCACCTCCCACGGCTCTTTCTATTTCACCGGAAGTGGATCCTTCTGTTAAATCAATCAAACCGCTGGGGAGGACATATGTTGTCGTGATCAGGGTTTTGGTGATAGTACGTGACAAGTTCTCGAACGAGCCGTTCTCATCCCGTATGGTAGTACGAACAATACTGTTTTTTTCACAATCCATCGTATAGATATCGACCGATTTGTAACTACCGTTTCCCCCGGCTTCTGCACGAATAGGAAAAATTTGCTCATAAGGATTGTTTTGTGAATAAAAAGAGAAAGGCTCATTATCTCTTACCGCATAATAAAGCCCTTTGAACCCGCCCATTCTTTCGAGGTACCGGACCAGGCTGGCATCGTCTGAAACATATAAAGGATCGACAAGGCAATGATCGGCCTCCAGCTTCTTTTTAAGCCTTACATCCTTGTTGATCTTAAGAGTCACGGACCTATTCTCGTGAGAAACGTTTATTTTCAGGCTCGTGAGAACGATATCCTCACTGTGTGACACGGTATTTTGATACCCCATGTATAGGTAACGTGTATTGCCGGAAAACATACCTGCGTCCGCAGATACGAAAACCCCTTTAGAGAACACAAGAAAAGCTCCACTCATAACCCCATTCACGATGCCGTCAAATTTTTCTTTTCCTCCAAACGCGGTCATGACACCGTCGTAATCCTCCTCTCCGGTTAAGCCATTAACCGCAAGAGGAATCGTGATGGCGGGTATGAGGGAATAATCCCCGTCGATCTTATCCACCTTCATCTTATCCACCGCCGACATGAATCCTGGCTTTGCTGTCGTGGCTTGGGCATGCGAATGGCCCGCCCCGCTCAACCCGTCGTCCCATTTCTTCCGGTCCGAGTCGGACACCATCCTGTGCCCCTCGTCCTGGATCTTGTCGACGAACCGGTTCTTGCCATCATCCCCCAACGGCAGGGAAGGCCTGTCCGTCGGCCTTTCATAAAGCAACTCCGCCTCGTAATCATAGGCGATGGGACGGGTGACCCCATCGGCGTACGTCCTGTCGCTCTCCGAGTACCTTAACACGAGGTAAACGGGAAAGGAGGGGATGCCGGAAGCCCCCCTGAAAGGGCATACGCAGTAGACCTCGTTACCATCCGGGTCTTTACCCGACAGGCCCACCAAGCCCTCCGACACGCGCCCGGCCTGCCTGTCCACCTCGCACCCCTTGATGACCATGTCCCCATATTCACAGAAGAAACCGTCTATCGCCTTCAACGGCTCGTTCTCCAACTCTATTAAATCTGTTCCCGACCACTTCCTTATGCCGGGTTCCTGTACGTGCCTTCTCATATTGACTTTATTTTATAACGTTTTCCCGCTAATTTATACCTGTCTATCTCCGCCCTTATCCGCCCGGTGTCATACCCCTTCGGGATCAACACAAGGAAATCGAAGCCGTCGAATCCCTCCCCGGCCTCGCCGGCGAGGGGGATCGGGGCCAGCACGCCCTCCTCGCCGGACAAGCTGACCGGCAGCCAATGCGCCGGCTCGCCGCTCAACCCGATCCCCCAAAGTCCGTCATCATACGAGAGCACCCGTATCCCCTCGCCGTACTTATCGGCAAGGAACTCCTCCAGCGTCATCCGTTGCCCGCAAACGCCAAGGCGGTAACGGGTATCCCGCCTCCACGAGGCGAAGTCGTCAAATACCTGCTGGAGGTCGACAAGCCCCCAAAGCCAGCCCAGGCGGTTCGGCTGCCGGCGATGGGGGGCGAGGTATTGCGACACGAGCCCCTTGAAATCCAAAACCACGTTCATTCTCGTGTATCATTGAGTGGAACAAAATCTATCTCGCAGTCCCCTGCGTAATTGAAATAACCAGCGTAGAGGTCGGCGTAAGCCCCGATGTCCCTGTACGAGTCCTCCCAGTGGCTTTTCGATGACAGGGCCCGCAATTCCGCGGTCACGACCCCGGGCGTCTCCGTCACCGCCTCGATCATCTTGTGCCTGTAGACTGTCCCGCCGAACCGTCGTAATGCCCGGAAGCCGTCAAGTGCCTCGCTCACGGACCGCCTGACGAAATCCAGCGTCGAGGAGGGGGAATAATATACCGTCAGCTCATACCGGAGCGTGTCGGCGTATGTCGAGATTACCGAGGTCCTGATCCCGGCGAATTTTATCGCCTCTATATAGTCCGTGAAGTTTCTCAGCTGCGTATCGGACAGGGGGACGATATTCCCCTCCTCGTCCTGTGTCGCCACCCGGAAAACGACGGTCCCGTCCTCGGAGGGTATCACCGAGGCCACCTTTATGATGCGGGCGGACTCGTCCGTGACATCGTACCCCAGCCGTCCCGTATCCGTGTCAAACGTCAGGTCGTAACCGAGCTGGAACTCATGGCACCGCTCGTTATACCAAGAGAGGGTCCCCGCCACGCTTCTCGCGGCCAAGACCTCGGTCTCCGCCTTGAACGTGTCAAGCGCCAGCTCGAACATGTGTATGGCGTACGCGACGCAATGGACCCACGACCGCCATTCCGAGGCCGCCGAGGTGGAGAGGCTGAAGCTCGTCCGTAGCTTTCCCGTGATGCTTTCCTCTATTTTCTGGATCGTTCTCGCCATGGCGTTTCCATATAAGTGGTGACACTTCCGTTTATCTTACCGACCACCGTCTTCTTGACAAGGCGGCTGTCATCATCGACGCTTACCCTTAATCCCGCCCTCAACTTGATGTCAGGGTAGAAAGGGCCGAGTTCCCGGCCGGCTTCCATGACAGCCGAAGGTTCGTTTTCCAGTCCGGGGTTGTTCGCCATGATCTCACCCATGGCCTCCGCTGTCCCGTAGTGTTGCAGGACGATGTCCAGCAATATCTGCTTGTCTTGTACCTCAATCGTTTTCATATCGTGCCTCCACGTTCAAATCGTTTGAATAGGCGGCGAAAGCCACCTTTGTCACTTTCATGCCATCGGCCGTGAACTCCTTGCGCGTAGCACGGAGAAGGCCTTCCGGGTCGTTATCCATCATGTAGTTCACCGCGCCGACACCGGCTTCCGCCTTCTGCCGGATATGGCCTTTGTCCGAATAGAGCAGGTCGCGCTGGTGCTGGTAGGTGCTTTCCGCGACCAACAGGTCGCCGGTAGAAAGGTCTAAATCTCCCTTATCTGTCTGTTTGTAATCAAGCATAAATCATCCTTCTAAATAGTTTGGCAAATCTGATTGTATCGCGGCAAACCTTGCCGCATTGACAGGAGTTCCCGATATACCATGCGGCGTTGGGACGGTTAACGCCTGAATAGCCGTAAGCATATCATCAAGTGTCTTTTTAAGGCCGGAACCGCCGCGGGTAATTGTCACCCCACCGGTCGAAGTCTTAACGGTCGTACTCTCCGCGGTAACCGTCAAAGCCGAACCCTCATGCAATACATTGACTTTGTCGTTTGTCACTTCCAACTTTTCCTTATCAACATGGACGGCTATTTTATCACCTTTCTTTATGTCGATATTATCCAAATCAACCGCCAGCTTTAAATCATTGCCGGTAAATATAACCTTGTCTATTTCGGTAAAACAGCAAACAAAAAGTTCGTTGCTTTTTCCGATGCGACACACAAGCACAACGCTTTGAAGTCGGGGGATGAAGGCAAAGCCCTGCAAATCGGCATTAACCAACCCGCGCAGGCGGACATCGAAGAAATCAACCTGTTCATCCCGGCGGACGGTGCAGGTAAATTCATTTTCGTTCACTTCAGTAACAACAGCCTGAAAAACGGCGTCTCCATCATTACCGAACACGCCTTGAAATTTTCGTCGTATTTCTTCAAGTTCCTTACTCATGCTTTTATTCCTAATTCAACGACACGACGACCGCCACCGGTTCCAAACTGTACTTCTACCGTTTCAATGAAGTAATCGCCGCTTCGTTCATTATATACTTTATCTTCAATACTTGCAACCATTCCGGGAAGCGCATAGGGAAACAGGAATGTTTTAATTTTGCCACGGTAGCCGTCAAAAGAATACCGCTTTAATTCTTCCTGCGCCAGCGTTTTTAATTCGCCGGCGTCTTTTACGTCATAGTAGTAAAATGTGCGTTGTTCGCCGCCATCTTCGCCCAATTCGCCTTCTATTTTCGTACCATCCTTGTAATAGCAAACAGCCTTGACTTTCAATTTTACATCTTCGGCAAGTTGGTACTTCAGTTCGTCGTCGCTGATTACATTTTCACGAAGCCGGTATTTTACCGTTTCGCCTTTGACATCGTTAGCCTTTCCTACGTATAACTTTCCGTTTATATCAAAGTAGGCGATCAGGCCGTATTCTTTTTTAAGGTAGCCAAGAACCCATGAACCGGGTTTATTATTTATTACGAAGTTTTTTAATGTCAGGTCTACCACATTACCGAATGTTATACCTGTTAGAACGGTATTCAAACAGTCTTTTAACGTCGTTTCCTTTTTACTGAAAACACAGTTTACAAAACGCAGCCTGTAATATTCATCCTCGCATTCAATTTCAAGCGGAACCTTATAATTAAGCCGTTTTACATACCCGACAAACTCGGTGTTCAACGTATTGTCATAGCCCAGCTTAATTTCAACCTTATCACCCACCTTGACCGTCTGCGCCGTTTCTATGTGCGTAGGCGGTTCACCGGCATGTTTGAGCACAGCGGTAACCGGAACCTTTACAATTGCCGTTGCGGCAAGGCTGTAAAGGCTTCGCTTTATCTCCACATTGTGAACGCTCTTAAAAGAAACGCCACCGATTTTTATTTCTGCACATAGAACAAACATATCATTCAAGTATCAATTCAAAACCACGGTCTGTAACTAAATTCATTTTAAAGACTTGCGCCGTTTCACAGCCGCGCATTTCCTGAAAGTCGATGCTTTTTAAAACAACCTTATCTTCTTCCTCTAAAAAAATATCTGTAAGGGCACATTTCAATGTTACCGCCTCATTGATATTATACAGGTCGTTCAATTCTGCAATCTGGCTGTCGGGGAAATCACTGTCCAAAGCCACACCGGCAATGTTTATTTCGTAATCATCTACCGATATAAGTTCTTTGACCGTCCCCTTCCTTCCAACCATCGCAGTTTCCACAATCGTTTTTTTTCCGTTAATGGAAATAACGGCATTCGGTATTTCGTATTCCTTACCTTTGTGCTCCAACACCACCGGCATAAAATACCACCGGCCCTGTGCGTCTTTCTTCCTGAGAACACTACCCAAATCGGAATAAGTCTTTTCCGAAGCCGCATCGCCGGGGTATTCATAGCCTGAACCCTTATACCGCGGCGGCTTATCGGGGAAAAAACCGCCGGGGTAAGGAATACCTTTGTAACCTATAAAGCTGGCCAATATGCCGCCTAAACTAAATTTACTCATCCTTCTGCCAATTCGTCTAATACGCGCATAATTTCAGCACGTATGGTTTCACTTCCTTTATTATCCGTATTTGCGACATGTATAACCACGCTGTCGCAAACCTTTCCTACATGCACCGTCTTGCCGGTTTCTACCGTAGTGGTGTTTTCAGATATAAAGCTGCTTTTTTCCGTTGTTTTTTCCGGCATGGAATAAGCATCGGAAAGCTGGGGTAACTTTACATCAGGAACGGAAGCCGCCGGAAATTCCGGCACATTTACTACCGGTTCATCCAATTCAATAGCCGGGCTTACAATTGGGGGAACATTTACCGGTGGAACAGAAACATCAGGAACGGGAACCTTCGGAAATTCCGGCACATTTACCACCGGGCCGCCAAGCTGAACGGCCGGGGATTGCGCTACAAGTTCAGGAGAAGCCAAATTTACAACGGGCTGTTCCGCCCCCTTTACCTCAGGTGAAGAAAGGGTAACCGCCAAAGGAAGCATAACAGCCGCCGCAATTTTCCGAACATTCGACAGAATATCAGAAAGGTAATTTTCCTTTTCCGGCTCATAACTTTGCGTACGGTCGTCCGCTTTAGCCGCAAAGGCGGTTTTTGCGTCAATAACATTGCCGGCGGGTAATACCTTGTCCGTTACCCGCTCTTTTGCTTCTGTCGGCTTCAGGCTGACTGTAAGCGGGGCCAGCTTCCGGGTAACAGCCGTATAAACAGCCGTTTCGTTCAGGTTTTTCACGTCATCATCAAGTTTAAGAACTTTTTTGGCTTTCGCGCCCTTCTTGTCCTTCCCCAATTTAGCCATCAGGTCATTAAAGTTCGTTCCCGGCATATTACCCGGTTCCGGTAATTGTGCGGGCGTTGGAAGAAGTTTATCCATCGTTGATACATCATCCGTCTTTTGCTGGGACGCGACCCAACTATCACGCCCGGCCTGTTTGCCTTTCTCCCACGCCTGCGAATAATTGCCGTTCTGGGCCGTATCGTACAAAATTGACACAGGATTAGCACCCAACACGCCTTCACCAATATTTTTAAAACCATCCTTAGCCGCGGCGGCCGCTTCTTTGAAATTGCCTTTTACAAGGTTTACAATAGCCGAACAAACCCCACCAATACCGGAAAGCACCTGCTTAAATGGCTTTACAACGCTATCCAATAAAGTAGCCCCAAATTCTTTTATCACACCCCACACGCCAAGTATAGCGACGCGGAAGCCCTCAAATTTTTGCCAACAATATGTTACAGCCGCAATAACCGCGCCTATCGCCAAAGCAACCCAACCCAAGGGAGAAGCATAGAACGCCGCATTTAACGCCCATTGCGCTGTCGTCAGCCCCCATGTTGCAGCGGTTTGCGCAATATCCATTACTTTTTTTATACCGCCGATAATGACAGCTTTTTGAGTAGTGGCGTAATTTGCTCCCATCGCAATAGTATAAAAACCTAAAGCAGCCGTTAGGCCAACAACAAGCGGGTTCCCTTCCCGAAGTAATGAATACCAAGAAGAAAAAAAGCCAACCACAATATTAAGAGTAGAAGAAACGCCGGTCAACACCACATCGGCAACACTCAACCCGGCACTAATAACCGGCAGGATTATTTCGCCAACAGTTACACCGATATTCTTGAATTTGTTCCAAACCTCTGTTAATCGTTGTACGCTGTTTTGTGAGTATTCCAAAGCCTTGTCGGTTTCTCCGGAAGAATTAACAACATCTTTCATAGATGCGTTATACTTTGTAATATCAGAGGTCAAAATAGCGAATGCGTTTTTTGCTTCTTTATCTACCATTCCCAATTTTTCAAGGAAGGAAGATTTTTGTTCATCATTCAATCCGGCCATAACGCCTTGCAAATCGGAGAAAATATCCACAAGGCTTCTAATTTTACCGGCTTCATCAAACACCTTTACACCGGATTTTGCCAACTTGTCGCGTACCTCGCCACGCCCCAAAATAGAAAACGCATTTTCCATCAGGACGGCAGCACGTTCTGCGCTTTGCCCTTTCCCCGTCATATAGGCAAATGTTCCGGCAACTTCTTTGTAGGCTACTCCTAAATTCGACGCGCCCGCAATCAGGTTCGGCATATACCGGGCAAAGTCGGAAAACTCACCGGCCCCCACACGCTTAGCCGCAAAGAATGTATCCAAGACTTCCGCGGCCGTCGTATTTTCTTTGCCGACAATAGACAGGGTTTGAGCCAGTGCGGCGGAAACAGTGTCTAATTGAGTAAAACCGGCCTTACTGCCTTTTAACGAAGCATCCAAAATAGAAAGTGACAAATCAACATCGTTAAGCTGTGAGTTTATCTGCTCAAACCCGACAGGTGCTAAAACAACATCTGTTTTATTGTCGTCCGCAATCGTTTTAAGTTTCTTTTTCAGGTCAGACAATCCAGCTTCATCCAGTTGTGCGGTAATATTCACTTTCGCCATGCCTTCGTCAAAACTCATTCCGGCTTTACCTGCAAACCCGATAGCCGCCATTCCGGTAACCAGCGGGTTTTTAAGAAGACCTGCACCCGGTATGGCCTCGAAAGCGTCGGAAGCCCATTTCTTAAATTTGCCCCCGCCACTGGCCGTTTCCAGCGCATCAATCTCCTTTGTCAACCGGGAAATTTCTTTGTTATACTCGCGTATGGCGGGCAAATTATCCGCCGGTATCCATTCCCTTTCCGCCTGAAGCGCATCAACTTTCATTTTAAGCGAACCTACGGTTTTACCCGTATCTTTGCATACAGCATCGACAGAAGCAACCTTTTCACGTACACCGGAAAGGGCTGTTACCGTTTTGTCGGAAGTGGCTGTAATACCACCCAATTTCGCGGAAATCTTATCCTGCAAGCTGAATATGTACTCTATTTTGTTCGCCATAAGCTAACCATTAAATCTTGTTTAACCCATTCGGCCATCGCTATTTGATGCGCCCATTCTTCATCCGTGAGTTCTTCGGGATTCATGTGCAAATAAGCCCGGATAAGGGTATCGGCTAAAAACATCCATCCGGGCTTGTCTGCTACGTTTGTTCGGCTTATAATTTTTTTAACTCGGCTTCCTTTATTTCGATAAGGTCGGCCAGTTTTGAAGAAACGCCCAGGAATAATTCGTCGTTAGTTTTTATTTCTTCATCACCACCAAGCCAGCAGTTATTCAAAAGCACCTCATTATACTTCATCGGGTCGGTTTTCCCAAGTACGGCAGCCGCACTCAACGCCTTGCGGTCGGGCTTTTTCAGATAGGCCGTTTTGCTGTCAACTGTTACACTGTACACCGAGCCATGTTTCTTTTTCCATGCCTCAATCTGTTCTTCTGTAATTACTTTTTCTTCGTTCATTGTTCTTTTTTTTATTATACAACATTCGGTTCTACATCACAGGCAATAAACGGGAGCGCAATTTCCTGAAACAAATCACCCTCTTTCATCCCGTATGGGGCTTCCGTAATAGATAGATTTACTATCTTATCGGTCTGCACAACACCGCTTTCAGGAACATAGGACACAATAGCATCAAATTCCAAGTCGGTAACATCGTCATACCCTTTCGCCTTTGCGGCTGTCTGCATGGCTATCAATTCGGATTGAAGAACAGTAATAGTACCTTCATACTCCTTTTTCCCAAGCTGAATGCCACGAGCCTTTTTACCTGTGGCGAAAAGGGCTTCTTTCTGTCGCTTCATTTTATATTCAATACCGCGAAGCCCGGTAACAGGTTTACCAAGCATAACAAGCGTCACATCAATCCAAGCGTATTCTTTTGAATTAAAATTATCCATTATTCACTTGTTTTATAGGGGTTGTTAAATGCTAAATCCACGTTTATTTCTTTCAGCAGGGCTGTAGGCACTATTTTTGCCTGAACGTTCAGCCTGCCGGAAGTGATCAAATCCTGTTTAGGGTCAATATAGGCGGTAAATCCTGAGATTTCACCTACCATATTGGTGTTAACCGCACGTGTAAGCAACTGTTCGTAATACTTACACATCGGGCTTGGAACCTGTCCGGTTTCGGGGTCTACTTCGATACTGTCCAAAATTTCATCAATGTACGTTTTGTAACAGATAACAAGAGCTTTTTGAATAACGCGGATAAGGCAAAGGCGGTGGTAGTCGTCCGTCGTTGCGATTGCCGTTGCATCATCATTCAAGTAATAACCGTTTTTTCCGATATAGGTACGATAAAAGATATAGCCGGCATCATGCAGGATATTCCAAAGGCTGTAATCTTCCTGTGGCGTTTTTCCGTCGGTCAAATAGCCCGTTGCGGCAATGCTGCCATCTTTGACGCGGCCAATGGAGATATTAACCGCACAGGTGGCCGCACGTCCGAGAACTTGACCGATTGCGGCCGAATACAATTTACTTTCGCCATACTTACCATCCGAAGCCAGTACAATAGACGCACAATTATAACTACCTTCCCTCGGTTGATACAAACCTTCGGTTTCACCGCTCCAACCAATGGCCGGAAGAAGGATAACAAAGGGGGCAATTTTACCCATGTACGACTTAGCAACCGACTGCGCTTCATCGACGGCAGTAATAACATCTTTGTCAATGCAATTTTCAACCGTAGGCGTATAAGAAGCCGGAGCGTTACGATTAACACCTACAAGGCGAATACGTCCAGCCGCGGAGTCAATCAGCTTTTGAAGGGGCGAACCGGGTTCAGAGGAACAAATTTGCGTCAGCGTACTTGCTTCACTTACTACAAGCAAATGCAATTCCGCACCATCGCCGGCCGCTTTATAAAAGGCTGCCACATCTTTATAGACCAAAGGGTTGTTTTCTTTGGTAATGCCGTATTTCGACAGGTCATTGCTGGAAGAAAGAACGTACACTTTGTTAAGGGTAAGTTTTTCCTCTACGGCCTGACCGGTCAAAATAAGCCCGGAAATACCATCGTCAGAAAGGGTTACCGTACCAATATTACCGTTACCCAAAACTATGTTTACATTTGGTAAACTCATGCTTTCAAAAATTAATAAGTTTTTAACTCTCCTTTTCCCACCGTTTTTTGGTGAGAAACGGCTTTATCGTATTCGTGCGACAGGAATACCAAGTTATCACCGGCCACATGAAATTTTAAACATTCCGGGTATGCCGCCCGATATTGAGCCAAAAAGGCGGGTTCCTGTTCTGTTATGGGAACCGGTGTTACTTCCGGCTGTCCCTGTTTTTCTTTTGCCATTCTAATTGCGTTTTAATAGTTTTAAAATAGCCTTCCAAAGCAAAGGCAGATACTTGATCAAAAGGATAACCGCAAACAATCTGCCTATGTATATCCACGTCTGCTGCCACCATGTAAGCCGGTTGGTATAGACCGTATCGCCGGGAACGGGCAGTGGCACATAAATAATAGAATCTTTTGCCGGTATATAAATCGTGTCACGCTTGGCGTTAGCCTTGTAATCAAGTTTGCCATTATCAAAAGAAAGGTTACTTTCAACACTTGCGCTTTTCAATTCATTATAAGCCTTCATTACAACCTGATTATTGCTGTCACATTCAAACAGGGCTGTAAGAAGTGCCGAATCAGGCGACAAATAAACCGGAACCAGTCGTTCCGTTACAAGATTATCCGGTAGGTTCGCGGGCGTGCCCTTCGCATTTCTCTGCGTGCCGCAACTCGTCACGTACAGGACAAGCAATATCAGCGTGGGGACAAGTATTAACTTTTTCAACGGCCCGGCGAAACCGCGCCAACTCTTTCCGTATTTCATTTATTTCTTTTTTTAGCGGCTCGACCACCTCTTCCATCAGGATGGCCATTGCCTTTTTTACATTTTCCAGTTCATCGCCGCGGGTTTCCGCCTTTGAGGCTTTTACTTGCGCCCGAAGTTGTTCGACTTCCACGTCATACTTCTTTCGCAGTAATATAGCCGTGAGCCACGCGCTTAACGGTGCGGATATGATTGCGGCGACCAACGAAATTATTCCAGACAATTCCATCCTGACTTCTTAGGTTTACTTTAATAAATCCCAGCCTGCATATACATCAGCCCGCACGGCCGGAACGCCGTTTTCTACCTGACTGATAGCCGCCGCAAAGCTGCACATGGTCGTTTTGTCGTTCACGTCCGGCACATAGGTCGCAGCGACTTGCATTTCGCGGCAAACTCTTTGTATATACGCGGCCGTGTCATTCTCTGTTCTCGGAGCCCACCGGCTAATAAAGTCCGCGATCGTTTTACAATCATGCTTTTTACGGTAGTTTTGAAGCAACCTGATCAGGGCACGATAGCCATGCGCCATATCTTCAAATTCCTCAAAAGCATTATCTTTCTTTTCCGACTTTTTTACCTCACCCTGCCAATCGGTAGCATCCGAATTTCGGATGTTACCGGGGTTATTGTTCCTTATTCCGCGTGGTGTCATTTATCAACCTCCTACTGCCGCCACATATTCGGACATGATAGCCGCCATCGCATCTTTCTTTTTCGGAAGCACGATAAAGTAGTGGCGGAAGTTTACAAGGCTGCGCTGGTTCAGCGGGTCGGTTTTTGCCTCACTGTAATACATCGTAGTGGAACCGGAAGCCTTGAAAGCACGCTTTGTATAGAAAGCGACAGAAGCCTGAAATTCATTTGCGCCGGCAGCAGTTCCAAACTTGACCTTTGTTCCATCGGCCTTATATACAGGGTTGGCACAATATTCAAAGACTTCAAAACTATACAGATTGGATATTTTACCGGTCGTATAGTTATAATATTGGTCTTTGAACTTTTGGTCTGTCAGCAATAAATCGTTCACATGGTCGGAACACAATACCAAACGGCGGCCCTGCAATGGTATTTGCGCTTTATCAAAGGCATCTTTCAGTGCGATAATATCCGCAACCTGTAATCTGCGCCGGCCCGTTTCCCCGCCGTCTACTATTTCGCCGGTTGTTTTCAACACAGGTGTTTTTGTCGTTTTCTTATCCGGCGCAAGGGCGTGAATTGCTTTTGCATATTTAGAGACTTTGATTGCATCAGCATGGCGGTCCTTCAAACTTGACATTTTGTCGTAAGAGGAAGCATACAGTTCGTCGTCTGTTACCGGGGTCGCTTTAGTCTGGAATTTATCTAAGCTGAACACCGCATCAACATCTGAAATTTCCTGAACGGCGATAGGGTAAGTCGTATTATTGATTAATACGTCAGGGTCGCCGCCTACATCTACCATGTGAATAACATCATTTTCGGCGTATTGGCTATAATCTGGAATGCCATCCAAGAAGGTGGCAACATCACCCGCACGAAGGGTTTTAATCAATTCACCTGTCCAAATTTCCGTAAGCACACCGGCGCAGGCAGCCCCTTTGGGCATAAAGTTTCCCGCTAAAGCGGACACGCCAACGGCAGTGGCCGCACCGGCAGAAGCGGGAACACCAACTGCACCGGCAAGAATAAGCCCCATAGTTGCGCAAACCAACACACGGGAAAATAATTTAAATCCTGTTTTCATTTAATACCTGTTTTTTTGATTAGTAATTCGGGCAATCCACACCATATTCAGCCCGGTACAGCTTCATATAAGTAGGTTTGTCGTTGTTTCTTATTTCTTCAATCTTATCCGCCGGAACATCAGACAATTTTTTATAGTCCAACGCCATAGAACCGCCTGACGGCTGGCCAATCAAGTTCATCGGCTTTTGAATGGGCGTCATAGACTCAAAAGTCAATTTTAAACTTTCAATACCTACCTTTTTACCCAATTCAATAAAATGCGCTTCCTTTTCCGGCACAATCAAGTGTTTTGCCGTAGCTTCTTTTACCGTTTGAGTAATGGCGGATAACTGCAATTGTTCTTTCTCCTGTTGTAATTGCTGGTTGGTCGTTTTATAGCCAAGCAACAGGTCAATAGAAGAAAGAATTTCATTTTCTCCGGCCGTTTCCGGCAGCCCCAATTTCAGGGCGATAGCTTTGTGATCCATCTTTTCTTCGTCTTTTTGATTGTTGATATTAGTGAGTAATGGCAGACCGTCCGAATTTTCACCGGCCGCCAGTTTTAGTTCCTGACCTTTAAAAGTGAGTACCAGCGGCAAAGCGTTGTCATTTCCGCCTATGTCAACCATACTTATTTCAATTAGCTTGCTTCGTGTAGCAGTTGCCCGGTATTGGCCCGGCTTTATCAGTTCCGGCGCGTCGCTGGTTTCTGTTACCTCAAAATTAGCGGAAGCCATTTTTAACGTACCCTTATCCCATTGCTGCTTTGCAAGTTTACTTTCATCGCGTACTTCATCAAAGTAAGGTTCGCCGGTGATTTTGTCGCCTTCCTTTTTTATATCTTTGATGCAGCCGATAATAATACCGCGCCAGTGCATCCACAACAACACAGGATTGCGTTCGTATTGCGAAATATCAACGCCATCGGTTTTAACCCACGTTCCGTAACAGTTTACGGACTCATCACTTATAATTATTCGCTTTGCCATTTGCTACATGTTACATCGTTTTTATTACTGCATTTCTGCGCTTTATCCGGTGCAAACATAACCCCCTAAAATAGTCCGCACAAAAAAGTGTGCAACCGTTACGCACTTGTGTGAAAGCATTTTATAATAGATGGAAAGCGTTTCACACTTAATTGCCTCGCCCATCCATACTTTACAATTTTGCCCAAAAGTAAAGCGATAATTATGTCAAAAAAGGAACTGGAAAAGAGCAAAGAACTTGCTCGCCTGTACTATCTGAATGGCGACACGCAAAAACTTGTGGCCGAAAAGGTCGGGGTTAGCCGCGTTACGATAAACAAATGGGTTTCCGACGGTGGTTGGGACACCATGCGTATGGCTAAAAGTATCACCCGGAAAGAACTTGTAACCAAAATGATGCAAAAGGCAAACGACAAACTGGAAGAAGGCAATATGTCTTTTGATGAAATGGCAAAACTATCCGCTTCTATAAAAGAGCTGGATAAACAGACAAATGCCGTTACCATTTTGGAAGTGTTAACCGCATACAATGAATGGCTGGTTGTCCGTATGCAGGTTGATAAGGAATTAACGACGGATTTAGTAAAGACTATGAACCGTTATCAAGATATGTTTTTAAGCGAACAGATAGGAAACAACAAATCGTTATTCAATGGCAACTAACACTTTAAAACAGGCACAGGAAAGGTGGAAACAGTTGTCGGAAACGATACAAAACATGTCTACCGTCAATGCCGCCGAAACAAAAGCAACCCAAATCGCACGTATCGAGCGTGCCCGGAAAGATTATGCCTATTTTGTCGAATACTATTATCCCCATTATTGCACGGACAGGGAAACGGGAAAAGTAACACAATCCGCAAAATTCCACATAGAAGCCGCAAAGAGGATATTAAAAACACGCGATTTAAAAGCTGTATTCAAGTGGGCACGCGGGCATGCCAAATCCACACACATGGACGTAATGATACCTATGTGGCTGATGTGTCAAAAACAACGGCAGATACACGTAATGGTATTGGTTGGAAAGTCCGAAGATAACGCAAAAACGCTGCTCGGGGATATACAGGCGGAATTACAATACAACAAACGGTATATTCACGACTTCGGGGCGCAATACAATGCCGGGAATTGGCAAGACGGTGAATTTGTAACCCGCAACGGGGTCGCTTTCTTCGCCCGCGGCCGCGGACAAAGCCCCCGCGGGCTTCGCTACCGGAACCGCCGCCCGGATTACATCGTTATTGACGACCTCGACGACGACGAACTGTGTGAAAATGATACCCGCGTTAGAAAGATTACCGAATGGGTAAAGGAAGCCTTGTTCGGGGCTTTTGGGGCGGAAGGAGGCCGTTTTATTATGGTGGGCAACCTTATCAGCAAATGCAGCGTATTGGCTAATATCGCGGCGTCAAAAGGCGTATTCGTCAGTCAGGTGAATGTACTGGATAAAAACGGCAAGCCCTCCTGGCCGGAATACTGGACGGCAGAACGTATCAAGGCCAAACGTGAATTTATGGGGTACAGGGCATTTGAAAAAGAATACATGAATAACCCCATAAAGGAAGGTTCGGTTTTTCGCAAAGACTGGATTAAGTTTAAAAAGATGTTTCCGCTTGACCGGTACGACAAAATCGTGGCTTATTGCGACCCGTCTTTTAAAGGTTCAACGCAAAACGACTACAAGGCGATAAAAGTATGGGGTAAGATTGGTACAGAATTGCATCACATCAAAGCATTTGTTCGCCAGTGCAGCGTGTCGGAAATGGTACGCTGGTTCTACGACCTGCACGAAAGTTTGCCCGAAGGGGTTATTTGCGAATACTACATTGAAGCCAATTTTCTTCAGGACATTCTTTTGGATGAATTTACAACGGAAGGAAAGCTACGGGGCTACCAATTACCCATACAGGCCGACAAGCGTAAAAAGCCGGATAAATTCGGCCGTATCGAAGCTGTTTCGCCCCTTTGGGAGCGTGGCTTTGTCTTTTATAACGAAGCCATGCAAAACGATCCCGATATGTTGGCCGGGATAGAACAGACCCTTTCAATCGAAAAAGGAAGCCGGACACACGACGATGCACCGGACGCCGACGAAGGGGCTATTTATATCCTGCAAAAATATACAAGAGTACAAGAGTATCAACCCAGCTTTGGCATGCGCCGGAGCCCTAAAAATTCATGGTAATATGATTAAGTTATTCAAAGAAATCATTCTGAATTACAGAGTAAAAAGAGCCGTTAAGATGGCAAAAGAATTATCAGAAGTGAGCAAACGCAAGTACATCGTTTTGATGGTGGCCGGTGTCCCCAAAGTCTATTCCAAACAGGAATTAAAAAGCCTGATTGCAAGGCGTGTTTTTAAAAAAGGCACTACTATTCAAGACTTGGAAAGACGTGCAATTCTTATAACCGCATAGCCTATGTTTCTAACAGAGAACGACTATATCGTAACATCGGCGGACGCTCTGACTATCTTCCAACAAAGTACGCCGGAAAAGCGCGAACAGGCCGAAAAAATGGCTGTCGAAGAAATTGCCGGTTATCTGCGTAGCCGGTACGATACCGACAAAGTATTTTCCGCGGTAGGCAAAGAACGGAACGACATAATCGTTATGTACGCCTGTGATATAACGTTGTATCATCTTATATCATGGCTGCCAAATAAAATGGGCCGCGAAATAAGAAAGGAGCGTTACGACCGCGCGATAAAGTGGCTGGAAGAAGTACAGACCGGAAAGGTCACACCGGACTTGCCAACCTTCACCGGTGAGGACGGCGAAGAAGATATTTATAACCCTGTAAAATGGGGATCGGAAAAAAGTAACACTTACATTTGGTAACAATGGGTTGTAAAAAACGCAATATAAACAACAGCCTGTCTATTGGCGGGTATAATCTTGCAAGGGAAAGCGACCGGAAACGGCTTAATTCCATGCTGGTGGAACTGAAGCTGCAAGCCGATGCCTTGACACAAAAAGACCTGAAAAACTGGCGTCAGGCATGGCAAATGGCATTGAATATCGAAAATCCGCGACGCGGCCCGCTGTATGATATTTATACAGATATAGAGGCCGACCTTCACTTGACCGGTTGCGTCGGTCAGCGCAAGGGCTTCACGCTGAAAAAAAGTTTCAAGCTGGTAGATGCGAAGGGCAAGGAAAAGGAAGAAGCTACGGCCCTGTTTGAAACAGGCTGGTTCAAAGATTTAATCGGCTATATTTTGGATAGCCGCTATTGGGGGCATTCGCTTATACAGTTGGGCGATGTTATATCCGTCGACGGGAAAATGCGCTACAAAGACGTTGAATTAGTGCCGCGTAAACATGTTATTCCTGAATACGGGGCTATCATCCGCGAACAGGGTGACGAATGGAAAAACGGTTTTGATTACCGGGAAGGCCCTTTGTCCGATTGGGTTATTGAAGCCGGAAAACCGAAAGACCTCGGATTATACCTGAAGGCGGCACATCAGGCAATTCCCAAAAAGAACATGCTGGCCTATTGGGATCAGTTCGGAGAAATATTCGGCATGCCGATTAGAATTGCCAAGTCAACGGCACGCGACCCCAAAGATCGGTCGCGCATTGAAAACATGCTGGCTTCTATGGGAGCCGCCGCATGGGGCTTGTTTCCCGAAGGAACCGAAATAGACATAAAGGAAACAACCCGCGGCGATGCGTTTAACGTGTACGATAAACGCGTCGAACGAGCCAACAGCGAAATAAGCAAGGGGCTGCTAAATCAGACAATGACAATCGACAATGGCAGTAGTTTGTCGCAGTCGGAAGTACACCTCGAAGTATTTGAAAATGTTGTCGAAAGCGATGCGGATTTGGTCAAGGATATAGTAAACGACCAGCTTATACCGCGTATGGTCAAGCACGGGTTCCCGATAAAAGGGTTACGTTTTATATATGACGAAAGTATAGACTACACACCGGAACAGCAGGTTTTATTTGAAACAATGATTGCAGACCGGTTTGAAGTCGACCCAAAGTACTTTATAAATAAGTATAATATTCCTATCATTGGCAAAAAGCAGGTTCCGACACAGCCACTTTCAAGACCTTTTTTCGACTAAGCCCCACCGATTACGTGGGGCTGCATGGTAGGGCGGCAGAAGTGTACAAAGGTGGCGGCCTTGTTTTATCCGCAAAGGATTACCCGGATATTTCAGGTGTTGAAGCGGCGTTCGACAAGGCGATAGAATGGTTGCACGATAAACGCGTATTCGGGGCGGCCATGCTTCGCGACGACGCAATCGCCGGGCTGATTGAGGAAACAGCGTCTTTTCTCTCCAAAGGCATAGAACGGGGGCTGGGTGAAAGTTCGCCATCTGAAGCAATGGTAAACAGTTTACGCGAAAGCGTTGGTGTTTTCAGCGGGTTCAAGACATTTCACGAAATGAAAGAAGCCGCAGGTATGTTGCTGGACGAAAGCGGAAATATAAAGCCGTTTGAACAGTATTATAAGGACGTTCAAACGTTGAATGATACTTATAATAAATTCTACCTGAAAACCGAATATGACTTTACCGTAGCAAGCAGCGAAATGGCAGCCCGCTGGGAAGAACAGCGGGACGACGGGGGTGGTCGGTATTTACTTCAATACCGGACGGTAGGGGACAACAAAGTAAGAAAGGAACATCGCGCTTTGGAAGGTATCACCCTGCCAAGCAGCGACCCGTTTTGGGATAGCTATTACCCGCCAAATGGCTGGCGTTGTCGCTGTACCGTTACAAAAGTACGTGCGGCCAAATATCCGGCAACCGATAGCAAAGAAGCCATGACGGCCGGAGAAAAGGCGACTGAGGGGAAGTACGCCGAAATGTTCCGCTTTAATCCCGGAAAGCAAAGGGCTGCCTACCCGGCTTACAATACATATACAATCAGCAAATGTTCTGTATGCAAAAAAGGTAATGTGAAGCTGGGTAAAATACCGAGCAATGAACTTTGTGCCGCGTGCCCGATCATCCGGGAATGCGCCGGAGATATGGCCAAATCACAGACTGCCATTGAGCGTAAGCACTACCTAAGGGAAATGCAGCCGCTTCTAAAAAAGAAAGTCACGCTGGAGATTGACGGGGTGCAGAAAAGTATCGGATTCCGAAAAGAAGGGAACGAGCATCTATATAGTGATACGTTTGGCCGATCGTCAGTCCTAAAGAAAGGCCATTTGTCCGAACTGGATAAAGTGCTGGAAAAAGCGGTTTATGTGAGAACGTCGGATTCGCTCAGCCATGAACGAAAAGATAAAATCAAACGGTTCTATTATCTGAAATCAGAGATAGAAGGCAAAACTGTTTATTTGAATGTGGCGGAAACGGACGAAAAGTCGAAAAAAGGTGTTATTTGGCACAATCGCTTCCTGTATTCAATTACGGACAAGATAAAATGAAAGCACCCATTGGCACCGTCTTAGGTTCCAAGACCAGGTGTGGCCACACAATGAATGCTTTCATAGCGCAAATATACAATTAATAATCTAAAACCCAACCTTATGGACGGAAATTTCAGAAAAGAAGTAATCGACCGGTCTTTGGATGATATAAAGGTAGAATTAGACGAAGAGTTCGACCGAAATTTTGAACGTAAATCTTTCTTTGATGAACAGAAGTGGCCCGAAAGGAAGTTTGACGACGGTGTCGGCTCATTAATGCAGCGCACCGGCGGATTACGCAAAAGCATCAGTTCCCGGAAGCGGGGCGCGGAACTGGCGTACACTTCACACAAACCATACGGACGCATTCACAACGAAGGCGGAGAAATAAAGGTTACCCGTAAGATGAAGGGGTATTTCTTCGCAAAGCTGAAAGAGATTGAAAGCGGGTACAGCTATAAGAAAAACGGCGAAAAACGGGATAACAGACGCAACCGGACATTATCGGATAAAGAAAACTTTTACAGGGCTATGGCTTTGAAAAAGGTTGGTTCTACAATCACCATACCGGAACGCCGCTTTATCGGCAATAGTAAAACAACAGATAAGATTATACGCGAAATCGCGGAACAAAATATTGACGATTATTTTAAACGGCATAATATTATTACAAAATGAGAAAAGATGTATATCAGGCATTAAAAAAACGCCTTAGCCGGCTTATTATTGATGAAGGGGGAAATATAATATTTCTATCAGAAGAACAGCTTCAGGCTGTTATAGAAAGTGGAGATAAGCCAAATTACGCTATAAAACACATCGCCCTTTGGAACAGGCAGGTTGAATTTATAGAAGAAGAAAGTATATTTGCCATGCCGGCCGTTTTCATTGAATTTGGTAAAATTAGCTGGCGGACACAAACCAACGGATTACAGGACGCAGACCTTACAATAGGGCTTCATGTGGTAACAAACGCTGTACCTGAAGGGTTCGACGGTGACACTTTCCATCTTGATTTATTGGATAAAATAAACCGTTGTTTATACGGCTTCAGTACAGAACAGTTAGGTTCTTTGGAACGGACGGCTTCTATTCCGTGCCACGACCACGAAGAAATATTGGATAATACGGAAGTCTTTAAATGTTTGGTACATGATAACTCGGCAGTCAAAAAAATGATGAAACTGCCTGCCATGCCGAATATTTCCGTTCATTAAAACAGGGACAGTTGCAACGCTTCCTGTTTGGCGATAACAGCAGGATTTGCGGCCGCATTTATATAGTTATAGAATGTCTTTTCCGATATACCATAAATAGGCCAAATATACTTGCGCCAAATCGCCCGGTTGGATAAACCGGTTTTTGCGTATTCGTCGTATATTTCATTTACTTCCTTAACGCGTTTTGCGTATGAACAGCCTGTTAAACTCATGTATTGCGGATTTAGAACAAATACAAAATTATCAATTAAACGCCGTACCACAAAAGAAAAGCGGGATAAATTTACTTATCCCGCTTTCCGTAAAGTGGCAACATCACTTTAAAGCATCAGAATTGAATTATACGTTGCCATTATAGCGGCTATTTCAATCCAAAACATCCAGTTCTTTTCCTGGCTAAATCCGGCAACACATAAAAAAAGGCAAAAGAAAGCAGGGACAACCACCAAAAGCCGGCCGCGAAACACCATATTTGAGAAAACAGACAACAGATAATCGCCGCAGTATAATGCACTGTATTTGTCAGTCTTTCTTTGAATTGTGCCGCCGTACCAACGAAAGCCAAGCCTGCGGCAGAGAGAAAGCAGGTAAACTGATAACCTTCCGGTGTCACATTCAGCCAACCGGGTAACAAAAAACCACCAACACCGTAACAAAATGCAGTAAACAGCCAACCTAACCCCTTTCTTTTTTCCTCTAAAAGATAGTAGGTGTTACTAATAGACCACGGAACACCAAACATAAAAACCATACTGCCAATATACAGCAGAAATATTGCTATTGATGCGAAAATTAAGTTCATGGGATTATTACTTTATTGCTTTGTTAATATTAGTATTCTTACCGTCACAATAGCCATTATAAAAAGCCTCTATAATATCTTTCTTTTTCGTTTTAGGGGCTTTTCTTTCCACAGGTGTATAACTATGCATATAATCATTTATCAGTTGATTATGACAAACAACAAGCGATTTTTCCTGCACTTCATTTGCTTTTGCTTCAATGGTTAGTTTTTCCCTTAGTCCATAGGCACAACCATTCAGGTACGAAGCAATATATTTGCGTTTATACTTTTCTGTTCGTATAGCCCCACGTTTGCCGTTTGCAAATTCTTTATACCTGACCGGAGCCAATTTGCGGAAGATACTGCGCAGCATATCATATAAATAGATAACCGTTGAAGTATTTGCTTCTGTTCCTACTACAATCATATTTGTTTGACCGGAAATCAGGAAAACTTTGCAGTAATTAAATTCACATATAACATTCATAAGCAAGCGTTTCCAAAGGCCGTATGTGTCTTTAAAACTAATATTTCCGGTTCTTTGTACCCGCAAAGACTCTTTTCTTTCTTCCGGGTTAATATCCATCAATGACAAATTATATTGTGTCAACAGTCGACTAATCGCAGCCGCAGCGGCATTTGCTTCACCTTCTGACCCGATTTTTTGGGCTGATTGTTGAAGGCGCATTAACTTTTTCAGTCTTTCAACTATTTTATTTGGTACTTCTGTTTCCATTTTATTCCTTTTAATTTTGCTTATATTCGCTGTTTTTTTAATGTTAATTAACCGACAATCGTATAATCTTGTATTTCGCCAACTCCAATATCAATCGCTCCTTTCTTCCCATCAGGCAGAACGCTGACTCGTGCATTTCCCAAATACCGAATAAAACATTGTTGATATCTATTCAATACCTTATAGCTCTTCCCCTCTTTTTCCAAAATCATACCTTTTTTAATAGGCTTTCCAGTTGAATCTATCAAATACTTATCCAAAAAAGCATTTTCCAGTTCTATTATCTCTTGATCTAAAGGGGCTGTTTCCTCTTTATATCGGGCTTCAATAGCCTTTTTTTTATCCATAATAGCGAGCACTGACTTTGTCAGTAATTCTGCATCATTAAATCGTTCTGATATTTCCATGATTCGTTATTTTTTAAATTAAAAGTTTAGAAAAGCATATACGCCTGCGTTACACAAAGTGGCAATAATTAACCCCCTATCGCCTTCTGCCGGGCCTATATTCAAACTTTCGCTTACACCCGAAGGGATGGTAACAATTTCATCCCCACCAATCAAACAGAAGCCGGCAGAAACAATTTTCATTCCTTCTATATTCACCATATTATGTGTTACATGGTCGGGAAAAAGAACCGGCATTTTTAAGCCGGTTCCTTCTTGTTCAAATATGACATACTTCATATAAGCCTATTTTAAAGCGTTTCCGGCACGAATGCCATCACATAGGTTACAACATCACAGGTGACTATTACGCGCCCTGAACCTTTGCATTGTTCGCAAATATGGCCGTCTATGATACCGCGGCCGTCGCACACCTTGCAAGCTACTACATGCGGCGGAATAGTCCTTGTTCTTTTTATCCCTTTGGGTTCTTGCGTTTCCTTTGGCTTTCTAAATCTGTCTAAAATGTTTCCCATATCGTTTTATTATTTTAATATTACTATTTATTTTCATCAGCTACCCAGTTGATAGTCACAACTGCTTTTAATTTCTTATATCCCTTACAAACCGGGCATTCTACCTTTACACTTTCATGTGTCAGTTCATCCATTCCCCAAAACCAACCGTTCCCATGACAATACCCGCAGGGGACACCGCCGAATACCACCTGTTCTGTCGGGTGTTCTTTTGGGAAAAGCGGCGGCGATATTAATAACATTGGTTGTCGCTTGCTCATGCTTCTGTCATTCCTAAAGGTACACAAACCCATGCGCCATTCTCATTTTTTACTTCAGCCCGGATAAACTGTTTGCTTATCGCCGGTTGATAGGCTTCTTCTATTATTTGAACGCCTTCCATAAAACGGTCACTTCCGGTTTCTTCGGCAATCTTCCGGAGTTGCACTACACGGCTTGCCTTTAATGTGCCTTTCGCATCGCGGGCCAGCAAGCGAAGCACCATTTTAACAAGTGCCTTTGTTTTTTCATCACTGGCAAGCCCTTCGATGTACTCTTTAACGATTGCTATGCCATCTTCTACCGTATCGCGATAACCGTCCGTTGTATAGACACCGATAGTTATCCGTTTATCACCCTGTGAGTTGGTAAACGTATCGCTGCGCTGACCGTCTTTTTTCAACTTTAGAACATCGGCTTTCATTTCAATAACGTGCCTGAAATCATCCAAAATCGACTGCTTTGTTTCCTTAATACCTTGACTAAGGCGCATTAAGGCCGGAACTGTCTTGTCAATGGTTTCATCCACCAAATCGCGGTAAGCCTCACGATCTCTTTTAGCCTGTTCTTTGGCATTCTTTTTAGCCTGTTCGGCCTTAAATTCATTGAACTGCTTCAGTTCCTCGTCCGTCATTTCAACGGCTTTCTTTTCTTCTGTCATAACTTTATTAATTTAATTGTGAATAATCCTTGTTTTTATCATTTTTCCGCATTATCAACCGCAATTTGATACACAGAAGTTCCAATTCTTCAACTGTCAATTTTCCGAACTCCTTACCGGAAATTCGCGGGTTTTTACAGTAGGCGTTTACGCGGTTCCAGTCGGTTGTGTCAATTCCATTCTTTTGTAAAAGAAGAAGGGCCGCCGACCGTTTGCGTCTTAGTTCCTCTCGTGCAATTTCGCGGGCTTTATATCCGCCTACCTGTCTTTGCATACCGTCACACATGGCGTCGTATTCTTTATCGGTCAATTCCTTCAGGGAAGTTGTACGGCCGTTTGTGTATTGCCGTACCAATTCCACTTTTAATTCTTCTTTGTCCGATGTGGGCATCCGGTTAAGAAGAGTATAAAACCGGGCATAATTTCGTTTCATATACAATCTTCTTCTGTTAGTCCATATTCAGCCATCAGAGCGTCGTGTGAAAGATTAGTGAGGCGTTCTGATACTTCACTATAAATAAAAGACTGGTCGCTGAAAGAAAAGCCTTCGGCCTTCTTTATCGCACTGTTTAAAATTGCTTCAATCACATCATCCACGACTATGTATTTAAAATTGTTTATTATTCATTCCAATATTGCGCAGCACCTTCAGCCCATATCGTAAAGTGATTGCCCGGCTTTGTGATAAACCGGCCTTTACAAATTGCCCGGAAGCCCTGCACGAATATTTTTACATCAGCATCATAAGCCACCTTTTTTGCTGCCCGGCCTTCAGGTTTCACTCCTTCGGCATGGCTAATAAATATCAGCAGCTTATTACGGTGCTTTTCCTTCATTGCCTTGTAGGTCGCATAAGTAAGCCCGGAGTATTGAAAACTATCCACAATGGCGATACCGGCACTTCTCCGTTTTAAAAGGCGTTCAGACAGTTCATTCATTGGTTCCCGGTCAAGTATCTGAAATCTCCCGTTAACTTCATCCATGCGACACCGGTTCAAACTGTTTTGAAGCGAAAGCCCTGTACTTTCTTCCAAGCTGTCATAAATCACCTTGTCAAACTGGCATAGATACTTGGCCAACTGCATAACGAAACTACTTTTGCCATTACCACTGTCACCCCAAATAATCCAAGTGCCTGTGCGGTCAGGCGTTCCGAATGCAGCTTCCCATTCATCGGTAAACGGGAAGCTGGGTATATTCATAGATTGTATCTCTTTAGGAGAATAAGCCCGTTTCATCCTTTTGCGTATCTACATGCAACCTTGCAACGGGTCGCGGTTACTATTTTGTTAGCTAACTCCAAATTATCCAGTTCAATAATTATCAAACCGGCTGTTTTCGCCCGACGTACACAAATATCACAGGGATATTCACCTTCATTCCACAATAACAGCACATGCGCAGCATATTGCGGCTCCATTCCGAGTTGATAAATCTTTTTCATCATACCAAGCCCCCTTTTCTTATTTTTTCAATTTCTGTATACACCCGGCGAAGGCTTCCGCCGGTACGGTTTACCACTTTCATAATTTCAGTCCCTTCAGGCGCATTTAATTTGGCGACCATTGCGGCTTGTGCCTTCAGGAAGGCTTCGCGTTCTTTCCCGTCTTCCGGGGTTACTTTACTGTACCTGTCACCATAGCGGGAAAACATTTCGGTATAACCTACCTTTTTGCATTCGATAGACCGGTTCATTTTTTCTTTCAGGCCGTCAGCCCCCATCATGTACCAAGCGCAACAACGTTCCGTAGCGTTCCAAAGGGCTTTCAACTCCAAAAAGGCTTCATATTGCAGGTCGCCCCCTTCATCAAGAATAATTAAAGGGTGTTCCAGCGTTTTCAGATAAAAACACAGGTCGTCGTAAACGTCGCAATACCTGCCGTTGTTGTTTACTCCAAATTCTTTCGCAATGAAGCGTATCAGGCGTTGTTTAGTCTTTACCTGTGAACAATCGACATATATGGCGTTCTTGTGGTTCTTTACATACAGGCGGGCCGTAAACGTCTTACCTATATTCGCCATATCGCATAACACTGCGGAAACACTGCTTTCTTGACACATTGCCAACTGTTCGGTTATATAGACAAAAGTCGGCGTTTCGGCCGCTTGCCACTGAATTTCATTATTCAGCGATACATTCAAGCGACGGGCAAGGCAAATCCAATTTGTATCGCTAACCTGTTTGTCAATTTTCCCTTTTTTCAGTACATTGTACACGCTGGCCGAAATGCCAAGTGCGGCGGCGTGCTTGTTATCCGAAGGGTAATTTTCTCGGTTTACCGTAATGGCTTCGAGAATACGTTGTTTAATATCGTTCGTTACTTCCATGTTATAATAATGTTTTAATGTTATTCTAATACTGTTATATACTTGCTACGCCCCGGCCTTTGTAGTCGCTGAATTGAGCTATCAGGCTATCGGCATCCGTTTCTACATTATCAACCTGTATCGGCTTCGCCGTTGCTTTCGCTATCTTTTTGGCGGTTTCTGCTTTCATCACCACCACCGGGGCAATAGCTTCTTTCTTAGTCATTGCGTCGAACTGGCTGATTAACTTGTTTTGCTCTGTCATTACCTGTTTGTCCTTATCCGTCTGTTCGGCTTCCGATGTATTGAAGGTTCCGACATTGCTTAACTTATCAAGTAGTACGCCGTTTTGGTAGATATACACATCACCCATGTTTCCTTCTTCATCCGGCAGGTAATAGGCATCCACTTGGTTATTATTGGGGGCAAGGCGGTCGAGAACTTCTGGACTGCTTAACCAAAGGTCTGTATAGTTTACGCGGCAATAACTGTTTCGTCTGATACTTGTTTCTACGTGTTCACCAATGAAACGGTATAAAATAGCCTTATCAACAGGCTGCAAAGTCGGGTTCATATTACTTTCAAGCACCTGCCAGCGCGTCATACCGGGATATTTCTTTTGATTGGGGTGCAGGGAATGATTAAATTCGTGAACATCCGCAATATCTTCCTGAATAAGCTGCTCCCATGTGTAATACTGCTTTTCTTCGTAAGTGTCGTTATATTCGTCACTTATCTTTTTACTTTCTGCCCTGTATTTCTCATTTTTGGCATAAAAGCGGCCTATTCCTAAATGGTTTTTGTGTTCAACACTGCGTTTCTTTGCGCCGTTTAATGGTTCTGCAAACTTTTCCTGTGAGTTTAGCGGGGCACAGAAACGAACAAAGGGAAACATCGTACCGGCTTTTAAAAAACTATCTTTCCACTGGCTCATAAGGTGGTTTTCCACTTCGACTTGTGCCGGGCAATTCCAACCGTTACGCTCCATAAGACGAAACATATCGCGGAAACAGTCTACCACTAAATCAACGTTCTTATTACGGTTGTAAGCAAGGCCGACTACACATTGGCTGGTTACGTCATAGGCATAATAAGCCTTTGGACGTTGTTTGGTATCCTTCAGCTTACGTGGCAAATCGCGGTCGTCGAACGAAATCTTACTGAAAGAAAATTCCGGGGCGTGGCGGTGTACATGCGGGCGTTCATTGTGCATGAATGTGCTCCAACTCATAAGTCTGTGATTTATCAAGACCTGATTTTTAGGCTGGTTCAGATAGTTGTTTATAGTGGATTGGCTAAGCCTGATCGGGTTGCCTTTCTTATCCACAAATTCCGCCGGGTTAAATATCTCGCCGGTTTCCGGATTGCAAACAGTCAACTCACCGGCTATAAACATGTTGTACATTTCCCACACGTTTTTATTCCACGGCTTGTTCGGCAATGTCGCCAAACTAAGCAGTAAACTTTCAACCTGCACATTGACAAGCCTTGTGTTCTGATTACCGAACTTTTTGCTTATCAGGCTTATGTAACTGTTTTCTTGAAAGTCCTTTACTTTCTTTTTGAAGCGGTTTACCGAAAGCGGCAAACTATGCCCAAACTCTTTTTGAAAGAAGCTGATCGCACCGGCCATTTCTTCCCAACGTATTTTGTTGTTCTGCATGACAGCCCGTTTCATCCTGACATCATTCATCAGGCGGACAACTGACTGTAAAGCGGAAGCATTCAATGTATATTCCTGCTGTTGTTCCGGTTCCAGAGGCTTGCCGGAAGGCAGGCGGAAGCGGGAATAAAAGCTGCGGGCATCCGCATCCACTTCCCAATGCGAAGCGAACCAGTTTCTTAAAATCTCAGCGTCCATACTTCCGTATTTTTGTTCAACTAACTTTTTATATTTATCCGGCAGACTATCCACGGAAACAAGGGATTTTACCCCACGGCCTATACCTTTACGAATCACCTGTATTATTTTACGATAAACCAACTGATCGAAACAGCTAACTGTCATTATAGGAGCTTTCGTTACATCTAACCGATAGTCCCCTAAAAGCGGCCGGTCGTCACGTGTCAGGTCATCTTTTGATATACACAATATTTTTCCGTAGTACTCCATAGTGATACTTTAAATTCGGGGGCCGTAGGCCATTCTCACAACTTCATCCTGAAGGTTCATAAAATCAGAAATCATCAAACTGCTTTCTACTCTCTTCACTTCTTTGCCATTTATAAAGGCAACGACTAAAGGAAAATCATTATGTGATATGATTTTAACACGTTTCCCAAAAGTCTGCGTCATTGTATGCTCTGCCGTTTGATGGGTTGTTTCCCAGTCCATAGCAAAACCGTCATTGATAGTAAAACCGCCTAATTCCTTTATTGCCGTGTAACGGATTTCGCGGGCCAGCCCACTGTCGCTTTCAAAAGTCAATGCTTTCCATATCATCACACCCGTACAGTCAAATATCTGACGCAATTTGCCTTTGCCGGCCCTGTCTAAATAAATATGCTTTTTCATCGCTATATCGTTTATAGTTAATACTCTGTTTTAAATACCTTCCGCTATTCTCACGAACCGCGGAAGTTTTGCTACATTTGTAGCATGTCTAACTAATACTTAATACCATGAATAATATCATTGAAGAAAAAGACCTTATGCTTTCCTTTGTCTGCGAACGTGGTTCCTATATCGGTATCACGGGTTTCGCCTATTCTGAATACCCCATTAAGGGGAAAGAAAAGATTATAGGCATTATGAAACACTTTCAAAGGCTCAACCTAATTAGCGAATGTAGTGCCAATGCTTATAAGGTCTCATATCTTTTACATCTTGAAGCCTCTGAACTTCTTTCCAAGGGGGGATTTAAAGCCCAAGAAGAACTTCTTCAGGCGAACATTGAAAAGTTGCTTCTTGAGATTGAAGACCTCAAACCGTCGCTTCCTCATAAAGCGGAAACGATTACAAGCATCGCAGCCGGTATTGCTACCGCAGCTGGGCTTCTCTTCGGGAAATAGCATTACGACATAATTCCAGAAGCAATCCACCGGGGAGCCAAAAAATGGGCATTTTCTTGTCAAATGGGTGGCGACATACTGGTCGTAATAGACTTCGCCATCCATTTTTACAATGGTTCGTTCACCTTTTATACAATGTTTGTTTACTCCTTCTTTCTCAAAATCCGATTCATCAAATCCATATGTGATGCGGGTGACTGTTACTTCTATACTACCAAGCTCTTTCATTTCCTATATCATTTAATTATTTCAATCGTACAATCATCCAATTTCCCGGCAAGGACTGCCCTTACATAAGCCATCGCACATTCACCGGAAGCAGCTACTACAAAATCCGTCTGGCCTGTCCCCGTAGCCGCTATATCCTCGTGGCCGTTGAACTTCTCTATCAGGTTCAGCATCTTAAACTGTTCCGCTTCATCAATAAATACTTTGATTGCTTTCATATTTTACCGTTTTAATTAAGTTCGATTTCTATTGTGTCAAGCAAATTGCCAGTAATCATACTGTTTACAGCCAGCTCCGCAACTCTTACACAGTTTTCTTTCATCCACCTTTTAGCGTGATTGATTGCAGTCTGTTTACTACTACCGTCCGGTATTGATACGCCCAAATCATTATAGCGTTCATCTGTCAACTCAAACCAATACCTTTTCATATTTCACTCCTTTAATTATTGAACTGTCGAGCGTTTTTTATTATATTTACCGCCCGTTAATATGTTTAACACGCTGCAAATATATAGAAGTTTTTCTATATATAGAATGTTTCATTGAAAAAAATCAAGTTTTATGGAGAATTTTATAGAAAGACTTCAACATTATATGAAAACAAAAGGCATTAACGACAATCAAATGACTGTTATAGCAGGTCTTTCTGTTGGGCTTATAGGTAAAGCAAAGGCCTCTGGTAAAGGCATGAGTTCTACTAATATAGAGAAAATTCTATACGCATACCCGGATTTAAATCCCAATTGGCTATTAACAGGTAGAGGTACTATGCTACAAGAGGAAAATCCTCCATTGGTAGATTCGACACATACAAACCCAGTAAAAAGCGTTAATTGTATACCTCCGACAGCCCCAATAGAAAATACTGCTGACAAACCAGTAGCTATACCGACTATTCATCCCAATGAAGGGATACCACTAATACCAATTGAAGCGATGGCCGGAGCTTTAACAAGCGAACAGACTATTTTAGAGTACGAATGCGAACGTTACGTCATACCAATGTTCAAAGGGGCTGACTTTCTCATACCGGTGAAAGGTTCCAGCATGTATCCGAAATATAGTTCCGGTGATATTGTAGCCTGCCAACATGTGCCTATGTCCGATCTGTTCTTTCAATGGAATAAAGTATATGTTATCGACACAACACAAGGGCCACTTATTAAAAGAATAAAACCCGGCAGCGACAAAGAACATGTGTCCATTATATCAGACAACCCCAATTATGATCCGTTCGAACTACATTTAAGCGCAATCCACTCGGTTGCACTTGTAATAGGGGTATTAAGGCTTGAATAATCCCTCAAAGGCATACGCACACAAAAATGAAAGCCGGGAAAGGAGATATAAAGCATAACTATCTGATAATACGTGATATAATAGGTATAATTGTGTTGATTAATACGTTTATATAAATGGCTTTTTCTACCCATTTAAACGGCTTTTTCTGTCAAAACAAACCGTTTTATGTTGTTTTTATATATTTTACAAGCATCATATTACATGTTTTTGTAAGTCTTTTGTAAGTGTTTTAACATATATTTTGTACGTGTTTTATGTAGGTGTTTTTGTAAGGCATTCAAGTAAAACAAGATGTTAGAACACCAATAAAAAAGCCGTTAGAATACCATATCAAAGGCATTTTGACGGCTTCTAATATTCAATGTAACAACACTTTAACTTCCGCCTCTAATAAGGTAGGATTGCTTTATAATAGCTTTTCGGGTAGGCAAGGACGTTCCATCACTTAAACCGGCATGTAGAAGGGTACTTTTCTTAATACCGATACGTTCTTCGTCCAGTGTTTTGAATATGGCAGATATACTACCAAAATAGAAATCTTTTTTCTCAAATATCAGGTGTACATGTATCACCTTTGTTTCTGTCTTTCCCATGCGTATTTGGAATTTTATACTGCAAAACTACCAAATAATAAATATTTGGAAGTTTTTATATCGTTAAACTACCAAAAAAGGAAAAATAAAAAACAGCAAAAACAAAGCCGCCGGCAACCTCGTTTTGAGGCCCTATGGCGGCTTTGTTTTTCGTATCGGGGAAATATAAGCAAAGTAAAGAGAAAAGTAAATGGCGGCCGGCGTTTGCTTTAATTAGATAACTTCAAGTGTTAAGCTAAAACTAAGCAAGTGTAAGGCAAAAACCGTTTCGTTTTAAACCGGCATTCGTGTCCTATCCTTCTGAAACGCCTATGAATAAAGGCTTTCCGTAGTGTTTTCAATATTCAGAGTTAAACCGCTTCGTTCTGTGCCCCATATACCCTTTTCGGCTGCCGGTCGTATTAAAAATAAATTTCTAATACCAACTATTAAAATCAATACAAATATATGAAAGAAAAGCAAGAAAGCCCTCGGCGTAGGTGCCTTTTAATATTAATTGAGAAAATACCGAATGCCATGAAGTTAACCTTTCTATTTTTAGTCATATCCTTGCTGAGTTTCACGGCTACCGCCTCGGCTCAGCGGGTTTCTATTGTGCTGGACAATGCGAAAGTGGAGAAAGTTTTAGCTACCATCACCCACCAAACCGGGTTGAGTGTTGCGTATAGCAAACAAATCGTAGATTTGAATCGGAGAGTGAGCGTTAATTTTACGAATGCAGAATTGACAAATGTATTGGATAAAATAACGGAGGGCACGTCATTAAGTTATGAAGTTAAAAATGGAAAGATCTACTTATTTGAAAAACCTATAGCGAATGCGGTCACCCAGCAAGCCAAAAAAATAACGGGTGTTGTTGTCGATTCAAAAGGGGAACCTATCATTGGAGCGAATGTTGTGGAGAAAGGTACTACAAATGGTACGATAACAGACTTTGATGGTAAATTTATTTTGGAGGTATCGGATAACGCGACACTTCAATTTTCTTATATCGGCTTTATGCCAACAACTGTCGCTATTGCGGGACAGACTTCATTGAATGTACGTTTAAGGGAGGATACACAGGCTTTGGAAGAGGTTGTGGTTGTTGGTTATGGAACCCAGAAGAAGGTGAATTTGACAGGTTCTGTTTCTTCAGTCAAATTTGATGAGGAATTGGCGAATCGTCCGATCACTGATGCTTCTCAAGCACTTTCCGGAAAGGTTTCCGGCGTGTGGATCAGCCAGAATTCGGGTAAGCCGGGAGATGATGGAGCGCAATTGAGAATTCGTGGCTGGGGTACATTGAATAATTCGGACCCGTTGGTGATTATTGACGGAGTAGAAGGGGTATTCAGCCAAGTAAATCCGAGTGACATCGAAAGTATCACAGTCTTGAAGGATGCGGCTAGTGCGGCTATTTACGGATCAAAGGCCGCTAACGGTGTCGTTTTGGTTACGACGAAGATGGGAAAGAATAATGAGAAAACCCAAGTAGAGTTGAACTCTTACGTCGGAATGCAGCAGATCGGACGTCATTTTGATTTAGTGACGAATAGCGCCGAGCATATGACTATGGCGAATCAAGCTTTGGTGAATGGGGGAGAGAACCCTCTTTTCTCGGAAACATTGATCTCTAATTTCGCAAACGGAACAGATCCTTATAAATACCCGAATACGGATTGGTATGACTCTCTTTATCGGAATGCTTTAATAACAGGGCATAATTTATCCATTCGCGGTGGATCGGAGAAACTATCTTCCTTCTTGTCTTTGAACTATTTGAGTCAGGAAGGTATTTTGATGAACTCTAAGGCGGAGCGGTTCGGTATCCGGGCAAATGTGGAGTATAAAGTGAATTCATGGTTGAGAGTTGGCGCTCGTTTGAATTATACTCGTAGGAATTCCCAAGAGCCTTTTGATTTGTTCCGTGTATTCGAACAGCAACAAGGCGCGGCTCCTTTCATCGCTCCATATACCCGGGATGGCCGTTTCGGTTCGGTAGAAGCGATTAAGGATGATGGTACTTTATTGTATACGACTTATCAGCCGGTTATAGACGCTTCGAACGGGGCGACTAAAACATCCAAGGATTATATGGCTGTAAATGCTTTCGCTACCGTAGATTTTACGAAAGACTTGAACTTACAAGTAACATGGGCCTCTAATGGCAATTGGAAAATGGTTGATAAATATAATGAGACCCTTTATGGATATACGGATTCTGGCATAGAGACGATACCGAAAAATTACAATCGTGATGGTATTGTGTTGAGTAGAGAGCAAGTATCGACCATGCGTAATAATTTCCAAGCGACATTAAACTATAGCAAGCGATTTGCGGATAAGCATTATGTTGCCGCTATCCTTGGTACCCAATTGGAGAATTATAGTATAAAGAACGTATTTGCCCGAAGAACCAACCCTCCTAAAGAAGGATTAACCCAAGTGGACGCGGGAACGGAAGGTATCAAGGGAGAGGGAAATTTTGAAGGTCTACGCATGGCATCTTATTTTGGTCGATTGAATTATGCCTTTGCGGATAAATATTTATTTGAGATGAATCTCCGTGCCGATGCCTCCTCTCGTTTTAAACGGGGAAATCGTTGGGGTGTTTTTCCGGGCTTCTCTGCAGGATGGCGTTTGAGTGAAGAGGCGTTTATTAAGAACCTGAATCTGTTTTCTAATTTGAAACTACGTGCGTCGTGGGGACAATTAGGCAATCAAACTATTGAAGGATATTGGCCTTATTTAACAGTGATCTCCCAAAATTATGACTTGAGTTATAATTATGGAGGTTCATTGGCTCCGGGTGCTGCCGTAACCGCTTTGGTGGATGAGGATATTACTTGGGAAACTACTTCTTCCTTGGATATTGGCGTGGATTTGGGCTTCTTAGGTAATAAGTTGAATATTGAAGCTGATTACTTCAATAAAAAGACAACCGATATTATCGTTCAATTGCCAATACCAAATGTATTAGGGGATAAGACCGCGCCGTTTGAGAATGTGGGCGAAATGAAAAATAATGGTTTTGAGTTAGTCGTGAATTATGATAATCTTGAGACGAGCAGAGATCGCCTTGGATTTAACGTAGGACTAAACTTTACGTATATCGATAATAAAGTAACGAAATTTCAAGGAGGAAACTCTCCGGACCAGCTTTATTTGATTCGTGAGGGATATCCGTATAAGGCTTTGTATGGCTATAAAGCGGTTGGCATCTATCAATCGGACGAAGAAGCCGCTCAACATATGCATAGCAATGGGCTTAAGCCGGAAATGGGAAATCTGAAATACGAGGATGTTAATAACGATGGAAAATTAGACTATCAAGATAAACAAGTACTTGGTAATACGATTCCTAAAATTACGTATGGACTTACTGCCGGCTTACGCTATAAAGGGTTTGACTTAAATATCTTATTCCAAGGTTTGGGACAGGCGAATGCGTTTACGAAGAGCGGCATGACCCGTATGCAATACGAATGGCTGACTATTTCTGATAAATGGCGGGATGCGTGGAGCCCAGAGAATCCGGACTCAAATATACCGATGCTTCGGTTTGACTCTTCATGGGACACGTATGACTCCTCATTTTGGGTACATCGTATCGATTTCTTGAAATTGAAGAACTTACAATTAGGTTATGCGTTCCCTGAATGGATTACCTCAAAGCTAAAAATGCAACGGTTGTATGTATATGCGAATGCCCAGAACCTGTTTACGATTATGTGGAAAAAAGGGTATGAAGGATATGATCCGGAAAGAAATACGTTTGATTCGGGTACCAATTATTACCCGACTCCGAGAATATTTACATTTGGTATAAATCTTAATTTCTAAAAGTATGAAACAGTTATTAGCATATTGCTTATCAATTATACTATGTGTCTCTTTCACGGGATGTATGGAGAATTATTTGGATTTGTATCCTGAGGATAAGATTACTTCGGCGAGTTTCCCGGAAAATGAATCGGATATCAAACTCCTTTTAAATGGTGTCTATGCTCAATTGAGGGAAAAAGAGGTTTATAATCAAGGCTTGTTTGGCTTTGGCATAACGGATGGAGCTACCCCTAACGCATTTAACTGGGGAACGGATGAGGTTTTTAATAAGCTGGGTGCCGGGCGATTGAGCTCTAGTGACGGAGGAGTCGTAACGTATCGTTGGAAAAGATGTTACGAGATAATCTCCCGGGCAAACTATTTGTTGGCCTGTATGGATTTAGTGGATTTATCGGAAGAAGCGAAAGCCAAATATTCAGGTGAGACTCATTTTCTACGGGGACTGGCTTATTCCGTGCTAGCGGAAACCTATGGTGGGGTACCTATTATATTGACGAACATTTCCACGGAAGAAGCTCGTAGCTTGAAGCGGGCGAGTTTGGAGGAGACTTGGCAACAGGCGTTGGATGATTATGAGGTTGCGATCACCAATTTGGGAGTGGATGCTCCCGAGCCGGGGCGTGCTACCAAGGGGGCGGCTTTAGGTATGAAAATGCGAGCCTACTTATACCAAGGTAAATACAAGGAGGTTCTGGCTTGTGTCGAGCAAATTGATGCGTTGAAGAAATATGGTCTATTCCATAGTTATGAGGGCTTGTTTGATCCGGCTAATGAGAACAATAAGGAAGTATTGTTTGATATCCAATATATTGAAGGCGAAAATTCGCAAGGTTCCTATATTGACCAGTATTGCGGAACGGGTACCGGAAGTTGGACCCGTGGAAGCCGTTATGTCCCTACGGATGATTTGGTAGCGGCTTATGAGACGATCGACGGCTCTCCTGTAGATCCCGAGAATCCTTATGAGAACCGGGATCCTCGTTTAGGTTTCACGGCTGTACTTCCGGGTTCTTATTTCTTGGGCTATCGTTTCCCTAATTACCTGTATCCGGGAGGTGCGTTTAATCATGCCGGTAATCGGTTGAAACATTTAAGTACCCGTAAATATCGGATTCAGGATGAGTCAAAGCTTCCTCCTTCCGGACAATCTTATATCAATGATATCATACTGAGATATGCGGATGTCTTATTGTCAAAAGCGGAGGCGATTATTGAGACGAATGGAAATGTGGCGGATGCGATCGCTATCCTTAACCGGATCCGTACGGAAAGGGATGATGTTAAGATCTCTTTGTTGCCGACATCTATGAGCCGTGAGGAGGCCCGTGAGAAAGTGAGACATGAGAGACGGATTGAGTTAGCATTAGAAGGACGTTATTGGTCAGATGTAAAACGTTGGAAAATCGGTAAGGAACTTTACCCTATGATTATTAAGGATCATGAGGGTAGCGTGATCGAGACGAAGTTCCCAAATGGCTATTTGGAATATTACGATTTATTACCGATTCCTGATAGCGAGCGCTCTTTGAATCCGAATTTGGATCAGAACCCGGGTTGGTAATGTTCAACTAAAAGAAGGATGAAATGAAATTTATATCTAAACTAATATCTGTATTAGCTTTTTCCGGAGCGGCCGTGGCTACTCAAGCGGCGGAAAGGCCAAATGTGATAATCGTATTTATCGATGATTTCGGATATGGGGATTTAGGTTGTTACGGGAGTACGAAGCATCGTACTCCCCATATCGACCAGATGGCTAAAGAGGGAATACGACTGACCGATTTTTATGTGGGTTCGAGCGTGAGCACACCTTCCAGATCGGCTTTATTGACAGGGTGTTATCCAAGGCGAGTCTCCATGCATGTAAATGCGGACCCTACACCTTTGATGTCCAAAGGGAGGCAAGTGCTATTTCCAGCTTCGCATAAAGGCTTGAATCCCGGTGAGATAACGATCGCCGAGTTGATGAAGGAGCAGGGATATGCGACGGCTTGTATCGGGAAATGGCATCTAGGGGATCAATTGCCATTTCTTCCTACCCGGCAGGGTTTCGACTACTATTATGGTATTCCTTATAGTAACGATATGGATCGTCCGTATTGTCCGTTACCCTTGATGGAACAGGAGGAGGTAATAGTGGCTCCTGTCGGTCATGATTCCTTGACGATTCGTTATACCAATAAGACTGTGGAGTTTATAAAGTCTCATAAGGAATCTCCGTTCTTTATTTACTTGTGCCATAATATGACTCATAATCCGTTAGCGGCTTCTCCCGCTTTCAAGGGAAAGTCTCAGAACGGACTCTATGGAGATGCGACCGAGGAATTGGATTGGTCGATGGGAGTCTTGCTTGAGACTTTAAAGGAGGAAGGATTGGATCAAAATACCTTGGTTATCTTTACTTCCGATAATGGTGCGGATGAACACTTCGGCGGTACGAACCGTCCGTTGAGAGGCCAAAAGGGTACGACGTATGAAGGTGGGTTCAGGGTGCCTTGTATAATGAGATGGCCCGCTAAAATACCGGCGGGACAGGAGACTGATAATCTGGTGACTTCGATGGATTTCTTACCGACATTGGCGCATTATTGCGGTTATGCGGTTCCTTCCGACCGGGTGATAGATGGGCATAATGTGTCTGGAATCTTGGAGGGAGAATCGATGGCATCGCCCACGGAGACTTTCTATTATTACCAGAAACAACAATTACAAGCGGTACGTTGGGGAAACTGGAAGTATCATTTACCTTTGAAGGAACGTATCAAAGGCCCTCACTTCCCGGATACGGAAGTCGGTGAAGCTCGTTTATATAATTTGGCGAATGATTTGTCGGAAACAACCAATGTCATCGATAAACATCCCGAAGTAGTGACGAAGATGAATCAATGGATCGAACAGGTTCGTAATGATATGGGAGATTGGGGATATGAAGGCCGGAACCAGCGTCCTGCCGGTATCATAGATGAACCTTTTGCCCGTTTACTTAAATAAAAAGATACGCATATGAAAACACTGAAATCATTGTCTGTTTTAACAGCGGCGGTATTATCGAACAGCTTGAGCTTGAACGCTGCCTCGGATGCGGCCAATAAGCCTAATTTTGTAATCATATTCTGTGACGATATGGGATATGGGGATTTGAGTTGCTATGGGAATCCCACGATCCGCACACCGAATATAGACCGTATGGCTTGTGAAGGAATGAAGCTGACCCAGTTTTATGTGGGGGCCGGAGTCTCTACACCAAGTCGGGCCGCGTTAATGACCGGACGTTTGCCGGTTCGAAATGGATTGTATGGAGATCGGGTAGCCGTACTTTTCCCTAACTCAAAGGCTGGGTTAGGACAAGATGAGGTCACGATCGCCAAGGTTTTACAACAAAGTGGGTATGCGACCGGCTGTGTAGGCAAATGGCATTTAGGAGCGTTCTCTCCCTATTTACCGACGGATCATGGTTTTGATACCTATTTCGGCATACCTTATTCCAATGATATGAGCCCCGTTCAGAATAAAGGCGCGCATGCCCGGAATTTTCCTCCGACTCCATTGATAGTGGATGGTAAGCAAATCGAATCGGAACCGGATCAGGGAGAATTAACCCGTCGCTATACGGAGAAAGCGGTATCGTTCATCAAGGATCATTCAAAGGAACCTTTCTTCCTTTATTTCGCTCATACCTTCCCGCATATCCCATTGTACACGAATGCCCGTTTCGAGGGAACGAGCAAACGAGGCCTGTACGGAGATGTGGTTGAGGAAATAGACTGGAGCGTTGGGGAGGTGTTGAAGGCTCTGCGTGAAAATGGCTTGGACGAGAATACGTTTGTTATTTTTACCAGCGATAACGGCCCTTGGCTGACGGAGCATGAGAATGGTGGTTCCGCAGGTCCGTTGAAGGATGGCAAGGGTACTTGGTGGGAAGGTGGCTTCCGGGTTCCGGCCATTTGTTGGATGCCGGGAAAAATCAATCCGGCGATTAACGATGAGATTATGACCTCGATGGATTTATATCCGACTTTCCTCTCGATGGCGGGTATCGAGCAACCGAAAGATCTTGTATTGGATGGCGTGAATCAAACCGGATTATTGTTTGAGGAAAAGCATTCCGCCCGTGATGAAGTTTATTATTGGTGGGGAAGCGAGTTGATGGCGATCCGTAAAGGGGAGTGGAAGTATTATTTTAAGACGATCAAGGACCAATATCTGCGAACCTGTAAGATCGAGACTCCGGCAGAACCCTTGTTGTATAACGTGGAGACAGATATCTCAGAGCGATTCAATCAGGCGGATAAGCATCCGGAGATCGTGAAATTACTGATCGAGGCTGGTGAGAAACATAAGAAAGGAATGAAGATCAAACCTTCCGTATGTGATATGATGTAATGGGAAATTAAAAACAACAGATAGATGAATAAATATATACTGACAGCGGCTTGCGGATTGGCTTTTTCCGCAGCTTCCGCACAAACAAAGGCTTTGCCGGATAGCCCGAATATCCTGCTGATTTTGGTGGATGATTTGGGATATGGTGATTTGTCCTGTCAAGGAGCCGCCAAGGGCATTCAAACTCCACATATCGATAAATTATTAAATGAAGGAGTTCGTTTCACGAATTTCCATGCGAACTGTCCGGTCTCCTCTCCTAGTAGAGCTTCCTTATTAACCGGTCGTTATCCGGATATGGTAGGCGTACCGGGAGTCATTCGTACGCATAAAGAGGATAGCTGGGGGTATCTGTCGGAGGATGCCGTATTATTACCCCAGATGTTGAAGAAAAGAGGCTATCATAATGCGATGGTTGGAAAATGGAATCTAGGATTGGAATCTCCGAATACCCCTACGGAAAGGGGCTTCGATTTCTACCGGGGATTTTTAGGGGATATGATGGATGATTATTATACCCATCGTCGTTTCGGAAATAATTATATGCGTGAGAACTTGAAAGAGATCGATCCACAAGGACATGCTACAGAGATTTTCTCTGATTGGGCGATCCGTTACCTGTCGGATATGAAGCAAAAGCAAGAGCCTTTCTTCTTGTATCTAGCTTATAATGCCCCACATACCCCGATACAACCTCCTCAGGAATGGCTGGAAAAGGTGAAAAAGCGTGAACCGTCACTTCCAGAGAAGCGTGCTAAGATTGTCGCCTTGATTGAGCATTTGGATTATAACGTCGGACGTGTGTATGAGGCCTTGGAACAGAATGGCCAGTTGGAGAATACGATCATTATATTTACCTCTGATAATGGAGGGCAGGACGATGCGGGTGCGAATAACGGCCCGTTCAGAGGCGCGAAGCAGGATATGTATGAGGGAGGGATCCGGGTAGCCGGAGGTATTTATTGGAAGAACCAGATCCGTCCGGCGGTACGTGATAATTTCGTCATGCTTTCGGATATGTTCCCGACCTTATGCGATCTGACAGCCGTGCCTGTATCACATGAGATCGACGGTATCAGTATCTTGCCTCTTTTACGGGGTGAGGAACAAGATACCGGAGATCGAATGGTGCATTGGGTGCGAAGGGAAGGTAATTCCCGATATGGAGGTCAGGCATATTACGCATCTCAATACCGGGATTTCAAGATTTTACAAAATACTCCTTGGGAGCCTATTCAATTCTTTAATATAAAGGAAGATCCGAAGGAACAAAGTCCGATCGGGGAACGATCTTCGGATACGTATAAAAACTTGTTCAATGGCTTGATGGAGCATATCCGTCAGACGGGTATGATACCGTGGCAAGGCAAACGGTATAAGTGATTTTCCCATGTGATTTTTTAGAAGCACGTACATCGCTATTCATGGTGGTGTACGTGCTTTTTTGTAATTTTTTATTGCTCTTAACTGAATTTGAATGTTTTTTTGTATGTTTGCGCCAAATCTGTGGGAGTTATTGTCTACATGATCTATATGGAAATATCCGATGAGAAGCTATGGGAATCGTGTCTGAAGGGAGATAAGGAAGCCTTCCGTGAGCTTTATTGCCGATTTTACGCATTGCTGTGCAATTATGGAATCAAGTTACTTCCCGACAAGAACTTGGTGGAAGATTGCGTACAGGATATTTTTATCAATTTGATTCAAAACCATACTTCCCTCTCTCCGACGGCGAATGTCAGAGGATATCTGCTTAAGGCTTTAAGACATAAGCTGTATGATACGATCGAGAAAAACAGGAAAATGGAGGATGTCTCCTTATATGAGGACGTGTTTCAAGTGGATGAGTTATTCTCCCGTATCGCATTGGATACGACAGATACGGACGACCGGGTTAAACTTTTGATGAAAGCCTTGACAAAACTTTCTCCCCATCAGCGAGAGATCATTTATCTTTATTATGTAAATGAATTGGGGCATAATGAGATAGCTGGTATTTTAGGCATAAATTACCAATCCAGTAAAAATTTATTGTCTAGAACACTCCGTAAGTTAAGGCGGTGGTTCTCGTTGGAGCTTTAATGTATTCTTGGACTCTCTTTATGTCGCAGTATATCAAAGATATATTGTGCCAATAATTTTCACCTTGATGGCACAGTCGTGCCATCCAAGTGGCATAGTTGTGCCATCAAGGTGGCACAGCCGTGCCCTAGGGATGGCAAAAGAGGTTGTAAGAATGAAAAAAATGGCGGATTCGCTATTTTTCCCGGTAAAAAGTGAGTACCAAAACGAATTCCATCCGTAATAAGAGTAAACAGGTATCTCGTGAATAAGAAACAGGACATGGTTGAGAAGGATTCATTTCGGCAAGCCGGAGAAGATTTGTTGCGTAAAGTTCGTGAAGAGGAGCGAGTGGATTTGCGACTGGCACTTTCTTCTTGGCAGAAGCTGGAGGAACGTTTGAATGCTCCCCGTAAGACCTCTGTTTTACGTATACGCTATCTTGTTTCTTCCGTAGCGGCCGCCGTCATGTTGCTTCTTGCCGTGGGATGTTATTTTTGGATAATGGGGCATGATAAATCTTCATTGCCTTTGGCCTTGTTGGAGGAAAAGAATGTTGGCGCCTTGCCGGGGGATGAGATTCTCTTGGTGAAGGATCAAGGTTGGGTTCAACTGAAAGATGAAGCTACGGTAATTTATGATACGGTAGGCAAATCAAATGTAGAGGAACACCAAATAGAAAAGAATGAGCAAGAAACTAAAATTGATGAGCCGGATCAAATAATAGTACCGAAAGGACGGCGTGCGAATATCGTATTTTCAGATGGTACTAAAATGTATATTAATGCAGAGACCCGGGTGATTTTTCCTACGGTTTTTGCTAAAGATAAGCGGGAGATATTAGTGGATGGAGAGGTCTATTTGGAAGTTGCTGCGGACCCTTCTCGCCCTTTTATTGTTAAAACGAGTACGATCGAGGTAAAAGTGCTTGGCACTCGATTCAATGTGTGTGCTTATCGGGATGAACCTGCGGCTTCCGTTGTATTAGTGGAAGGACAGGTCGAGGTGAAAAATGGCGATAATGGTAAGAATGTGCTGAGCCCTGATGATATGCTTGAGTTAAAGGGTAAAGAAATATCGATCAAAAAGGTAGATGTCTTTGAACATATTTGTTGGAAAGATAACTTGATGCTGTTAAATGATCGTAAGGTTGGAGAGGTCTTAAATCGGTTGTCTCGTTATTATGGCCGGACTATTTTATTTGGCAAAGAGATAGGTGAAATACCTATTTCAGGAAAATTGGACCTGAGAGAGAGCTTGGAGGAAGTTGTTGAGATTATTTGTCAATCTCTTTTTCTACGCCAAGAGAGAGACGGGGAGAATAATATAATTTTATTAAAATAATTTGCCTATGGGAAAGGAATGATCTGTAAGCGTGTTTGCATTTACAAGAGAGCCAGAAGATACTGCCATATCTTCCGGCTCAAGAGCTTTGTTTAATCAATAATTACGTACTAAAGAAAAAACATTACAAAGGTATGAAGAAAAAAGAAGATTTCTGCCGAGAATCAAATCATTTTCTCAAAAGTCTTGGTTTAGCCTTATGTCTGGTAAGTTTTGGAGGATCTGCGATATATGCGTCTTCCCTATATGCGCAACGGACTATGCTAAGCATTCAAATGAATGATCGTACGGTAGAAGATGTATTTGAATACATTGAGAAAAACAGTGAGTTTATTTTTGTGTATCATGGTTCTAACATTGATTTGCATAGGAAAGTTAATCTGGATGTTCGGGATCAGTCTGTAGAGATAATATTAGATAAATTATTCAGCGGAACGGATATTGAGTATATTATTAATAATCGTCAAATAATCGTACGTCGAGACACGAAAAAAGAGGATTTACCGATTGCTAATCAACAGACGAAAAAGGTAAAAATAACAGGTGTCGTGAAAGATGCTCACGGGGATCCAGTGATTGGTGCGAATGTAGTAGAAAAAGGAACGACTAACGGCACTATTAGTGATCTGGACGGAAACTTTTCCTTGGATGTTTCCGCTGGGAATGTGCTAATGGTATCTTATGTCGGTTTTCAAGAAAAAGAGGTTCCTGTTGGGGATAAAACAGTTCTCCAGATAGTGCTTGATGAAGATTCAAAAGCCTTGGAGGAAGTTGTCGTTACCGCTTTGGGTATTACTCGTTCAGAGAAAGCGTTAGGTTATGCTACACAAAAGTTCAAGGGGGATGAATTGGAGAAAGTTAAGGGCGTGAATATCGCGACGAGTTTAAGTGGTAGGATCTCGGGCATGCGAGTGTATAATTCTACGGAATTTGGGGTCGCTCCTAAGATAAAATTACGTGGAGAGGAGCCTTTGGTCGTCGTGGATGGCGTTCCTACAAATCAAGCGTTTAGTGATTTCAACCAGGATGTGATTGAGAATATTACTGTGTTGAAAGGGGCTACGGCCTCTGCGTTGTATGGTTCCCGAGGAGGTAATGGAGCGATCATGATTACCACTAAGAAAGGGGGTGATAAGGGCTTTTCTATAGAGGTAAATACCAGTAATATGTTTAATGCCGGACAGTTAAAAATACCGGAGGTGCAGACGGCTTATAGCGCCGGGTCTGGAGGTAAATTTGATAATATAGATTATGTCTGGGGCGATAAGTTGGATATTGGTCGTGTTTATACGCAATGGGATCCTATTAAGAAAGAGTATCGGGAAATGGAGTTGACTTCGAGGGGTAAGAATAATTTTAAGAATTTCTTGGAGTTTAGTATGATCAGTAATACTACGGTCAGTGTATCATCTTCTGGTAAGAATGGAAGCATCCGCACTTCTTTGTCTTATTTGTATGATAAGAATCAATATCCGAATTCACGTAAGAATAAATTCTGGTATAATATTGGTGGAGAGCTGAAACTAGGCAATAAGGCGAGCGTGGAAGGTAGTATGAACTTTACGCAGGAATCTGCGCCGAATACGGCTGGGTATGGATATGGTACCGGATATATGTACAATATTTTATTATGGACTGGTCCGGAGTATGATCTGCGGGATTACAAGGATTATTGGCTTGTCCCAAATGAAAAGCAAAATTGGCATTATACGGATTGGTATGATAATCCTTATTTTGAGGCTTATGAGAAGATTAAGTCGATAAATAATTTTACGACGAATGGTTCATTGTCTTTTAAGTACGAGATACTCCCTTGGATGAAATTGCAATTGCGTGCGGGAGGAGTCGCTTATGCGAATAATAATGTGACTCGTTCTTCGGTGGGAACGATCTCTAAAGGCCGTGGTGGCTGGGAAGACGGAGCGCTGGGTTATTATAAAGAGGGCAAGAAGACTGGTTTTACCATGAATTATGATTTCTTCTTGCTGTTTAATAAGAAGCTGAGTGATTTTAGTGTTGACGGTTTATTGGGAGGTTCTCTTTATTATACGAAAACAAAGAATCTGGAAGCTTCCACGAAGAATGGCTTGTCTGTTCCCGGTTTTTATTCGATAAAAGCTTCCGTAGAAAGTCCGATCGTGGATGCGGAGACTAAGACGAAAAAAGTGAATAGTCTGTTCGGCACGTTGACATTGGGGTATAAGGATACTTACTATCTGGAGGCTACAGGGCGTAATGACTGGTCTTCTACTTTGCCTTCAAATGATAAATCATATTTTTATCCTTCCGTGGGAGTGAGTATTATTCCTTCTAATATAATAAGCTTGCCGGATTGGATACCCTTCTGGAAATTGAGAGGATCGTGGACTGTCTCTAAAACCGATTTAGCTATTTATGATTTAGATCGGGCCTATACGATTAAACAGAATGTTTGGGATGGCTTGAATACGGCTAGTTATCCGGATTATTTGCGTGGCGACGTGAAGCCTATCACGAATCGTACATGGGAAATCGGTACGGGTATTCACTTCTTGCAAGGACATCGCTTGAAATTAGATGTGAGTTATTTCAATAAGTTGACTTATAATAATACGATCAGCCAAAGGATATCTTCCGCTACGGGCTATAAATCGAGATTGATGAATATTGACGAAGAATATGTTCGTCGGGGGGTGGAGATTTCTATTGACGCTACTCCGGTGCAAGTCCGTGATTTCTCATGGGATGTGTCGTTGAATCTTTCGACGAGCAAGAGGTATTACGCTAAATTGGATGAGAACTTCAGCCCGGATAATTTGTGGACATACGTGGGCGCTCGTACGGATTCTTATTCATATAAAGGCTATGACAAAGATCCGGATGGTAATTATATTATTAATACGAATGGCTTGATGTCTAGGAGCCAATATAGCTCTTTGATTGGTTATACGGATCCGGATTTAGAGTATGGTCTAGCGAATGTATTCAAGTATAAGAATTTTACGCTGACACTCAATTTTGATGGCCGTATTGGTGGAAAATCATGGTCGAATACGGAATTCCACATGTTGGAAACCGGCGCTCATCCGGATACGGACAATCAATGGAGATATGATGAGGTGGTGAATGGCAAGAAAAACTATGTGGGTGAAGGTGTCAAGATTGTATCAGGTGAGGTCAAATATGATCAATATGGCAGGATTACATCAGATACGCGGGTATTCGCTCCGAATGATATCGAGACTTCTTATGAGGATTTTGTAAGAAGCAGCCATAATAATCCAGATAAATTAGTTCAGAAAAAGACATTCTTGAAATTGAGGGAAATGTCAATCGGATATAATTTGCCGAAGAAGTTTATTAGTAAGTTAAGTATGAATAGCTGTTATGTAGGCTTTATCGGACAGAACTTATTTGTGTTGACCAAAGATTTTAGATTCTCGGATCCGGATGGCTTTGAGGATATTGAGGGCGAGGATATATCTTCTCCATCTATAAGGTATGTAGGTGTAAACTTGAAAGTTGAATTTTAAAAGCTAAACGTATGAAAATTAAAAATATATTGATATGCGGACTGGTTTTGTTGGGTATGGTTGGATGTGATGATTTCGAAAGCGTAAATACAAATCCCGACTCAACTAACAAAGTAACATCTGCGATGTTGGCAACAGAACTGTTACGTGATATTACCACTTATAAAAATGGGAATGGAAAGGATTTTATCCGGGATGAATTGTTAGCTAAGTATTTGTCGTGGACAGAGGCTAATGATATAGATCTGGCATTCAATTTGTTGGGTGGAGCGAATTATGATGCTTTGAGAGATTTGCGGAATGCCTCGAAGATGATTGATTTTGCGACGAATGATGAGTTGAAAAACTCCTATACGGCATTGTCTCATTTCGTACGGGTTTTCTTTTTCTTCAATTTGACAATGCAAGTGGGGGACATACCTTATTCTGAAGCTTTAAGAGCTGAGGATGAAGAGGTGTATTTCCCGAAATATGACTCTCAAAAAGATGTTTTTCTCGGGTTATTGAATGAATTGGATGAGGCGGACCGTCTCTTTAGTGCTGGCACTAATTTTGAGGGTGATTATATTTATGGAGGGGATGTGACGAAATGGCGTAAGGCTGTGAATGTTATGCAATTGAAGTTGCTTCTTAATTTGTATAAAAAGGTCGATGATCCGGATTTAAAGGTTCGGGAAAGAATCAATGAGATTATCAATAACAGACCTGTTTTTGAGTCGAGTGCGGATAATTTCCAAGTTGTGTACTCTAATAAGGCTGGACAGAAATATCCTTATTTTAAGGAAATTAATAGTTTTGTGAATAATGACAGGATGACTAATCTTTTTGTTGATAAATTGAAAGCCTTGAAAGATTATCGTTTATTTTATTATGCGAAACCGACACCGAGCTCAGAAGAGGCCAAGTTGGATCCCTCGGAATGGGATGCTTATGGTGGAGTTGACCCGACCTTACCGGAGTCTGAGATCTTGACTTTTGTGAGTGGGGGAACTGTTTCTCAAATAAATGATCGCTACGAGGAACTGCCGGAGGGCGAGCCTGTATTTTTCTTGAGTTATCAAGAACAAAATTTTATACTGGCTGAGATGGCTCTGAGAGGTTTTATCTCAAAAAGTCCCAAAGAGTATTATGAGGAAGGCGTTCGTTCTTCAATGCGGTTTGTGGCGGATAATACACCCGATGATGTTATGTTCCATCATAATCGAAAAATAACAGATGTCTATATTCAAGAATATCTCGGAAACCAAGGCGTTAAGTTCGCTAGTGATTTTCAAGAACAGTTGAGTCAGATTATTTGGCAAAAGTACATATTGACGTTTCTTCAAACACCTTACAATGCTTTCTTTGAATATCGTAGGACAGGTGTACCGAATATTCCGATAAATCCGAAATCGAATAGGAATATACCTTCTGATAAAATGCCGTTAAGATGGATGTATCCATCGGAAGAGTTGGATTACAATATGGATAATGTCTCAAAATCAATTAGCGACCAGTATGGAGGGTCGGATGACTATATGGGTGTCATGTGGATTTTGAAATGAGAATGTCATGCATATAATTTTCCGGGTCATTTCAAAGGAAAAAAGTGCTCTTTTTTTGTTATTTCTATAAAGATATTTACCTTTGTCTCTATGTTAAGGATAATAACACATATTGAACGCTTGTTGTTGACGCACGATTGTGTGATCTTGCCGAAGTTTGGTGGTTTCGTGCTGCAAACTTTGCCGGCGACGTATCAGGAAGAGGAACATTTGTTCCGGCCGATGCGTAAAGAGGTTATGTTTAATGTCACGCTACAGCATACAGACGGCTTGCTTTGCGAGTCATATATGCAGACGTATGGCGTTGATTACCGGAAAGCTCAGTTGATGCTGGAAGAGGATATCGAGGCTTTGAATGTTTCTTTGGAACAAGACAAGCGGATAACATTGGGGAGAATCGGGACTTTCTCTATAGGAGAGGAAGGGCAGACCATTTTTACGCCGGGCGATTCTGGGGTATTCAATGCGGATTCGTATGGTTTATCATCGTTTCATTTTCCGGTTTTGCGATCGTTGGAGGAAGAGCGGGAAGAGGTTACTTTACTTACGGGTAAGAAAAAGAAAGATGTGTTCTATATCCCGGTTAGTCGTAAGTTGATCCGGGTTGTCGCGGCATCAGCTGCTGCTGTCGCATTATTCTTTGTGGTTTCAACTCCGGTGAAAGAAGTAAACCTGTCCGCTTATACAGCTAGTTTTGTTCCTACGGAGATGATAAATTATAGGTTCGAGGAACCTATTTCTCAGCCGGAGGAAATTCAAATATCTCAAGTGGACGAGATGGTAGCGGAGGTAACTCCCAAAATAGAAGCGACTAAGGAGACTGAGATTGCCAAAGCGCCTTCTGCCCCTGAGGTAAGGAAAGAAGTCGCTGTCCCCGCTCCGAAAGCGGAACTCGTGGCGACGAAAAAGATGTATCATATCGTAATAGCGAGTTTCCCGACAGAGGAGCAGGCGAATGAGTATATATCCGGTGTAGACCGCACGCAATGTAAGAATGTAAGCAAGGTGGTTCGTGATGGTAAATATCGTATTTATGCGGATAAGTTTAATAACCGGGCGGATGCCGAGAGCTACATGGCGACACTTCGAAAAATAGAAAAGTATAAAGATGCTTGGCTGTTCATTAGCCGTTAATAAAAAAGCCTGATCGAAAGATCAGGCTTTTTTTATGACTTGTCGTCGTTTTGTGGCCGGGGCAGTCTTTTCTTCTTCAACCGTCCTGCCTTTCGTAAGGCTTGGTCCAGAATGTACTGGATTTGGCCATTGGTGCTGCGAAATTCGTCCGCAGCCCAAGCTTCGATAGCTTCCATCATATCAGCGTCCACCCGAAGGATGAAGCTTTTGACAGTATTATCTTTTTTGGCCATATACTAGTATTAATATTAAATTCTTACATTAATGATGTAGGGTCCCGGTATTTACGACAGGTTGCGCTGCCTCGTCAGCGCAAAGGACAACCAACAGGTTGCTAACCATTGCGGCCTTCCGTTCCTCATCCAATTCCACAACATTGTCTTGATCCAGTTTGTTCAAGGCGAGTCGAACCATGCTGACCGCTCCCTCCACGATCCGTTCTCTTGCGGCGATAATGGCTTCCGCTTGCTGGCGGCGTAACATGACTCCGGCGATCTCGGAAGCATACGCTAAGTAATTGATACGAGCTTCCAATACCTCAATGCCTGCTATTGCCAAACGACTGTTTAATTCCTCCTCCAGTTTTTGAGCGACCTCCCCGTCATCGGATCGTAAGGTGACGGGATCTTTGCTCTCGTTATAATCATAGGCATACATGCCAGCTATCTTACGGATGGCGGCGTCACTTTGTATCTGCACGAAATTCTCATAATTCTGCATTCGTTGGGATAATTCAGAGGATTCTCCCAGTGATATGAATGATTTATTCGAGGAGATACTAATGGACGAAGAATCGATGTCGAACATCGCTTTATAAGTATCCTTGACTTTCCATACCATCACGGCCCCGATCATAACCGGATTACCGACCTTATCGTTAACCTTGATAGGAGGGACATCTAAGTTACGGGCACGTAACGTGATTTTCTTTTTGCTGTAAAGTGGATTGACCCAGAAAAATCCGTTATCAGTAATTGTCCCTTTATATTTTCCGAAAAAGAGCATTACTCGGGCATTGTTGGGTTCGATTTCCATGAATCCCAATAAACAAACCACTAACAGGCAGAGTCCGACGATGCCGGTGATTACGCTCCAAGTCTCGTTGGTGCCTGCGATTAAATAGCAGCAGAGACCCGATAGAGCCAATAGGAGAAAAAGGGCAATAAACCCCGAGATTCTCAGTCCGTTGAATGTCTTTTCGGTTGCTTTCATGATGATTTGTTTTTGATATTAATTTGATATCACAAAATAAGTGATTTTTATGGAGACTGCCAAATATTTTGAGGGATATTATTAGAGTGATCTGTAAATATTTTCATAGCTTTGTCTCATCTAAAAATTATATACTTGGACTTTCAGTTAGACACGAACAATAAGGAGTTTCAGGATGCCTTGCAACTGATCACCCACACTCGCCAGTCTGTTTTCCTGACAGGGAAAGCAGGGACCGGCAAGTCTACTTTTTTGAAGTATATTTGCAATCATACGAAGAAAAAGTATGTGGTGCTGGCTCCTACCGGAATAGCGGCCATAAATGCGGGCGGCGTTACCTTGCATTCCTTTTTCAAGCTCCCTTTTCGGCCGATGTTGCCGGATGATCCGGATTTAAGTTTGTCTCATGGTCGTATCTTTGAGTTTTTCAAGTATCCGAAGGAGAAACGGAAAATTATCGCGGAGGTCGATTTGATCATCATTGACGAGATATCGATGGTGAGGGCGGATATTATTGATTGTGTAGATCGTATCTTGAGGGTCTATTCCGGTAATATGCGATTGCCTTTTGGCGGAAAGCAGCTATTGTTCGTGGGAGATGTCTTCCAGTTGGAACCGGTTGTTCCGTCGGATCAAAAAGAGATATTGAGTTTGTTCTATGCGAGCCCTTTCTTTTTCTCGGCTCGTGTGTTCAAGGACATTAATTTAGTGCCGATCGAGTTGCAAAAAGTGTATCGCCAGACCGATTCTGTTTTTATCAATATATTGGATCGGATTCGTAATAATGCCGCTAGAAAACAAGAGTTGGATACGTTGAACGGTCGTTATTTTCCGTCTTTCGAGCCTCAGAATGAGGATATGTATATCACGTTGGCCACTCGCCGGGATCAGGTTGATTTTATCAATGAGAAGAAGTTGGCCGAGCTTCCCGGAGAAGAGTACGTCTCCGTGGGAAAGATCGAGGGGGATTTTCCGGAATCCTCACTACCTACCCAGCTGAATTTATCCATCAAGGAACAGGCGCAGGTTATTTTTATCGATAATGATTATGAGCGTCGTTGGGTGAACGGGACGATCGGTATGGTATCGGGTATCGATGAGAATGGAAATGTTTATGTCTTGCTGGAGAGCGGTGTAGAGCATTTGGTCGAACCTACCTCATGGCGAAATTATAAATACAAATATAACGAGAAAGAGAAACGGATCGAGGAAGAGATTGTCGGTACGTTCGAACAATTGCCGATTCGTTTGGCTTGGGCGATCACGGTGCATAAGAGTCAAGGCTTGACTTTTAGCCGGGTGGTAGTTGATTTGACCGGAGGGGTATTCGCCGGGGGACAAACCTATGTGGCGTTGAGTCGTTGTACTTCATTGGAAGGATTGGTGCTAAAAAGCAAGATCTCTTCCCGGGATATCTTTATCCGGAAAGAGATCGTAGAATTCAGCCAAATATTCAATAACCAAGCATTAATAGAGAAAAGTATCAAAGAGAGCGAGGCGGAATTGCAATATGGTCGGGCGGCTCAGGGTTTTCGGCAGGGTAATATGAAAGAGGCGGTCGAGGCTTTTGCCGCCGCCGTATCTAAACGGAATGAATTGGATAATCCGATGGTGCAACGGCTGCTTCGTTTGAAATTGCAAGCGTTGAATAGTCAAAAGGCACAGATTAAGGCTCTGAGGGAAGAATTGCATTTGCTTCGTGAGACCCAGAAAGAGTATGCGCATGAATATTACTTGATGGGTAACGAGTGCATAACGAAGGCCCATGACGCGAATGCCGCTATTCGTTGTTTTGATAAAGCCTTGAATTTGAATCCGAATTATGTGGAAGCTTGGGTACGCAAAGGGGTTACTTTATTGGATATAGGTGAGGACTACGACGCTCAGGTTTGTTTAAACAAAGCGGTAAAATTAAGTCCGAAATCTTTTAAGGCCCGCTATAACCGTGGAAAATGCCTATTGAAGCTCAAATATTACGATGAAGCTATTCTGGATTTCCAGCAGGCGATAAGTATCAAGCCTAAACATGCGGCTTCCCACGAATATCTGGCGGAGGGTTTCCGGGCGATCGGAGAGGACGAATTAGCCCAGCGGCATCAAGATATAGCGGATGCCTTGCGAGGAGGAGAGGATATATGATGAAATAGAAAAGGCGGGAAAATTTGTTCCCCGCCTTTTTTATGGAGTTATATCTCTTGATTAATTAAAGATGTAACGGATACCAACCTGCATTTTCCAGCATTCAGTATAGATACGGTTATAAGAATAAGTCTCGGTCGGATATTCACCATTGATCTTATACATGGAGAAAATTGGAGTCTTATTATCATCCATACCTTCATATTTCAAGATACGGCAACCGTTGGAAGAAGATGCGTTCTTCATTACACCCCATTTCGAGTTGATCATATTACCGATATTCATGAAATCAAGGCTCAATTGGAAATGATGTTCGGTTTTACCTGCCTTGAATGAGAAATCTTCCGTTATACGAAGGTCGAAACGATGTACCCAAGGTGCACGTGCGGCATAAGCCTCAGCGTATTCTCCCTTGTGATTCTTTAAATAAGAATCTTGGTCTACGAAGTTCCAGAAAGCGGTTCTATCTGCTTCATTCTTGAATTTGATTTCACTATCATCTTTCGGGATATACATCATATCATTATTGATACCGTCACCATTCATATCATTTGTATAAGCGAAGCTATATCCGGAAGCGGAATAACCGGAATAGAACAGATTTAAGCTTGTTTTTCTGAGCAGACCTTTATGGCGGAAGGGTAGATTGTAATTGACCGCTGCGATTACCTTGTCGGGCACTACATACCGTGAACGTTGTACGGTCGCGAAATTCGGTCCGTCTATCGTTAACATTCCCTGCCATGTAGATACAGGGTCGCTACCCGGAAGACCGGAAATTTCTTTGGATTCCGTGTGCGTATAAGCCAACATCATGTTCAAATCCTCTACGGGTTGAGCGTTAACCGTAACATTGGCGGTATAACCATGTCCTTTGGATGTGTTAGTTAATACAACCGCATTCTTACCGGATACATACGTATAATCAGATGGATAAATCAAACGGTTATCTGCTCCGTTAAAATGTTCCCAATTTGACGGGTCCTTGATGTTGATATTCTCAAGGGTTACGGCATTGATGTTCTTGTTATAGATGAACTCGCCGGTTACGGATAATGGGAAGGAAGTTGGGAGCTGATAATCTACAGCCAAGGAGGTTTTCCATATTTGTGGCATCTTGAAGTTGTCCTTTACGCCAGAGATCTTAGAACCGGCAACCGGATTCTCTATCGTGGTAGGAAGGCCGAATTTCTTGATCGCATCGTCTACATTCGTAATCATGCCGCCAGCCAATTGATCCAGACGGGAATCATGACTTACCGCAATTCCATTCTCATATTTTGTGCCGAATACTACGGCATTTTGTACCATATTCGAGTTTGTCGGCATATTCGTAAAGAATACCAAGGGTAAACGTCCGGTAAATATACCTGTACCACCACGTACTTTTAAGGAATTATCCTTGAACACATCCCAAACGAAACCTACACGAGGGGATATTTGCATTCTAGACTTAGGCCATTTACCGGTGTCGATATGTTTGCCTCCGAAATCAAGATCGTAGATTGCGTCGTTTCTTTGAAGATCGCTATTGTCGAAAATTAAATCATCGAAACGTATACCATAAGTTAACTTCACGTTCGGGCGAATGTTCCACTCATCCTGTGCGTAGAATCCGATCTGGTTAAAAGTAACCTGAGCTTTCGGGTCGGAAACACCGTTGTAACCGTATGTCCATGCGAACGTTTCAGGAGCGGCACCGTTCAAGAAATCATCTAAGCTGCTGTAACGATAATATCCCGTGCCGTTGCGCATATAAGCATTGCTAGCAAGTTGGTGCTCGAAACTGATACCAGCTGTGATCTTATGGTCGCCGGCAAAGTAAGTGAAGTTATCGATAACACTTGTGATCTTGTTCTTCACGCCGTTGTTGTAAGTAAATAATTCATATCCGGCACTCATATAAGGCTCCATGATTTGGTTACCTTCCGCATCTTTACCTGCCAAGATATCAATGAAGGGGAAAGGGGAAGAGTTGGTTCCGCGCATATCCTCGATATCCGTATAAGTGAAAAGTAACTGATTGGAAATCTTATCCGAGAAGCGACTGTTCAAATCAGCGGATACGGAAGACACTTTATTGTCTTGGGAATACATGCTGTTGGCAAAAGACATGGATTGGTAACCTACACGGCTTGTATTATACAGACGAGAGCCGGAACCACCATCCATAGAGTTAGCGTTGGGAGCGTTCCATGCGGTATTCTTTGTATAGTTGTACCGTACGCTCAATTTATGGCCATTCGTGATATTCCAGTCGATACGACCTAGCAATTTCAAATTCTTTTCGTCTGCGGGGAAGTTCGTGGCTGATCCTGTATCATAACCATATTTATCTCTTAAGAAATCGGATACCTTTTGCATGTCGGAGAGTGTAGTGCGAGATATGTAGTTATTCTCGTCCGGTTGCTCTCCTTCAGTACGAGCTCTCCATTTGATCACTTGTTGTGGTTGTTTTTCCACTTCTACATTGGCGAAGAAGAATAATTTATTCTTGATGATCGGACCGCCGAACGTAGCTCCGTAAATCGTTTTGGATTCCTTAGCACGTGCGCCCAAGTCTTCTCCATCGATTGAGTTTCCTCGCATATTCTGGTTCTGGAAGTAAGTGTAAGCGGAACCTTTGAATGTGTTTGTACCGGATTTGGTGATAGCGTTGATACCGCCACCAATGAAGTTTGTCTGGCGGACATCGAACGGGGCGATTACCACTTGTACTTCCTCGATAGCGTCCATGGAGATCGGGTTACCGCCTCCGGGAAGATTATCCGAAAGGCCGAAGTTGTTATTAAAGTTCGCTCCATCTACCGTAAAGTTCGTGGAACGGCCATCGCCACCGGCAAAACTCATGTCGGAGGCATAAGGAGAAAGGCGTGCGATATCGGAGATACTACGGTTAATGGTGGGTAAAGAGGTGATCTGTGACGAGGAGATATTGGTTGTCGCACCCGTCTTTTCCGTATTGAACTTCGTTTTCGCCGCTGTGATTACGATCTCGTCCAAGGTCTCGGAAGATTCTTTCAACTTAACATTCAAGTTGTAGTTCTCTCCCAATTGCAGGGTAATGCCGGAATAAACGGCAGATTGATAACCAACGTAAGAGATCGTAACTTTGTATGGACCTCCTGTACGCATACCTTGTAAGGAAAAGCGTCCGTCAACGTTTGTGATCGTACCATAATTTGTCCCAGAAGGTTCGTGAACCGCCAAAACGGTCGCACCAATAACGGGTTCATCTTGAAACATAACTGTTCCACTCATACTGGCTGTTGTTACCTGCGCTTGTGTCGGGATGACAAACAAGAAACTCAGTACAGCTAAAAGGAATAGCGTCTGTAAATGTCTGCTCATAATTTAAAATAGTTAATGTAATAAAAACTTTCGCAAAGTTATGGGTTATTTTTTAATATCATTATATGTTTCTTATTTAATACTTGTTTCATATTCATGAAGTTGCTGTGACGGGGCGGAATTGAGTAATATCCTTATTCGGAGATGGATGGCTTGTATTGGCAAAACAAGAGGGCTCTTTATGAAATTTTTAATTTGATGATTCTTAACTAATATTCCCTGTTGGGCGGTGATTTAAAAGAGTTATAGACGCTTTTCCTGCATATTGTTGGATTATGGATGTGGTTGGTTGAAAATAATAATCTGGAGATCTGTGTGAGGAATGTTAATGCTATGAATATTATATATAGTTTGTGACAAAAAGAGATATCTAATCCCTATCTTTGCGGCGATATACAAAAATGTTATAATTATTTTAAATATAAATACTTCTTGTATGAGGAAAACTTATCTACTTTTAACGTTACTTTTGTTGTGCGTGGGAATATCCATACATGCTCAGGTGACGACGGCGAGTATGAGTGGTAAAGTCACGGATACATCATCGGAAGCGATGATCGGAGTGAATATCAAGGCTACGCATACGCCAACGGGTACCGAATACTACACGATTACCCAGCCGAATGGTTCTTATTCTTTTAACAACCTTCGTATCGGAGGCCCTTATGTGGTAGAGTTCTCTTATATTGGATACAATACGGAGAGCCGGACAGGAATAAACTTGGTTTTGGGTGAGGATCTGAAACTGAAAGTAGTAATGCGGGAAGATACCCAAGCTCTCGACGAGGTAGTCGTGGTTGCGGATAAGAACCCCATTATTTCAGGAAGTCGTACAGGTGCGCAGGAAATCATCACTCGTGAGAAGATGGATAAGCTGCCTACGATTAACCGTTCTTTGGATGATTTCGTGAAATTAACTCCGATGAGTAGCGGTAAGAATTTTGGCGGTGTCTCTTACCGTTTTAATAATGTAACGGTGGACGGTGCTTCCTTTAATAACTCGTTTGGTCTGGCTTCTGCTCTTGGAGCTTCCGGTACGGAACCGATTTCTTTGGAGGCGCTCGAGCAGGTACAGGTGATGATCGCTCCTTTTGATGTTCGAAATGGAGGATTCACGGGTGCGGGTATTAACTCCGTAACGAAATCCGGTTCGAATGAGTTTCATGCTTCTGTATATATGTACACGAAGAGTCCGTCTATGATGGGATATCGTGTGAAGGATGAGACGATTGGTGTTTCAGAGTTCTCTAACCACCAATACGGTATCAGTTTATCCGGTCCGATCATTAAGAATAAGTTATTCTTTTTCATCAATGGTGAGATGGATCGCCAGGAGGAACCGATTTCTTATACGACCGCTAATTCAGCGGCTGATGCGACCGTCTTGCAGGGTTTATCTGATTTCTTAGGTGATGAGCTTGGGTATAATCCGGGTAAATTCGACGTGAATAAGACAAATACTCAAGCGGATCGAATCACGGCTCGTTTAGACTGGAATATCAACTCAAATAATGTGTTGAGCTTAAAATATTATTATTTGAAATCGTTTAATACGAATAACCCTTCTACTTCCGGTGCGCCGAATAACGGACGTGGACCGAATGCGTTCGCTATTCCGTTCTCTTCTTCTTTCTACCGGACGAATAATAACTTCAATATTTGGATGGCCGACTTGAATACGACCATTAATGACCGTATGTCTAACTATTTGAAGATCGGTTATTCCCGTTTGCGTGATTATCGCGATATGGATGGCGGTTACTTCCCGCAAGTGGATATCTTGGATGGTGGTAACAATGCTTATACGACTTTCGGAACCGAGGCAAACTCCTATAATAACCAGTTGAACACTGATATCTGGCAGATACAGGATAATTTCTTGATGAATTTTGGCAAACATCAGATTACGGTTGGAACGCAAAGTGACTATCGTGCCTTTAAGAATGGTTTCGCTCAAAACTATCCGGGTTCTTGGGTGTTTAACTCTGTCGATGATTTCAAGTTCAACGTATTGGCTACAAAACAATACATGGCCGCTCATAACGGAAGTGTACAAGGGTTTGATATCCGTGAGTTTAATCCGAAAGATTTTGGATTTGGTTCCAATGTGACGGGTATTACGAATTCTTCTTCTACGGGGTACCAGTACTATGCGCAAAGATATTCGATGACGGATGATTTTCCATTCGCCGAGATAAATGTATTCCAGTTAGGTTTGTATGCCCAAGATAAGTGGACGGTAAGTGATAAATTGAACTTGACGTTAGGTTTACGTATCGATGTTCCGTTCTTTATGACTGATTTGCAGTCAAATGATAAAGTCGCCGCCGAGACCTATCGGGATGGCATCAAGATCGATGTTTCTAAATATCCGAACGCCAAACCTCAGTTCTCTCCTCGGTTCGGTTTTAATTACAAACCGTTTGACGATGAGAATGGAAGCTTGCAGATACGTGGTGGTACGGGACTCTTCACAGGTACTCCTCCTTATGTATGGATCAGTAATCAAGCCGGCAACAATGGTGTTTTGTTTGGTGACCTAAATGTTCGGGCGGTAAAGGATAAAAATGACAATATCATTAGCGACGGCAGACCTTCACTAGGTTTTACCGGAAATATGGATACTTATAAACCGGCTGAAGGTAGCGCTACCCGTTCGGATATAGCGATTACGGATCCGGACTTTAAATATCCGAGCTTATGGAAAAGTAATATCGCTGCCGATTATAAGTTTGGTGATGGCTGGGTAGCTACCGTAGAGTTGCTGTACTCAAAAGACATTAACGCTATTTATCATGACAATATCGGATTGTATCGGACCGAGCAATTTGTAAATGACGGTGGAGCGGGTAACGCACGTCCATATTATAATGGCTATTATAGCGATAGGGAAGGAAATCAAAAGGCCGCGAATCATGTCGTGATGCTGCGTAATACCAGCAAAGGACATTCGCTTTATACGACCTTCCAGTTGCAGAAAAACTTTGTTGATGGAATCCTGAAGGGATTGTATTTGAATGGATCTTACTCTTTCGGGCAGTCTAGAGGTGTAACAGACGGAACATCGTCTGTGGCGACTTCCGCTTGGAAGTACCGTGCGGCCTTGGACGGAAATGCGGAAGAAGTAGGTTATACGGCAGGTTCTTTTGATGGTCGTTTGTTATTGTCCGCTTCTTATACGGCTAATTGGAGTAAGTATGCGGCAACAAGTTTTGGTTTGATCTATCAGCGTTATCGTCCGTTCCGTTATTCTTATTGTTATAATGGTGATGCGAATGGCGATTCTCAGTTCTCCAATGACTTGATGTATATCCCCGCGAATTTTGACGAGGTAAAAGATCATTTGTTACCGGGCGATTTCGATAGCCAAGAAGATGCATGGAAAGCGATGAATGCCTTTATCGAGCAAGATCCTTATTTGAGCAAACATAGAGGTGAGTATGCCGAACGTAACGGTGCTATCGCTCCGTTCGCGAATCAATTGGATTTGAGCGTTTCTCATGATATAAAGATTTACCAGAAGAATGGTCGCTCACATACCTTGCGCTTTAGTTTCAATATCGCTAACTTCTTGAATTTGTTGAATCGTAATTGGGGTGTGGTACAAACAACCGTTTTGGGTAATCAGCAATATCAGTTCTTGACGATCCCGAAAGGACAAGGCCCGAGTGCGGCGAACAACTATACGTTGAAGTATACGATGGCGAAAGATTTGGATGAGACCTTCAAGGATAATTTGAACGATGTGTCTCGTTGGCAGATGCAATTCGGTATCAAGTATATCTTCTAAAAGAAAAATCTTTCATTAGATAAAATTTAATAATTAGAAGAGGTTCACTATCTTTGTGGACCTCTTTTTTAATTTAATGATATGTGGAATAATCGTATTGAGTTCTTACTCGTTAGTTTCTTTTGTATTTGTTCATTGGCTTTTACCGGTTGCCAAACGAAAAAACAATCGGATCGTTATGTCGTAGTTTTATCAATGGACGGTTTCCGCTCTGATTATCCCTCACGTGCTCATACTCCGACGTTGGATTCTTTGGCGAATGTAGGGGTTCGCTCCACGTTTCGCCCGTGTTATCCCAGCGTGACTTTCCCGAATCATTATAGCATGGCTACCGGATTGCATCCGGATCACCATGGTTTGGTAAATAATTTCTTTTATGACGCGGAGCTTGATAGCTCATACCGGATGGGAAATCTTGATCCGCAATTTTATGGTGGAGAACCTATTTGGAATACGGCGGAACGCCAAGGGGTTCGTACCGCCTCGTTCTATTGGGTAGGTAGTGAGGTGCCTTTAGAGAGTGGCCAGCCTTCAATATGGAAGCCGTTTGATAAATCGGTTCCTTTTTCAGATCGTGCTGATTCCGTGATCTCTTGGCTGAAGTTGCCGGAAGATGTGCGTCCTCATTTGATTATGTGGTATATGGAAGAACCGGATGCGATAGGTCATTCCGCTACCCCGGATTCGTCGGCGACCTTGGATGTGGTGGAGAACTTGGATAAAGTCTTGAATCATTTCTTCACGGAAGCCCGTCAGTTGGATATTTTCGATAAGATCGATTTTATCGTTCTTTCGGATCATGGAATGGCCACCTATTATCCCGAGAAATATGTGAACTTGAATGATTATCTACCCCGGGATAGTTTCGATTGTGTTTTTGATGGCGTTCCTACATTATTATATCCCAAGAAAACCTATGTGGATACTGCCTATGCGATTTTACAGAAAGTGCCGAATATAACCGTATGGAAGAAAAACGAGATTCCTGAGAAATTTGTTTACGGAAAGAATCCTCGAGTTAGTGACTTAGTTGTTTCTCCACATATTGGAACGTATGTAGAATTCCGAGAGAAATCATCTCCCCGTTATGCGGCGACACATGGTTACGATAATTTTACGCCGGAGATGGAGGCCATATTCTATGCGGCAGGTCCCTCGTTCAAGAGACATGAGGAGGTCCCGCAAATGGCGAACGTGAACCTTTACTTGATGATTGCCCGTTTATTGAATATACAACCTGCTCCGAATGACGGGGATAGCGCTGTCGTTCAGCAGCTATTTAAATGATAAGATTGATGCTACCATCTCATTTGACATGACATTACTGCAACCGCCGTGCGGTAATACTGCGGCGGTCTTGCGGTAATTGATGCTTTATTGATATTCGCGTGCCATCTTACGCATGAAGGCGAGACTGCCTTTGGCTAAGGCATCGGCATTGTATTTAGACGGACGCCACAAAGATACGGCTTCCGCCATACCGGGAACAGAATTGGAGAAATTCTCCAAAACTAAATTCCCATTGAAATCGATTTCCTGTAGTCCCCGGAACAAATCATCCCAGCGTACGTTTCCCTCACCCAGCATTCCCCGGTCACTTTCAGTCATGTGAATATGGCGAAGCCGGTTGCCAGCCGCAATAACCGGTTCATAAAAACTCGTCTCTTCTATATTCATATGGAAAGTATCCAGATGCAAAGACAAATTCGGTGCGTTTACGCGTTTGATAAAGCGCAGGACTTCCTCCGCAGAGGTACACATATAACTTTCATAGCGATTGATCGGCTCGATACCGATCGTGATTCCAGATCGGGCGGCGTATTCGGCAACCTCCGCCCATACCTCACAAAGCGTATTCTCTTCTTCCCGTGTTCGCTGTTTGCCGGAAAAGACCCCAATGCCGGAATGTAAGACACCTCCCAAGTAATCAACCTCCAGTTCGCTCGCTTTATCCAGCGCCTCCTTGATCAGACAAGTCGCTTTCTTGGGATAAAAAGGAATATGCGCTTCTTTGGGAAGATTGAGAGAACAAGTCGCCTTCAATCCGTGTTGTTTCAATTGTCGCTTTACGGTTGGAGCATCGAACTCCATGGAAGGAGGCAACAAAATTTCCAGTAAATCAAAACCGGCGGCAGATGCTTGCTGGATAGCGAAAAGACCGCCTTCTGGTGTCCACATAGGTGGTATCCAAGAAAGAATGGAAGCTCCGAAAGTAGGATTCATAATCGTATTGTTTTTATTTCGTTAGGGTTACAAAGTAAGTGTTTTTTTGAAGATTTCATTGCGAAGAAAGTGAAATCCTTCGCAATGAAATATCATAAATGTCATTTAAAAATAAAAGTTGGTACCCGGACAGAAGATAGGGTGGCTGCTGGTATTATCAATTTCAATCTTATTTTCTCTAGCGAGCCAACCGATAGCGGACCATAGATCCGCATCTGTTAGAGCGGATTTTGCTCTCAACGCCTCAAAACTCCAATGTTGGCCATCTGAAAGCAAATTCCAGATAGCTCCTGCATTTAATCCGATCGATCCTTTTGTCATGATAAAATCTGTTTTTATGTTTATGGTATATAGTGCTTATCTTGTTATAACAGATAATATCCGGTAAAAGTATGTTGCGTTGAGATAAATAATCTAAAAAACAAAAATCTCTTGATGCGTTGAATTTTATTCCTTGAAGTCAGTGAATATGGATTCATCATATACATTGTGTTCCTTTTTATCGTGGAATGGATACCATACTTGGGCAAAGAACGGATTTCCTTTAGCGATCTCGTCGTAATTCCAAGGGAGAGGTAAACATTCCGGGCACCAATGGCCTCCTAATAATACTAATGTGGGAGAGGCCTTAAAACGGTGACCGAATTGGCATTCCCAATCGAGTGGAGTCGATAAATCTCCTTTTGTCATGACCGGTGACAAGCATTTTCCTCCCCTGAATTCCGCGGCTTTACGCATATCCTCGATATCCCATTCCGATTTAGGCTTACTTTCATCATAACCATGATCCAGAAAGACGGGTGTTTCGGAGGGGCGTTCTGTCCGGATCTTATCCCAACCCGGGATTGCTTGCCAATCCTCATACGAGCCAAAATATGCGGATATACGATCTTGGTGTCTGTTCTTGATCCAGTTACGAGTTCCCAGTCCCGGCTTTTTAGCGATGGCTCCCATACCCAGTTTTATGAAGATAGGAGGGACGATCTTTGCTAGGTGGAAATACCAAGGGACTTGGCTGGCCATCCATTTAAAATAATCGTCGCAAGTTTGGTTACTGCGGAAATGCAGATATCCTTCCAATAGATCTGAATCGGTATACCATTGTCCGTGGAAATTACGGATAGCGAACCAGTTCGGTTCGAATATTTTCTCTGGGGCGGGACAGCCAATCGCTTTTAACAATTTACTCTCAAACTCATAATTCGTCAGGCGGAAAGACGGGCCGCTACTAATATTATAGAAACGGTTCCAAAACTCATCCGGCACCTCCTCCTCGCATACATTCGCTAGTAAGCGACCGGAATCCTCGGCGGTAGCCCATTCCAGCACGCCGTCTAGCGGTACGTGGAATGTGATTGGGTCCGAACCCTTGAATAATAATTCGGGGCATAAGATACCGGTTTGGCGAAGGCACGCCCAATGTTTAATACCCGACTCCACGAAAATACGTTCGGCTATTGTCTTTGAGATGGCATAATGATCATAGACACTTATATTGATCGGATCTCCCGTACGTCCCCAATGAACCGGTGCGTTACGGTGGCCGGTTTGCGCCACGGAGCCGATATAGACTACCTTGATCTGATCTGCGTTCGGTTGCGCTTTTACGGCATCCACGATGTGTTGAGCGGCGGTCGTGTTTACTTTCAAGGTCTTTTTAGGGAAATAATCCGCCGCCGGCGAAACCATTCCACCTACGTGTAATACGTAGTCCGCCCCCGTTACTCCATTTAAGACATCTTGATAACTCGTCAAGTCTCCCCAAACGATACGGATCCCTTCCATAGCCTCATAGGTGGCCAACTTCTCTTTATTGATTTTGCTCGGACGAGCCAAGAGTGTTATATTAAAACGATCTAGCCGCTTGGACAACTCGACCAATCCGGCATGGCCCATCGTCCCGGTGGCTCCGGTCAGAAAGACGGTCTTTTTACTTTTCATGATATAATTTAAGTGTATAATAAAAATCTTAGGATACTATCGGGTAGCGAAGGTATATAAAAAAAAACTCCCAACCAATAGGTTGAGAGCTTTTGTAGTGGATACGAGAATCGAACTCGTATTACATGCGTGAGAGGCATGTGTCCTAACCGTTAGACGAATCCACCATTTAGATGTCATTGTTTTTGTTTGACGATGCAAAGGTAGATATATTTTTTAATTCTGCAATAGTTGGACTGAGTTTTTTTGAAGAAAAAGTGTGTTTTTTATCAAAATGCCAAGAAAACGGGGAGAATACCACTAAAAGGCGTTAAAAGTAGTTGCGATTTCATTGTTTTTTCATTGTCGGTACTGTTTATTTATTCTACCTTTGCCATCTGTAATTGAACAAAATAGTATTGAACATTACTAATACCAGTTTAATAAACAACTAATATTATGGCAGAACTTAAAGAAAAACTTTTCTCAGAATTCGCACCTGTGTCTACTGAAGAGTGGATGGCGAAGATAACGGCCGACCTGAAAGGGGTACCGTTTGAGAAAAAGCTTGTTTGGAAGACAGGCGAAGGATTTAATGTAAATCCTTTCTATCGTGCAGAAGACATCGAGGGTTTAAAGACTACAGAGTCTCTTCCCGGTGAATTCCCTTATGTTCGTGGAACGAAGAAAGACAACGATTGGAAGGTACGCCAGAACATTGAAGTTTGCTGCTTCAAGGGTGCTAACGAGAAAGCACTAGACCTTTTGACGAAAGGTGTTACTTCTCTTGGGTTCATCATCAAAGGTGATGAGGTGAACGAGGAGAACATAGCTACTTTATTAGAGGGTATTTGTCCGGCTTCCGTAGAATTGAACTTCAACACTTGCAACTGCAAAGCGGAGAAGTTGATCGGTATCTTGGCTGACTACTTCAAAGGCAAGGGTGTCGACGCAGAGAAGTGCTACGGTTCTGTAAACTATGACGCTTTCAAGAAACCTTTAGTAAAAGGTAAAGAAAACAGTGAGTGGGTAGAAGGTGCCGCAGCTGTGCTCAAAGCTGGACAGGCTTTGCCTAACTACCGTGTATTGGCTGTAAATGCGTTCCTTTTCAACAATGCTGGCGCTTACATTTCTCAGGAATTAGGTTACGCCTTGGCTTGGGGTAACGAATTGATGGCAAAACTTACCGAGGCTGGTTTCACCGCTGACGAGGTTGCCAAGAAAATCAAATTCAATTTTGGTATCAGCTCTAACTACTTCATGGAAATCGCTAAGTTCCGTGCGGCTCGTTGGTTGTGGGCCGAGATCGTAGCCGCTTATAAGCCGGCCTGCGAATGCGCTTGCAAGATGGTTGCTCACGCACAGACTTCAGAGTGGAACATGACGGTTTACGATGCTCACGTAAACTTGCTTCGTTCTCAAACTGAGGCTATGTCTGCCGCTCTTGCCGGCGTAGACTCTATCACGGTTCGCCCGTTTGATAAGATTTACCAGACTCCAGACGATTTCTCTGAGCGTATCGCACGTAACCAACAATTATTATTGAAGGAAGAGTGCCACTTGGATAAGGTCGTTGACCCGTCTGCCGGTTCTTATTATGTAGAGGTATTGACGAATTCCTTGGCTGATGTCGCTTGGAAGTTGTTCTTGGAGGTTGAGGAAAAAGGAGGATTCTCCGTTGCCGTGAACGCAGGTGAGATCCAGAATGCCGTTAACGCTTCGAATGTAGCTCGTAAGAAAGCGGTTGCTACCCGTCGTGAGATCTTGTTGGGTTCTAACCAGTATCCTAACTTCACGGAAGTAGCTGCCGATAAGATTCAAGAAAAAGGTTCTTGCTGTTGTGGCGGTGGTCATTGCGGTGAGGCAACGATCCCGGCTCTTGATTTCTCTCGCGGCGCTTCTGAATTCGAGGCTTTGCGTATGACGACAGAGAAGAGTGGCAAGACTCCGAAGGTATTTATGTTGACGATAGGTAACTTGGCGATGCGTTTGGCTCGTTCACAGTTCTCCGCTAACTTCTTCGGTTGTGCCGGATATAAGATAATTGATAACTTAGGCTTCGATACGGTTGAGGCTGGTGTTGAGGCTGCTGTCAAGGCTGGTGCCGAGATCGTGGTTCTTTGCTCTAGTGATGACGAGTATGCTGAATTCGCTCCTGCTGCTTACAAGGCTTTGGCCGGACGTGCCGAATTCGTTGTAGCCGGAGCTCCTGCTTGCGCGGACGACTTGAAGGCTCAAGGTATCGACCAGTTCGTAAATGTAAAGAGCAATGTGCTTGAGACATTGAAAGCATTCAACGCTAAATTAGGAATCGCTTAAGTATAAACAATTATGAGACCAAATTTTAAAAACATAGATATAAAGAATGCCGGATTCGCAGCCACAAACGCTGCCGAATGGGCAAAAGCCAATGGCATCGAGCCCAATTGGAAAACACCCGAGCATATCGAGGTGAAACCTGTATATACAAAAGAAGACTTGGAGGGTATGGAGCACTTGAACTATGCTTCCGGTTTGCCTCCTTATCTACGTGGCCCGTACAGCGGTATGTACGCTATGCGTCCTTGGACAATCCGTCAGTACGCAGGTTTCTCTACCGCTGAGGAGTCTAACGCTTTCTATCGCCGTAACTTGGCTTCCGGTCAGAAAGGTTTGTCCGTTGCGTTCGACCTTCCGACTCACCGTGGTTACGATGCCGACAACGAACGTGTGGTTGGTGATGTAGGTAAAGCGGGTGTATCTATCTGTTCCTTGGAGAACATGAAAGTGTTGTTCGATGGTATTCCTTTGAACAAGATGTCTGTTTCCATGACCATGAATGGTGGTGTGCTTCCGGTATTGGCATTCTATATCAACGCAGGTTTGGAGCAAGGTGCTAAGTTGGAGGAAATGGCCGGTACGATCCAGAACGATATATTGAAAGAGTTCATGGTACGTAATACCTATATCTATCCGCCTGAGTTCTCCATGAAGATTATCGCTGATATCTTCGAGTACACCTCTCAGAAGATGCCGAAGTTCAACTCTATCTCTATCTCCGGTTATCATATGCAGGAGGCTGGTGCTACGGCTGATATCGAGATGGCTTATACGTTGTGTGACGGTATGGAATATCTTCGTGCCGGTATCAACGCCGGTATCGATGTGGATGCGTTCGCTCCCCGTTTGTCATTCTTCTGGGCTATCGGTGTAAATCACTTCATGGAGATCGCCAAGATGCGTGCGGCTCGTATGTTGTGGGCGAAGATCGTGAAGAGCTTCGGCGCTAAGAACCCGAAATCATTGGCATTGCGTACACATAGCCAGACTTCCGGTTGGTCATTGACCGAGCAAGATCCGTTCAATAACGTAGGACGTACTTGTATCGAGGCTATGGCCGCTACATTAGGACATACACAATCTTTGCATACGAACGCATTGGATGAGGCGATCGCTTTGCCGACCGATTTCTCCGCTCGTATCGCTCGTAATACACAGATTTACATTCAGGAAGAGACTAAGATCTGTAAGGAGATCGACCCGTGGGCTGGTTCTTACTATGTAGAGTCTTTGACGAATGAGTTGGTACATAAAGGTTGGGCATTGATCCAAGAGATCGAGAGCATGGGTGGTATGGCGAAAGCCATCGAGACTGGTCTTCCTAAGATGCGTATCGAGGAAGCTGCCGCTCGTACACAGGCTCGTATCGACTCTGGTGTTCAGACCATCGTTGGTGTTAACAAATATCGTTTGCCGAAGGAAGATCCGATCGATATCCTTGAGATCGATAATACAGCCGTACGTAACGAGCAGATCGCCGCTTTGAAGGAGTTGCGTGCTAACCGTGACGAAGCCGCTGTTCAAAAAGCTTTGGCTGATATCACGGAGTGCGTGAAGACGAAGAAGGGCAACTTATTAGAGTTGGCTGTTAAGGCTGCCGGCTTGCGTGCGTCATTGGGAGAGATCTCCGATGCTTGCGAGGTGGTTGTAGGTCGTTATAAAGCAATCATTAGAACTATTTCAGGCGTGTATTCATCAGAAACTAAGAAAGACGCAGACTTCCAGAAAGCTTGCGAGCTTTGCGAGCAATTCGCTAAGAAAGAAGGCCGTCAGCCTCGTATCATGATCGCTAAGATGGGTCAGGACGGACACGACCGTGGCGCTAAGGTTGTCGCTACTGGTTATGCGGACTGTGGTTTCGACGTAGATATGGGACCGTTGTTCCAGACTCCGGCCGAGGCTGCCCGTCAAGCTGTGGAGAACGACGTTCACGTAATGGGCGTTTCTTCTTTGGCCGCTGGTCATAAGACGTTGGTTCCGCAGGTTATCGAGGAGTTGAAGAAACTAGGTCGTGAGGACATCATCGTTATTGCTGGAGGTGTAATCCCGGCTCAAGACTATGATTTCTTGTATAAGGCTGGCGTTGCCGCTATCTTTGGCCCGGGTACTTCCGTATCGAAGGCAGCTTGCCAGATCCTTGAGATCTTGTTAGGCGAATAAATAGAGTTTAGGCCTTACGGTTTTTAAATAAAGAGAGGCTGGACAATTGATTTTGTCCGGCCTTTTTTAGTATTGTATGCGGGTTTATGTACTTTTGTAGCGATTATTCAATTAAAAAGGGAAAGAATCATGGGAATCGTTATAGGTATAGATGTGGGAGGTAGCACGACCAAGATCGTCGGCGTGGAGGATAAGAAGATCAAGAACCCGATGTTCGTGAAAGCTACCGATCCGGTAACCTCTTTATTCGGGGCCTTCGGTAAATATATTTATGATAATAACATCTCGCTCTCGAATATAGAGAAAGTGATCTTGACAGGTGTAGGTAGCGCTTATATCGATCAACCTTTATATGGCTTACCAACCGCGAAGACGGATGAGTTCCTTGCGAATGGGCTAGGGGCGCAATATAATACGGGACTGGACAGTCTATTGGTGGTCAGCATGGGAACGGGTACCTCCTTTGTCAAGGTACAAGGCTCCACGATCGAGCATATCGGGGGATTGGGTATCGGTGGCGGAACAATCCTCGGCTTGTCTAAGCTATTATTGAAAACGCATGACTTTCACCAAATAGCGTCTTTGGCCGAGCACGGTTCCTTGAATGATATCGACTTGCATATCCGGGATATTACGCCGCATCCGCTACCCGGCCTGCCGCTGGACGTGACAGCCTCTATTTTCGGAAAAGCGGACGCGAACGCTAAGGTTGAGGATATCGCTCTCGGTATCGTTCATATGGTCTTGCAGACCATCGGGCAAGGAGCTGTTTTCGCCTCGTTAAATGGCGATATCAAGAATATCGTATTGATCGGTAACCTGACTCGCTTGCCACAATGCCCGGATATTTTCCCCCGTCTGGAGGAGATGTGCGATGTCCATTTCAAGATACCGGAGTATGCCGAGTATCGCACGGCTATCGGGGCGGCTTTATGCTATATCAGGAACCGGGAATATAAGGATATTTTTTGTGGAAAGTGTTAGGCTACATCAAAACTTTATGTATCTTTGCTACATGCTTTGTTCCCTTTCGGCAATCGCCGGATAGGGATTAAAAGGGAATCGGGTGAGAATCCCGGACAGTCCCGCTGCTGTAAGCTTCATAAACGGGTTGAGCAATACTGTTGCCACTGTTCATTCAAGTGAATGGGAAGGCGCTTAAGACCGGAAGTAAGTCAGAAGACCTGCAAGGCGTGTATATTTTCGACGGCTTCGAGGAAAGGCCGGAAGAGAACGCAAGAATCGTATCCGGTTTTTACTATTCTTTATCCAAGGTTTTCTTATCAAGTCGTCTCATGGTTTCGGATAATTATTTTGCCATAATAATTAGGGAAAGAAGCATGAATCTGACCGACGGGATGAGCTCCGTGTGTAAGATGCATGCTTTCTTTGCGTTTAAAGGACTGGGGTATTCCGTGAACACTCTATAGAGAATATTTGTTTATTATTAGAAAAGTGCGTTTATTTGCAACGAGTAATTAACAAAAGAAGTATGAATATGAAGAAAATTGTGGGATTTCTTATGGTTGCCTTGCTAGCGTTGATGGCGCTTCCGGCGAACGCTCAGCTTAAATTCGGTATCAAGGGAGGTGTGAATATATCGTCTGTTCATTTCAACTCGGACGTGTTGAAAGCGGATAACGTAACCGGCTTCCAAGTGGGTCCGATGATCGAGACGACCTTACCGTTGGTGGGTGTCGGGATCGATGCGGCGGTGTTGTATTCGCAAAAGGGTTTGGAAACGACCTCGGCTGGCGGGGTGAAGACTTCGATGAAGACGGATTATATCGATGTTCCGGTCAACTTGAAATGGAAATTCGGCTTACCGATCGTCAAGGCGTATCTGGCAGCCGGTCCGTATATCGGTTTCCGTGTAGGCGGTGATAAGTTTTGGGATATCCCGGGTTCCGTAGCGGATCAGGTGAAGGCGAAGAATTTCAGCGCAGGTCTTAACTTCGGTGCCGGCGTGGAGTTGATCAGCCACTTGCAGGTGGGTTTCAATTATGGTCTGGGACTGACTGATAACTATAGCATTGAGAAGGTGAACCTCTCCGACGGTGCCGGAAAGAACCGTGGATGGTCTATCACGGCAGCGATCTTGTTCTAAATAGGTGAAAATAAAATGAGAGAGGCTGGGCTTTAGAAGTCCGGCCTTTTTTGTTATTTTTGGGCTCGTAATGAAACACCTGTTTGAATGAAATACGCGGACGTCATACTTCCCCTTCCTTTGGAGAATAGCTATACCTATCGGATACCCGAAGATCTGGAGAGAGCCGTGACTCCCGGTTGCCGGGTGATCGTGCATTTCGGGAAGAAACGATATTATACGGCTATCGTCATGGAGGTACACGACCGGGAACCGGTATCCGATTTTGAGACGAAGGAGATCTACGCTTTGCTGGATGCCACGCCGGTGCTCCGCCGTCCGCAACTCCGTTTCTGGAAATGGATATCTTCTTATTATATATGTAAGCTGGGCGATGTGTATAAGGCGGCCTTGCCTTCCGGCTTAAAGTTGGAAAGCGAGACGGCGGTTACTTATAATGAGGATTTCGAGGCCACCGCCCCCTTGCGCCCGAACGAGCAAGCGGTACTGGATGCCTTTAGCGGGGTTTTGAAATTGACGATCTCGGAGTTGGAGAAGAAGACCGGTCTCCGAAATGTTGTCCCGATCGTCTCTTCCTTGATGGTGAAAGGGGCGGTCGAGGTGAGCGAGGAGCTAAAGCGAGGATTCGTTCCCAAGACACAGGCGTTTATCCGTTTGGCCGAGGCTTACCGGGATGAGACGAAATTACAGGCGGTGTTCGAGGATTTGAAACGAGCGAAGAAGCAAGAGCTTTTGCTGGTCAGCTTCTTGGATTTAAGCCATACCTTGAATCCCGCTTTATCGAAGGAGCTTTCCAAGAAAGAGCTATTGGAACGCAGTGGTTATACCTCTGCGGTATTGGAGGGTCTGCTGAAACGGGGTATCTTGGAGAGTTACGAGAAAGAGGTGGGTCGTTTGCAAGTATCCGTCTGCCGCTTGCAAGAGCCGAATCCGCTCAGTCCGGCGCAAGAGAAAGCCTATGGAGAGATCCATGAGGCTTTCAAGACGAAGGAGGTCTGCTTGCTTCATGGCGTGACTTCCAGTGGTAAGACCGAGATATACGTCCGTTTGATCCATGAGGTCTTGCGGCTGGGGCGGCAGGTTTTATATATGTTGCCGGAGATCGCTATCACGACCCAGATCACGGAACGGCTGGCGAAATTATTCGGGGATAAGCTATTGGTCTACCACTCTAAGTTCTCGGATAACGAGCGGGTGGAAGTTTGGAATAAGCTATTGCATAACGACGAGCCTATGCTGGTATTGGGGGTTCGTTCTTCCCTCTTCCTTCCGTTTAAGGACTTGGGCTTAATTATCGTGGACGAGGAGCATGAGAATACGTATAAGCAGCAGGACCCGGCACCCCGTTACCATGCCCGTAACGCTGCCATCGTCTTGGCGGGTATGCACGGCGGTAAGACCTTATTGGGTTCCGCCACTCCCTCCATCGATTCTTATTTCAACGCTACGGCGGGGAAATACGGTCTGGTTGAGTTATCTACCCGCTACGGTGATTGCTTGATGCCGGAGATTATTACGGTGGACGTGAAGGAGCTAAAGCGCAAGAAGATCATGAAAGATACCCTTTTCTCCCCTCTGTTGGTGGAGAAGGTGCGGGAGGCCCTATCCCGGGGCGAGCAGGCGATCCTATTCCAGAACCGCCGGGGATTCGCCCCGATGATCGAGTGCCGAGGGTGCGGGTGGGTGCCTCGTTGCGTGAATTGCGACGTTAGCCTTACCTACCACAAGGCGCATAATCAGCTGGTTTGCCATTATTGCGGTTATACCTACCGCTTGCCGCAGGTATGTCCAGAGTGTAAGGGGACGGAGTTCAAGATGCAAGGCTTCGGTACGGAGAAGGTAGAGGAGGAGATCGCTGGGCAATTCCCAGCGGCAAAGGTGGAGCGGCTGGATTTCGATACGGCCCGTACCCGCACGGCTTACGAGCGGATCATCTCGGATTTCGAGAAGGGGAAGACACAAATCTTGATTGGTACCCAGATGTTGTCGAAGGGATTGGATTTCGGGAATGTCAGCGTGGTCGGAATTCTGAGTGCCGATAGCCTGATGAATTTCCCAGACTTCCGGGCGCACGAGCGGGCTTACCAGTTGATGGTACAGGTTAGCGGACGTGCCGGCAGGCGGGATAAGCGGGGTACGGTGATCTTGCAGACTACCCAGCCGGAGCATCCTTTGATCCGTATGGTGCAGCGTTTCGCTTACAAGGAAATGGTGAGCTTGCAACTGAGCGAGCGTAGTATGTTCCGTTACCCGCCTTACTACCGTTTGATCGTCTTGATCCTTCGGAGTCGGAATGAGGAGGCTTTGCAGGAAATGTCCGCTATATACGCCGAGAAACTTCGTGCTCGTTTAGGTGAGCGGGTGTTGGGGCCGGTTACGCCGCCTATCACCCGGGTACAGACGCTTCATATCAAGAAGATCGTCTTGAAGATCGAGATATCCGCCGGGATCGCTCCGCTTCGTGAGATATTGGAGGGTATTCATACTGAGATGCAAGGATATGTACCGTTTAAGCAGTTGCTTGTTCATTATGATGTGGACCCGGCTTGAGAATTGAAAATGGAGAATTGAAAATTAATGGAAAGGAGCTTAGTGATGAAGGAGGAGAAGGTACGGTTATTGTTTGTGTGCTTGGGGAATATATGTCGCTCTCCGTCGGCGGAGGCAGTAATGAAGAGGTTGGTGAAGGATGCGGGATTGGGAGATCGGATTGAGATCGATTCCGCCGGGATAGCCGGGTATCATGAGGGAGACCGGGCGGATTCACGGATGCGGGCGCATGCGGCCCGTAGGGGATATGTGTTGGATTCGATCTCCCGTCCGGTACGTCAGTGGGACTTCCATGACTTCGATTTGATTATCGGCATGGACGACCAAAATATAACGGACTTGAAACGGATGGCTCCCGATCTGGAATCCGTCGCTAAGATACATCAGATGACAGAGTTCTCCCGGAATAAGTTGTACGATCACGTCCCGGATCCTTATTATAGCGGTGCCGAAGGTTTCGAGTTGGTCTTGGATCTATTGGAAGATGCTTGCGCCGGGTTGTTGGAATATTGTAAGGATCGTATCCTGTGAGTTTACTCTGATAGGCTACCTTAATCCGTTTTTATGAAGCAGTCTCTCTATTTCGTGTGTGCTGATGGAGGGACGATCCGCTTTATCATAGATATAAAGGAGATTAATTTCGCTTTCTTCCATCGATACAATAACAGTAAAAGTGATGACCCTTGCGCCACCACTTTTACCCTTTCCTTTGGAGGTGATCTGCATACGAATTTTGCGGAGACCACTTCCAAGGTCGATACCGAGTCGGGGATTTTGTGCCAGTTCATCAAGGAGTGCGGCATAGTCATTTGCGATGGATGCGTAGTGTTTACCAAGCCGCTTGATTTCTTTATCGAAAGATTTGGTTGTTTTTATTCTATAATTCATGACGTAACTCCTCTAATAACTCATTCGCTGGCCGTGTTCTGCCGGCTATCATGTCTTTCAGTCCGGCATCTATTCCCTCCAGTACCTCTTCCTTACTAATATATTCAGTCTCTTCAGTCTGTGCTTCCTTTTGCTGCGCAAGACGGCGGATGGCTTCTACGGCTTTGCGCATCAAGGTCTCATCTTCGGCGATGATACTGAGTTGGCGGAATAATTCTGCGTTGAGTTCTAATGCTGTCATATCTTTATCCTTCTTTTGTCTCTGGTTTTCAATGGCAAATATACGAAATAGAATCAGTTAGACAATGCTTCGGTAGTTTATTCTTGTGACTGTCTTTATTCTATTCCCGTCCCGGATCCTTATTATAGCGGCGCCGAAGGCTTCGAGCTGGTCTTGGACTTATTGGAACGCTAAAAACGACCTCTTTTATCCTATCCTGATTACGATGCCTATCGTAAGGTTGCTAGAATGCCCATTGTAAGATGCTTATAACTGCGATTATAAGAACCTAACAATGGGCATTCTAACAACCTCTTTTTGTGAGAGCGGCGATGACAGCCGCTCTCACTCGTGAAACCTTGCCTATCGGATTATCACTTTCTTCGTTATCTCATTGGATAGGCGGACGATATAGATACCGCTAGCCAAGCCATCTACACGACTGTCTCCGGCGGGAAGCCGTACCGTGCGGACTACGTTTCCGGTGAGGGCGATCACCTGCGCTGTCACGGAGACTGGCGTACGGATCAGCAAGGCTCCGCTCTCGGCACGGATCAAGGTAGCGTTTTCCACTTGCTCGATACCGGTTGTGGTATTTCTCACGATACCGGTGATCGCTACGGTCAGGTTGGCGGAAATATCGGCGATCGTGTACTTGCCGCTTGCGTCGGGGGTGAGGGCGTTTCCGTTCACGGTCACTACGGGGACGGACTGGTCATAGTCTGCGTCCAAGGTGAGGGTGAAGGAGAAGCCGTCGCCTTCGGTTACCATATGCGCTCCGGCTGCAGGGGTGGTGGAGGCTCCTACCAAGGCAGGGAGGGTTACGGTATAGGTAGCGGGCTGTGGCGTAGGAGGCGTTATGGGAGTTACGGGAGTTACGGGAGCCGGGGGCGTGGCGAGCGTCGTGGTCGTGGGCGTGCCGTTTACGTTTACGGTTACCTCTGCGGTAACTAGGCAACGATACTGGCCTACGGTTCTCGTCCTGTAGGTATTCGAGGCGTTGCGCAGCTGCGAGTCATCCGGGGCGGTAGACCATGTGCCGGCCTGTGCGTTGAAAATCTGCCATAGATACGTCAAATCCATGGCGGTGCCTTCGGGGGCGGTTATGCCGGCCTTAAGCTCCGCGTAGCTGTCAGTGGATGGTATCGGGGTACTTGCCGCCGGGTCTATCCGTTCGAGGGTGATGTTGCCGGGGAGTGTCACGGTGGGCACTCGTGCGGTAAGATCCGTGAAATGGCCCTTGTTGGTGACCGCGGTGTTGACAAGGTCGCCGACATTCTCGCCGGGGGTGAGCGTCAATTCGTTGCCGGACTCGATCGTGACTGCGCCCAAGCTGTTCGTGCCGCTCAAGGTGAGGTTGGTCTTCCCAGTCCCGGTCCCGTTGATGAGGGTGGTCGCGGAGGTTATCCCGTTGAGCTTTATTGTCATATCGGTATCGGCGGGAGGGGTGAGGGTGAGTTTGTTTATGGTCTTGCCCTCCTCACCGTTGATCTCTCCGTTGAAGTAGTTGTCGGTACCACCGTCTTGCTGGAACTTGTTCTCGGCCGTTATCGTGATCTCGCCGTTGTCTTCCGGTGTGATAGGGGGAGCTTCGAGGTAGACCTGCGTGGTGCCGTTCATCACGTACCCATTGCCTTTCACGCCATCAGGCAGCGGTGTGGCTGTCCATTCGAAGGGGTTCTTCTTGCCGGGCGTGAGGTCGAGGGTAGCGCCGTCTTTCAGTTTCCACGAGATCGGGCTATCTATCACGTCGCCTCTGTCGGTGGTGAAGGTGAGCTTGGGCCATGTGGCGGCAAGATCGGCCAGTATCTCATCGGCGGTCATGGTGGTGGTGGTGATCCGGGTCTCGGTCGGCTGTCCTACCGCCTCTGCCAGCTCGCTCTCTTTCCATTGGGCGGTGAGGGAGAGATCGCCGGTGGAGCCTTTCGCCACGGTCGCTACCGTATTCCCGTCGGCGTCTTTCCAGCCCTCGAAGGAGAGGTAGGTATTGGCGTGTGTGGGCTTAGGGAGGGTGAGATCGTCCGATACTATGGTATATTGGGTGGGGCTGCCCTGCGGGAGGGTGCCGCCGGCCGGATCGTAGGCGATCGTGTAGCGGATAAGCTCGGCCTCGGCGGTAACCGTCACCGGCTGGGCGGGCATCGTGAAGCTACGCTGTGCGGTGTAGCCCTTGTCGTTCGGTGCCAGGGTCTCCGCTGTCGTAGCGTTGCCGTTGTAGGTGATGGAGCCTTCCGTCAGTCGGTAGCCTTCCTGCGGGGCGAAGAAGAGGTCTACCTTGGTCCCGTTGTAGACGGTCTGGCCGGAGGATACGGCGGTGTACGTGCCGGCAGCGTTCATGATCATTACGTCCAGCGTCGCTCCCTCGGCGGGTTGCTGGATGGTGAGGAGGTATGGGAAGACTGGGTCGGAAGGTTGCGCCTTCGTGCTCGTCTCCGGGGCTTGCGCCATCGCCGGCTGCGCCAGCAGGACGAGCGTAGCGGCTAGCAAGGATAGGATATATCTGAATGTTCTCATATTTGTATCTGTTTTAGTGTATATAATATAATGTATGCTCTACAGGACGACCTTGATCGTTGTACCGCCTTGGCGGACGAGATAGATGCCGGAAGGAAGGGCGATCGTCGTCTCGCCGCGCAAGAGCGGCAGATAGCACTTCAAGGTCCCGCTGACGTGGTATACGGCCACCTTCTCGGCATGGTCGGTGCTAAGGTGCAAACGTCCGTCGGCGGTCCAAGCGCGGAAGCTGTTGTCCGCCGGGATCTCGGCCAGCTCCGTACCCGTGACGATACCGTCCAAGCGGAGGCTCTTCAGCAGGGCTTGGGTGGCGGCATTGGCCACGACATAGCTCTCAAAGGGTCGCAGGGTAACCCGGTCCTTCAGCTCGAAGCGGCTGCCGTCGTCGCTGAGGACGTATATGTTTCGCATCTCCACATTGTACGAGGCCCGATTGCCCTTGAAGAGGAACACGCCCGTGTTGAGCGGCTCGGCGGGGCTGGTGGGCTCGACGGGGGAGTCGGGGCTGTCCTTGAAGAGGTAGGTATTGCCGTAATTGAGGCGCAGCGTGTCTGTCTCCGGGCCTTCGCCGGCGATCAGCACGGGGTCACCCGCGGCGAACTGCATATACAGGTTGTCGGGATCCGCCGGCTGCCAAGTCTGGTCGGTGGCGTCGGGATATCCGGTACGTACGTAGCAAGGGGTTCCCGCATCGCCGGCTAATTTGTCGGCATTATCGGCCGCTAGCGTGGTAGCCCGCCATTGGTTGCGGTTGGGGAAGAGGTGGGTGAAGCGGGCCGCTACGAGTCCTAGCACGCCGTCATCGGCGAACCGGATCTGCCCGCCGTCCTGCAGCTCGAGATCATTCACCAGTGGAAATACTCCATTTTCTCCTATCTTCCCTACCGTAAGGACACCCTTCTCGGTGACGCGCAGCCATTGGCCCGGCATGCTCGCGTCGAAGGCCGTCTCCTTGTCGATCACGATCCATGCGGGCGTGATTTCGCGCAATCCCGTGTAGCTTGTCAGCCCGTCGGGATGGGCGGCGGGGAAGGTGCTGAGGTAGGTTTGCTCCGGGTCGTCGGAGCGGTAGCCTTCCTGTTTCAAGCCCGGCGACTGACTTTTTAGGCAGAAGGAGAGCGGGTAGTTCGTGGCTATGCTCTTCATGCCTGTAAGAGCGAAGGTCGGACCATACGGATACTCCGCCGGTTCCGCCGATTCGAGGTAGATGTTGTAAGACGGAGATTCCGGCCATGTGAATTGGACAAGGCCCTTCACGGTTCCGCCGCCTTCGGGGTGGATGGCCTGCTCGGCGGCTGTCAGCGCCAAGGTGTTATCTGGGTCGGCGGGCGGCGAGATGAGGCAGGTGGCTCCCGTCTCTACCCGGAGCGCGTGGGTTCCGGACAGGAGGGCGTTGTAGGTGTTGTTTTGGAGCGTCACCGTCCCGCTCGCTACCGTGAGGGCCGTGCCCGTCGGGAGCTGGAAATTTACCTTGTCCAGCGTAAGCGTAGCCTCGCCCTCGGCATGGATGGTGGCGGGGATGTTGATGTAGGATGAGCTGCCGTTTGTCGTCACCGTCCCGTCGAACATCTTCTCGTCGCAGTACCATCCGTCCGCGGGGTCGAAGAAGAGGTCGATGCCGGTGCGGGTGCTGCCGTAGCCGTAGTCCTTGGAAAGGTCGAGCGGCTGCGGGGTGGGGCGGGTGGCGGTGGCGCCTTGGTATCGGCAGTATGCCCCGTCTGTCCGGAAGAAGGGGTAGTCTCCGTCTTTATAGGAAGACCCGCTGTAACGCCTGCCGGCATATAGCCGCTCGCCGTCGAGGGAGGCGGTATACCGCGTATCGGCTGCGGCGAGGAAGGCGTAACTCACGCAGGTCCCGTCGGTCGCGAAGGTGGCCGCCGGCTGGGTATCGCCTGCCGGGGTGACGGACAGCGTCCGGCCATCGGTCGGGGCGGTATCGAAATCCAGTTCGATAAAGCCGCGTGCATCGGTGCAGAGCCCGTTCGCTTGCAGGTGGATCCGTGCGTTATCCCCGAACGTGATCGCGTCCGGCGAGGTATTGCTGTTTGTAAAGGCTGAGGCACCCTGTGTTTTATTGATGACATGTATCTCTCCGTCCAGATGCATCCGGCTGGCCCCGTAGTTTCGGATGCTGCCGATGCTGAGCGGCGCTTGGGCATAGACCGTGAGCGTACCCGTGCCCGTGGGAGATCCGTTTAGGATACCTTGGCTTATCTCCTGCGCGTCGGCTACGGTCAGGGTGAGCGTGCCTAAGTTATAGATGAGGTCGCTCATGATCTCGATCCGGTTCTCCCCCTCGATCCGGAGGGTCTGTTCCGCGTCGGCCTTGATATAGAAGAGCTGGTTGGAATTTGAGGTTATGACGGCGTCTTTCAGCGTCAGCGCCGGTGGGTTGCCGCTGTCGGGATCGGTGGAGGGGTGTATGACGAACTGCCGGCCTGCCTCGGGCATCGTGCCGGTGATGGTACCGTTGAAGGGGGTGCCGGTGGTCGGGGCCTGCGTGTAGGATGCCCCTACTTTGTACACCCACGTGCCGTTTAGGTACGCGAGGTTGATGTAGTAGTCATTGTTCATTAGGGTGCCCGGCAGGGTGGCCATGTCGAGCGCCCCGGGAGGTTCCGCTTGCGCGCGGGCCGCTGTCGGGAGGGTGGGGATCAGTGTCGCGACACTGATCAGCAAGGCGAATATTCGCCTTGCCGATAGGTGGATGTCATGTAATGATGTTCTCATGTTCTATGTGTATAATAGGGTTTATAAATCGGTTGTTTTTTCCGGCAGGTCCGGTAGCCCCTGTCCGGCAGGCTTGGCAGCCATTGTCCTCGATGCTTGGCAGCCGTTGTCCGGACATGCCGGACAACGTTGTCCTCAGATCTCGTCCGGACTCTCGCTATCGCCCCCACCGCCTTCTCCTACGATAAGGATGATGGGGAAGGTGTAGGTGCGGGGCTCTTTTACGTTACGGCTTCCGCTGTATTGCGTGGTGAGGCTCACGGTGTACTGCCCGTCGGCCAGCGTCGGCATCTGCACGATCACCTGCGAGGGCGAGTTGGCGATCACCACGGGTGCCTTCATCGGTGCGGCCCCTTCGGTGGTGGGGGTGAGGTAGACACCGATGGAGGGATCGTCGCCCTGTATCTTCAGGTTCACGCCGCCCAGCACGAGGGCTCCGCCGGAGCTGAGCTGCCCGTTGATGGCCTTGGAGGTGGAGTCGGTCACGGTATTGATCACCGGACCTACGGCCGCCACGCCGTTCACCACCACCTTCACCAGCTTGAGGGTCTCGCGCAAGAGCTTGCCCATGGTGTAGGTGATGCCGAGGGCGTGCTTCCCGGGTTCGAACTGCGCCTTCTCGCCCTCGAAGGCCCCCTGCACGTTGACGAGGTATTGGCCCACGCCGTCCACCACGCTCTTGCCCTCGGCGATGGCCTGCACCTTATGGCTGTCGGCCATGTCGAGGATGTTGAGGATCGTGCCGTGTTGGTACTCGGTACGTGCGGCCACGATGCGTGCGGCGATGTCCGTGTTATACAATGTCCCGGTGATGCGCGGCTTGGCGGTGTAGTCGCCCTTGCGCTCGGTGAGCAGGTTATCGTACAAGTCTGTGTTGAGAATGATTTGTTCTGCCATGGTATTCCTTTATTAAGTGATTACTGCCGGCAAAGAACGGGCTTCGGGGTAAGAATGAGAGGACAAATCCGGGAAAAAAGAGGACAGATTTGGGAAAAATGATACCTTTGTGGGGTATCAACAACAAAAAAGGATGAAAATGGAAAGAACGGTATTTAGCGCGGCTCAATTGGAGATATTGGACTTGATGTCGTATGTGGAGAGCGATGATACCTTGAACGAGATCAAGGATATGCTCTCGGCGTATTTCGCCCGGAAGGCAGAGATAGCGATCGATAAGCTGTGGGATAGCGGCAAGCTAAACGACCAAGTGATAGATCAATGGAAGAATGAGCATATGCGTATCCCTTATAACGGACAGCGATGAGGCGGGTAGTGTTGGATACGAATTGCCTCTTGATCTCCTTGTCTAGGCGGGGGGCCTATTATACGGTGTGGAAAGAGTTCTTCTCGGAGAAGTACATCTTGTGCTATACCAATGAGATCCTATCAGAATACGAGGAGATCCTATCGCAAAAGATGGGTGGGGATATCGCCGGCAATGTTATCAAGGCGATAATCTCCCGGAAAAATACGGTAAGGCTTGACGTGCACTTTCGTTTTAACTTGATACAGGCGGATCCGGATGATAATAAGTTCGTGGATTGCGCCATCGCTGCGAACGCTTCCTTTATAGTCAGTCAAGATCATCATTTTGATGTGCTTCATGCGATTGATTTCCCGAAAGTGGAACTTATCGGTATCGATGAGTTCGTGTCGTTATTGACAGTCGACGGCGAGGGTGGTAAGTGAAAATGCTCATTGTTGCGCCTGCCGCCGGTATTGGGCGGGGGTGACTCCCAGTATTTTCTGGAAGATACGCGAGAAGGTGCGGGAGCTGGTGAAGCCCGCGCCGACAGCGATCTCTTCCATGCTCCGGCTGTCGCCCGGCATCAACAGCTCGGTACGGGCGTGGTTGACCCGGTAGCGGTCGATGTATTCCTTGAGCGTGATGTTCAGCTTGTCCTTGATGGAGGTGGAGAGATACTTCTCGTTAGTACCGAGGGCACGTACTAGGTCTTGCCGGCTGAAATTCGGGTTGAGGAAGGGTGAGGAACTGGCCATATAGTTTTGCGCTTGCTGGAACAACTCGTCCTCCTCGATTTCCAGCAACCCGCCGATCAGATCCTCTAGGTCCATCCGGTTGGGATCGGTATCGGCGTTGGCTTGCGGGGCGAGGTTGAGCCGCAGGTATAGTTGGTCGTACGTGTAATGGTAGTTGGCGTAGTGGATCGATACCGAGGCGTAGAAGAGGGCGAACACGAAGTTGACCGCCGTGTTATAGTAATTATTCGGGAAGAAACAGAGGCTCACGGCGGCGATGCCGATACCCAGCGCCCATAGGAAGGCACGGGTTACCCAGCGCAATTCCAGTCGCTCGGGTGATTGGGGTATCTGTTTCAGGTTACCTAGATAGATCGCCCGCTCCCGGAAGAAAAAATGCGTATAGCCCCCTAGCTGGACAAGGTATACGAGGCACGTGAGCGTACGTATCAGCAGGGGCGGGTTCCCAATATTATCCCACCATACGTCGAAACGATACGTATGGACATCCTCCCGGAAGAGACAAGCGATCGTGTAGGCTACGGTAAGCGCGATCGTAGGCATGGCGTGGAGGAGGATATTCCTCCGGGTCACGTTCTTTCCCCTGAATAAGAGGGTGAGCAGGAACGTGAACAGCAACGCTTGCGAGGCACTGATCAGCAGGATGGGGAAGTAGAACAACTCCATGATGGTTCGCTCGTCCGTGCCGGAGGACAAGATGAAGATATGCCCTATGCCTACCAATGCCGAGGCCAAGGCGAGATACTTGCAGGCCGTCCGGTACTTGGGGATCGTGCTTTCCCGCAAGGTCTTCAGCGACAACAGCAGTCCGCTGACCAGAAGGCAGGTAAAGGCTACGATCCCTGTCGAGGCTAAGTAGAGTAGGTGGTCGTTCATGCTGGTTCGCTATTGTTTTTTCAAGTCCGGATAGCTGATCCGGGTATGGAACATCGTTTTCAGTTTGTCTACGAATACGCTCTTTATGGTCTCCACATCCTTGAAGGTTAAGGGAGCGCTCTTTAGCAAGCCGTCGGCGATCTGCCCGTCGATGATCTTGTTCACCAAGGCGTTGATACTCTCTTCGGTATGTTCCTTCAAGCTGCGGGAGGCGGCTTCCACGGAATCGGCCATCATCAGTACGGCGGTCTCCTTCGAGAAAGGGTCCGGACCGGGGTAGGTGAATAGCTCGTCGTTAATTGGCTTGTCCGGGTATTGATTCTTGAAAGAGTTGTAGAAATACTTCGCTTTGCCACGTCCGTGGTGGGTACGGATGAAACTGATAACCGCCTTGGGTAGCATGGCCTTCTCGGCGATCTTCACGCCCTCGGTGACGTGGCTGATGATGATCTGCGCGCTCTGGTCGAATGCCAGCTGGTTATGCGGGTTCACGCTTGTCTGGTTCTCGGTGAAGAAGACAGGGTTGCTCATCTTTCCGATGTCATGGTAAAGGGCGCCGGTACGGACCAATTGCGAGTTCGCACCGATCTTGGCGGCCGCCTCGGAGGCTAGGATGGATACCTGTAAGGAGTGCTGGAACGTACCCGGGCAAGTCTCGCTAAGCTTCTTCAAGATCGGGTTGTTGATGTTGGACAGTTCCACCAGCGTGATGCTGGACACGTATCCGAACGTCTTCTCCAACATATATACCAATACGTAGGTGAACATCAGCAGGATGAAGTTGATACCGAAATAAAGCATCATCATCCAGTTGATCTTGTTTAAGTTCGCCTCTTGATACAACGTGAGACTGAGGTAGCAGGCGGCGTAGGAGAGGAAGATGAAGACGGCGCAACGGATCAGTTGCGAACGTTCGCTCAACTCCTTCAAGCTGAACGTCACTACCATACCCGCCACGATTTGCAACAACAGGAACTCATGCGGGAAAGGTACCATCAACGAGCAGATCAGCACGATAATAAGGTGCGTGAAAAGCGCCGTCCGGGAATCGAAGAAGGTACGTACTACGATCGGTACGATGGCGAACGGCAATATATATACGTTGAATAATGCGTAGGTAACACATAGTTCCGTAAGGATGCAACTCACGAATATGCAGAGGATCAAGAATAGTACGTTCTTCCGGTTATGGAATATCTTCAAGCGGAAAGACCATAGGTAGAGCCAGAAACAGAACATCAGTCCGAAGACGAGCACGAATTGCCCGGCCAGTATGATGCCTTGTGTCTGCGTGCCCCCCGTCTTGGCCTCGTGTATGGCCTTTAGGGAACGGAGCACGTTGTAGGTATGGTTGTCGATGATCTCGCCCCGGTCTACGATACGCTCTCCGGCTTGTACCATACCGTTAGCGATAGATACGCTCTGTAGCATATCCTCCTTGATCTTGTCGGACATGTCGGCGGCATAGGATATGTTCTCGGTGAGGTAGTTATTGATGTCACACGATTGCAGGATCGATTTGTCCAGCCGCGGCGGGCAGTTGTTGATAATGAACTCGTAGGCGGTGCGCACGGTGAAGAAGTCGCTCACGTAGCGAGGCTGTGCGACGGCGTTCTCCAAGAGGTTGACACGGGAGTATTCCTCTTTCCGTAGCTCGTCCAGATCCTGCGACGAGATGATACCGTTCTTGTATAAGTTGATCAGGCTGCTCTCTATATACTGCATGTAAGCGGGGGATACTTTGCTTCGCAGGTTATTGCCGTTATTGTAGTTGGCACGCAGTTTCTCGACCTCTTGCTTCTGGATGTCGGGGTTCATGCGGTAATAAGGCTCGAACTTACGGAGTACGCTGTCTTTCTCCGCTTTTACCTCGTCGTCGGTCTTGTAGATCGGGAAATCGCTCGGGGCGGTGAGTAATCCATATCTCCAAGGCTTGCCCTCATAGAACTGATAACGGAATTTTCCCTCCCGGGGGAAGAAGTAGGCGATAAGTAACGCGGTCACCACGAAGTAGACCACGGTCGGTATATTGTAATTCTTCTGTTTCATATAGATTCCTTTTTGCGTCCGAAATATACGTAAAAAACTTCACTAAGCGGAAAAAAAGGCGTACTTTTGCCGCATTATTATAGAATGTAAGTATTATGACTCAAAGAAAAGTAAGAGTACGCTTCGCACCTAGTCCTACGGGGGCGCTGCATATCGGAGGTGTCCGCACGGCTTTATACAACTATTTATTCGCTAAACAGAATGGCGGTGATATGATTCTCCGTATCGAGGATACGGATTCCCAACGCTTCGTTCCCGGGGCGGAAGACTATATCATCGAGGCCTTGACTTGGCTGGGTATCAAGTTCGACGAGGGCGTGAGCTTCGGCGGCAACTACGGTCCGTATCGCCAGAGCGAGCGTCGTGAGATCTACAAGAAGTATGTCGATCAATTGCTGAACGATGGCCATGCTTATATAGCGTTCGATACGCCTGCCGAGTTGGAGGAGAAACGGAAGGAGATCGCCAATTTCCAATACGACGCCTCTACCCGTTCGCAAATGCGCAACTCGTTGACGCTTTCTCCGGAAGAGGTTCAGAGCCTGATCGAGTCAGGTCATCAGTACGTAGTTCGTGCCAAGATCGAGCCGAATGAGGATATCCACGTGAACGACTTGATCCGTGGCGAGGTCGTTATCAACTCCTCTATCTTGGATGATAAGGTATTATATAAATCGGCCGACCAATTGCCTACTTACCACTTGGCGAATATCGTTGACGACCATTTGATGGAGGTTACCCATGTGATCCGTGGTGAGGAGTGGTTGCCGAGCGCGCCGCTTCACGTATTATTATATCGTTTCTTCGGTTGGGAAGATACGATGCCTAGTTTCGCCCATCTGTCGTTGCTGTTGAAACCGGAAGGTAACGGTAAGTTGAGCAAGCGTGACGGCGATCGTCTGGGCTTCCCTGTATTCCCCTTGGAATGGCACGATCCGAAGACGGGTGATGTTTCATCGGGCTATCGTGAGAGTGGCTACTTCCCCGAGGCTGTCGTAAACTTCCTCGCTTTGCTGGGCTGGAACCCGGGTAATGACCAAGAGGTGATGAGCATGGATGATTTGATCCGTTTGTTCGACCTGTCTCGTTGCAGCAAGAGCGGCGCTAAGTTTGATTATGAGAAAGGCAGATGGTTTAACCACCACTATTTGCTGGAGAAGAGTAATACGGAGATCGCTGACCTATTCTTGCCGATCGTGGAAAGCCACGGTATCCAGACTACCCATGCTTATGTAGAGAAAGTAGTCGGCATGATGAAAGGCCGTGTCAATTTCGTGAGTGAGTTATGGGATCTTTGCTCTTTCTTCTTTATCGCCCCGACGGAGTACGATGAGAAGACTCGCAAGAAACGCTGGAAGGAAGATTCGGCTGTTCAATTGGGGGAGTTTATCGAGCAACTGCGTGCCCGTGAGCCGTTCGACGTAGAAGGTACCGAGAACGAGTGCAAGGCTTGGATCGAGAGCAAGGGATATCATTTGGGGAATATCATGAACGCCGCCCGTCTGGCCTTGGTTGGCGAGGGCAAGGGCCCCGGCATCTTTGATATTACCGAGGCTTTAGGTAAAGAGGAGTCTATCCGCCGTATCCAACGGGCTATCGAGATATTAAAATAATCATGTACAGTTTAGCAATACATCTCTACGCTTTTGTAGTCGCTTTGATCTCGCCTTTCCATAAAAAGGCGAGACTGATGCGATTCGGGCAATGGAAAACAAATTCCATACTTCGTGAGAAGATCGACCGGAACGCTAAATACATCTGGTTCCATGCCTCCTCGCTGGGCGAGTTCGAGCAAGGGCGTCCTATGATCGAGAAGATCAAGGCGGAACATCCGGAGTATAAGGTGTTGCTGACTTTCTTTTCTCCCTCTGGCTATGAGGTACGGAAGAATTACAAGGGAGCGGACGTGATCTGCTATCTTCCTTTCGATACGCCTTTCCGGGTGAAGAAGTTCCTGAATTTGGCGAACCCGGCGATCGCCATATTTATCAAGTACGAGTTTTGGGGGAACTATTTGCGTGAGTTGCGGAAGCGGGGAATACCGGTTTATATCATTTCCGCTATATTCCGCCCCGACCAGCTATTTTTCCAATGGTTCGGAAAGCCGTACCGGAAGATGCTATCTTATTTTAATCATCTTTTTGTTCAGGACGAGCGTTCGATGAAACTCTTGAACGAGTTCGGTATCACGAATGTGACGGTGACCGGCGATACCCGTTTTGATCGGGTGTTGGATGTCCGTAAGCAAGCTCGTGAGCTTCCGTTTATCGAACGTTTCTTGGAAAGCAAGGAGGGTAAGAGGCCGATCGTGATGGTGGCCGGCAGTTCATGGCCTCAAGACGAGGCGATCTTTATCCCTTATTTCCATGAGCATCCGGAGATGAAGTTGATTATCGCCCCGCATGAGATTCACCGGGAACATCTCCTTTCTATCGAGGCGATGCTAAAACGTCCGTCCGTCCGTCTATCGGAGGCGCATGAGGATGATCTGGCCGATAAGGATTGCTTGATCATCGACAGTTTCGGACTCTTATCTTCCATTTATCGCTATGGACAGATCGCTTATATCGGTGGTGGTTTCGGAGCGGGTATCCACAACACGTTGGAAGCCGCCGTTTATGGGATGCCGGTCTTATTCGGCCCGAGATACCATAAGTTTAAGGAGGCGAAGGATCTGATCGCCGTAGGTGGTGGTTTCTCCATCACAGACGATTCCTCTTTCCGAACGAAGATGGACGAGTTATTGACCGACCCGACAGCCTTGGAAACCTCCGGGCAAGCTGCCGGTGATTTTGTGAAAAACAGTGTAGGAGCGACGGATCAAATCTTGCGACAAATCCATATCCGTTAATAGATAAAGCCGGGTTTGCTATTCGAGTGATTGTATGCCCAGACTCTTTTGATATAGCAATGGAATACGGATGAGATAGATGTACGGATTGGTAATTGAACGATTCGCGTTGTCTATCTCATCCGTATTTTATTTTAATCCTCTTCAGCGAACATCGGGTCCCAAGCGGGAAGACGAGTCGGTGTTTGTTTCAAGATCTCTTTTACTTGATCCGTGATGTACTTTTTGTTGACTACCAGACGGAACATATACTCATTAAACCATTGGTCTGTCATGATGAGGTGGCCGGCGTTCGCTCCGGGACCCCAACTATTCTCAACCATCCATTTCTTCGGCTTTCCATTCGCGTCGAGATCAACAGCCATCAAGGTCATGGCGTGTGAGGAACCGCTGGCGAATGTCTGGATACGTTGTTTCTTATCCATGCCGAAAGTCGTACCCATCAATGAACCGTAATCGTAGAAGTTTACATCCAGAATACCTCTGTCACGATCGAAGAACTTGCCCACGTCGCAAGAGAAATACATCATGGTACTGTCCTTGATGGAAGCGATAGCCATTTGTTTGATATCCTCGATCGGAAGGTTTACGTAAGTCCAGTTCTTCCCATCGTAAGCGTGGCGGTCGTAATCGATCTCATACAACTTATAATAATCGCGGCTCGGATCGTTCATCAACATGACATAGTTGTTTTTCAAATCGTCCCCGATATATTCTTGGAAGAAGGACTGAGGCGTATATTCCTTCGTCTCTACCGGATTCCCTTTAGCGTCTTTGCGAGTCCACGTGAATTTCGTAGGCGGCTCTCCCAAGTTCAATACGAGCATACGGTAAATCGTACCTAGCATCTCGGTCTTCTTTTTCTCCAGATCCGCTACGGTCGTGCCTTTGGTCGTAGACAGGTCGCGAAGTTGCAAGCCGTATTCTTTCAGCTTTAATCCGATCAGGTTGCTCATGCGTCCGGTACTGTTGCTGCTGTTGGTCTCTACCATGACCTCGGCGGGAACCACACCATACTTGGTCAAGATATCGGAGACACCCGTGAACTGCCCTCCGTCTCCGATCGGGTTCTTGAATAACCATTCCACCATCTTGTCGTCCATTGGTTTCAGACGAGTATCGATGATGCCCTGTAAGAAAAGGTTCGCTTTCTCCAATTGATCCCAGAAGAAAGAATAATTCTGGGAGAATTGGAATTCACCCATGTCGTATTTATGGATCGCCTGTGCACGGAATACGTTCAATCCCGTGAAAAGCCAGCAACGGCCCGAGGAACGTTGGTTGGAGATCCCTTTGCTCTCTACCTTATTGGAGAAGTAAGTATCCAAATTGTTCTTGCTCTCCCCATTAACGGCAAGTTTGTTGATGTCGTTATTGGTGATCGCATTACGGATCGCCTTATCGGCCGGCGTTCCCTGATAAGACTGTTTGATTTGCTGCAACATCGTGGGTGAGATGCCTCCACCGCTTTGTTGTCCGTGAGCCGATAGCGTGATGCCTAAAGCCAAGGCCGCTATCCATAAATTGTTTTGTTTCATGATATGTAAGTTGATTAATAAATTATGTTATTTCTTTTTAGGCCATACCAGACCGTCTTGCCGGATATTCCATACCGTACCGTCCGATGTGGGTAGCGATATCTCGTACATAGAAGGTGTCGTATGTATTTCCAGTTGATTGGCGATCTCTTGCGGGCATAGCTCGTTTGCCTTCAAGTCGTTGATGTTATCGGCATAATGCCCGAAGGTTGCGGCGAACTCATTCTGACGGTAATATAAATTACGCAAGATCCATTTCGTCTCCTCCGAAGGATGTTTTACGAAAGGAGTCTCACCTTCTCCCGCAATCTTATCCGATATTTGTACATAACCCCAGTATTCGGGCATATGGATATTGATTACCCCGGTAGGCGCCCATACCCAGTTGTACTCGCGAATCTTATCCTCTCCTTGGATAGGGACTTTCACGTATTTACCGTCTTTCACGTCCGTTGTCCATTCCACACGGGAGAAGTTCACACGGATCTGCTCGCCGATTTCCGGCTTTTCTTTTCCTCTGTCCATTTGGAATACGGAAGTCCAAGGAATGAATACCTCTACGCTCCATGATTTATCCGTGTCTTTCGGGTTATTCAGCGTACCGTCCACATAAACAGCGGATTTCATTCCGGCGAACTCCCAGTTATTCAATACTTGCGGATTATCCCGGTAGGGGCGGGTTAAGAACAAGTCCCATTCCGTACCCAAGGCGTTCACCTCGTACTCCAGATAATTATGGGTGTCGTTCGTAGGATTCAGGAAGATCTCGAAGTCGTTGTCATGGAAGATCACGGCGTCGTGTTCCGTGATGGTCGCCCATACGTGCGGCTCCTCCATAAGGACGGCGAAGTACATTCCGTTATCATCGTAAGTCATCTTGGCCCGGGTCTGGAAGTGAGGGGCTGGGCGTTTGTCGCCTTCGATATCCACAAAGTCGCTGGTCCAAGGTATCGCGTCCCATTCCCCGGGAGAAAGCTTTCCGTCGATCTTGATAGGAGCGGGGGCCTTGTAGCAAACATACGTCGGCGGATTGAACGGTGGTTGCGGCATATACGTGATGTCCGGCTTTTGCGTACTGGGTTTCTGTGCGCAAGAAAGCAATAGGAGTGCCGCCAATGGCGCTGTCGTTAAAATCGTTTTTCTCATGTGCGTTTATTTTTAGATCGTTTGATAAATAGATTCTTATTGAAGTAAGTCCATCGCCGCGTCCAACCATGTATTTATATCGTCCGGATAATATTGGTCGGCGGTATAAGTATCGCTGCGTTTGTGCCCGAGTCTTACGATCACGGCGTTCTTTTCCGGGAGCGTGAAGACGTATTGCCCCAAGATTCCTCTCATATAAGGGATCTTCATCCCTTTGTAATCGAGAATCCAGTATTGGAATCCGTAACAATGGTTGGGTTTGCCGAGATCCTTATAGACAAGACGGGTATCGGGGCTTGTCGCTTCCGCCAGATAAGCGGGAGAGATCAATTGCCGGTCATCCCATTGGCCGTTGTTGAGTAATAATTGTCCGAAGCGGGCGAAATCACGGGCGTTACTGTTGAAACAGCAATAGGCTTTTTCCATGCCGTCCTTCCGGTCGAGGCTCCAAAGGGCGCTTTCCTCGGCGTGCATCGGAGTCCATAGTTTGCGGGATACATAATCGCTGAGTTTCTCGCCGGTAGCCTTCTCCACGATAAAGCCCAGCAGTTGTGTCACGCCGCTTTGGTAGATAAAGTTTACGCCGGGCTCGTCGATCTCTTTCATCCCGAAGGCAATTTCCTGTAGGTCATCGCCATAATACAACTGGGTGGTAGGAGAGAAAGGAGAGCTGTAAGCCTCGTCGAAATCCACGCCGGCGCTCATGGTCAGCAAATGGCGAAGCGTTAGGGCCTTTCCGTCGTATCCCTTGAATTCCGGGAAAAAGTCGCTTACCGGTTGATCGACATTGCGGATAAATCCATCGTCGATAGCACAGCCGATCGCTAACGAGACGATGCTTTTCGCCATCGAGAAGGAATTGCTATGCGATTCCGGGGAATAATCTTCCCAATATTGCTCGAATAGCAGTCGATTGTCTTGGATGATTACATAGGCAACCGTACCCAGTTCCTCAAACCGGGGAAGATAACGCTCTGGAATACTTTTCGTATTGTAAGCTTCCGATAGTTCCCAAGGGCGGGGCGAACCTGCTTTTACGACCCGGTTCTCGAAAATCGGATATTGATCGATCTTGGGTAATAAATGAGTAAGCGCTCTGCGCAAATAATAATTGGAGGGTAACGTTAGATACCCTCCGATTCCTACTATAAAAATAAACACTATCCATCTCACGCTTCGAGACAAATAGTGTTTATTGTTTTGAATTCCTTTATTTGAATTATTTTTCATGTAACCACTTTTTGCCTGAAGGGGTATACGTGTAAATTAAGCCTATTAGGCAAATAATCCCGACAACTCCAAGAAAGATTACTAACTCCATATTATTGTCCCTTTTTTCATAGATACAAATATATGGTTTATAATTCAAATAATCAAATACATGCTATTATTCTTTATACCAAGAAGAATACATATGATAGTTCTTGGCTATCTTTTGGTTGATCTCCTTCGCTTGCTCGGGATCTACCTTCTTGACGAACTTAGCGGGAACTCCGGCGTAGATGCTGCCCGGCTCGACGATCGTCTTGCTTAATACTACGGAACCTGCGGCGATGATCGCTCCCTCGCCTACTACGGCGTGATCCAATACCACGGAGCCCATTCCGATCAAGGCGCCATTGCAAATCTTCGCCCCGTGGATCGTTACGTTATGGCCGATGGATACATCATCGCCGATCTCGATCGTCGATTTCTCATATAAGGTGTGAAGGACGGAACCATCCTGTACGTTTACGCCGTTGCCGATGCGAATCGAGTTCACGTCGCCGCGAAGCACGGTGCCAAACCAGATACTGCAACCTTCACCGATCTCTACGTCACCTATAATCGTGGCGTTGTCTGCTAAAAAAGTGTCTTTACCGATCTTCGGGGTAAAGCCACGAACGGATTTAATTAATGCCATTTTTAGTTGTTTAAATTTCTGTTGTTTTCTCTTTCAGCCAAGCTTTCTCCTCCTCGTTCAAGAACGGGCTGATCTTGTCGTAGACCATTTGGTGGTACTTGTTCAGCCAAGCGTGCTCACGGACAGAGAGCATGGGGATGATAATCAAGCTCGTGTCGATGAAACAAAGCGTCAGCGTATCGAATCCTAGGAATTTCCCGAATTCCGTTTCGCTGTCCTCACGTACCAAGATCATGTTCTCCGTACGGATACCGTATTCGCCGGTACGATACATGGCCGGCTCGTCGCTGATTACCATTCCGGGCTTCAAGGTCACCGGGTTCTCCTCCATGCGGATGCTTTGGGGGCCTTCGTGTACGTTTAGGCAATGGCCGATACCGTGACCGGTTCCGTGCAAGTAATTGATTCCGGAATCCCATAGCGCTTTACGGGCAAGGATATCGATCTGGGAACCTCGTGTTCCGGCGGGAAACTTGCTTTTCGCCAAGCTGATCGTACCTTTCAACACACGGGTGAAATCCTTTTTCATCTGCTCCGTCGGCTCTCCAAGGGCGATCGTGCGGGTGATATCCGTCGTACCGTCCAGATATTGCGCGCCGGAATCGATCAAAAGTAATCCTTCCGGTTTCAAGGTCGCGTCCGTCTCCGGCGTAGCGGAGTAATGAACGATCGCTCCATGCTCGGCGTAGCCGCAGATCGTGCCGAAGCTATCCATGATGTATTGCGGTTGTTCCGCACGTAAGGCTGTCAGCTTCTCGGCGGCGCTGATCTCTGTAACTTGGGCTCCTTCCGCCATTTGTTTCTCCAGCCAGATATAGAATTTTGTCAAGGCGACACCATCTTTTACCACGGCGTTTTGGAATCCCTTGATCTCGGTCTCGTTCTTGATGCTCTTCAAGTGGTTGGCGGGGGAGATCCCTTCCACGATCGTACAGCTTCCCGGGATCGCGTCGTATAAGGAGACGTTCGTCTTGTTCATATCCACGAATACCCGGCTGTTTTCCGGTAGGCGGGATAGATACCTCTGGATCATGGAGTATTCGGCCAGCGTAACCCCTTCTTTCTTCAAATGCTCGGTGATCTCGGCGGTCAGCTTCTCCGGCTTGATGAATAGCACGCTCTCATCCTCCGATACGAAGGCGTAGCTGACTACGACCGGGTTATAGGTCACGTCCGTACCCCGGATATTGAATGTCCACGCGATCTCGTCCAAGGCGGCGAGGATCAAGCAATCGGCGCCCTCGCTCCGCAGCTGGTTATTGATTAGGTCTAGTTTCTCGTGCACGGAGGCTCCGCTTAATGCCTCCGGCATCTCGAATATCGGGTTTCCGGGAACGGCGGGACGGTCCTTCCAGATACCCTCGATCAGGTCGGCCGAGGTATCCAGCTTGATTTCTTTACGGCTTAGTTTATTTGCCAAGGCACTCGCTTCGGCGGCGCTATAGGTTTGCCCGTCCAGCCCAACGGCCTGTCCGGCGTGTAACTCATGCAAGAGGAATTCCGTGATAGACGGTGTCTCCGGAAGCGCCAACTTATAGAGTTCGATACCGGAACCTTCCAGTTGGCTGGCCGCTTGCAGGAAATACCGGGAATCAGTCCATAAGCCCGCCTTGTCCGCGGTGACCACGATCGTTCCCGCCGAGCCGGTGAAGCCGGATATCCATTCTCTCGATTTCCAGCGATCGGCCGGATACTCGCTTAGATGCGGGTCGGAACTGGGTATGATGTAAGCGTCAACCTTCTGTTGCCTCATAGCCTCCCGTAGGGCGGCGATACGTTCAGGAATGTTTGTTTTCATCGCATTTTATTTTAGTCAACATTAATACTCGCAAAGTTAATGAATTATTTTGGATTTGTCTCGCCGGAAACCGGCTCTTCTACCTTATAATATAGATGGGAAGTACCCAGCTTTTCCCACCGCAGTTTCCCTTCCTCTACCAGCCGCCGCAAGTCGAGGGAAGCCTTACTTCTGGAGCATCCGCAGAGCGACATATACTTCTTCTGGTGGATAAAAGGGTTCGTCTCCAGATAACGGAATACCTCTTGCTCGCATTCCTTGGCGGAGGGATATGCGGGATCGCTAACCGTGTACTCGTCACGAAACACCGGCATGGTCTTCAGCCGGTCTCTTAGTTCCTTGGACGATCTGAACTTCACGTCCTTGAAATGGATGGATTCCGCCCGGATCTCATTCTTTTCCATCACGGGCCGGCTTTTCAGTGAGACGCTGAAAGTACCGATCCCCTCTAGCTCCACGTTATAACCGAACATGAGGAAGTCCACCATCATGTCTTGGAAAAGCTGCAAGATCCCTTTCATATCCGCGGGAGAGAAAGAAGACCGGGACTTCGCTCTGCTGATGAACTCATCCGTATGTATCGTCCCGCAAGAGACCAAACGAGGATGTAGGGGTAATGACTTCCCGGATTCCTCTGGATTCGGGTTGGGATTTCTGACTAACTTGTAATTTGCTGACATCTGTGCTGTGTTTAAATGGTTATAGATCTTTTGTCCGATTTTTCTAGATCGCTTACTCGTTTTTATAGGCGAGCTTAGCGGTTTCTTCAAGAAGAATTCATCTTTCAACAGCCGTTGCATGATCATGCACCAACTGTTGGACGATCATCTACCATCTGTTGGATGATTGTCCAACAGATGGTAGATGATGAATACTTCAGCTTCAAAGGTACAATATATAAAAGAGAAAAGGGTAAGGATTCCGGATAAAAGAGCTAAAGGTTATGATAAACGTGTATGGGCTCACAGCCTTGTGGTCCACAACCTTGTGAACCGATCCCTTTAAATCAAGTTAAAGATAAGGCACCCAATAGATATCAAGGAATAATTTGCTAACTTTGTAGAAACAAATAAGAAGTGCCATGAGGAATCTGCTTTATCTTTTTGTCTTTGCGGCTCTGCTTCTCGGCTTGAGCGCATGTTCTTCTTATTATTATTCGATGTTGAACTCGAATGACCCCGTTGGGGAGAAGAATGAGAGAGGTGATTTTGTGCAGGAAAACGATACGGTACGTATCTCTTATCGTTTCTGGGGAGAGAACGCCCCGGTTACTATTACCATTTATAATAAATTGGATGAACCCTTGTATGTGGATTGGGGGCGGTCGGCGCTGATTATCGATGACGTGGCTACCACCTACGATCCGAAAGTGGCCTCGGTGAGAGGCGAGAGCTCTAGCGTGGCATCCGGTAGCTCCTTTCATTGGAGCGATAGGAGCAGCAGCGGGTGGAGCTACTCGGAAGGTTCCTTCTCCGGTGATGTGAGTTTGCCGAAGGGCGTTGAGTTTATCCCGCCGCATTCCAAATTAGTCAATACGCCTTTGCAATTAGCCAACTTCCCGTTTAACGAGATCCCGAAGGAAGAGTATGTAAAGGAGCAAATGACAACGAAAGCAAACACCACCGTAAATATCCGAGTGAAGGATTTTACGGAAGAAGATTCTCCGCTGAGATTCCGTAGCTACCTGACGTTGTTCGCCGGAGGGACCAATGGGAAGCCCTTGAAGCATTCCTCTTTTGAGCGGAACTTCTATCTGGCGAAATTGATCAAGGTCGGCGACGTGGCTCCCCAGTATTTCGATGAGGGACAGCAGCAATCCGGCGATTTCTTTTACGTGAAAGAGACTCATGGGGCTACGGCAGGCCTTGTCGTAGGGGCGATAGCGGTTACCGCCGCAGGGGTGGCGATAGAAGCTACGCTGGGTCCCGTGAACTATTAATATATTCATATCGAATGATACAAACTCTATCTGATTTAAAGACCGTGCGTTTCAACGAGCAAGCGGACGGTGTGATCATTTTGGACCAAACTCTGCTGCCGGGTAAGGAAGCGTATCTGACCCTTACCACTGCCGAGGAGATATGGGACGCTATCTATAAATTAAAGGTACGTGGAGCACCTGCTATCGGGGTAGCGGCCGCTTATGGTATCTATGTCTGCGCCCGTCGGATCGATACGGCGGAGAAATCCGTTTTCGTGAATGAGTTTCGGAAGATCAAGGAGTATCTGGCCGGTTCCCGTCCGACAGCGGTGAATCTGGTGGCGGCGCTGAACCGGATGGAGCGGGTATTGGTCGCTCATCCAACCTTGTCTGTCCCGGAATGGAAAGAGCTATTATATAAGGAAGCGATCGCGATCCGGGAGGAAGACGCCGCCGCTTGCCGGCAGATCGGCGAGAACTGTCTGGAGCTACTCCGTCCCGGGATGGGAATCCTTACGCATTGCAACGCCGGACATCTGGCGGTCTCGGAGTATGGCACCGCCTTGGCGCCGATTTATCTGGGGCAGGAGAGAGGTTATGGTTTCAAGGTCTTCGCCGACGAGACCCGTCCTTTGTTGCAAGGCGCCCGGCTCACGGCCTATGAGCTAAGCAGGGCCGGCGTGGACGTGACGCTGATTTGCGATAATATGGCCTCCGTCGTCATGCGGAAAGGCTGGGTGCATGCCGTGGTCGTAGGTTGCGACCGTGTAGCCGCCAATGGCGACGTGGCGAATAAGATCGGCACGTCTGGAGTGGCTATCTTGGCCCGGCATTACAAGATCCCCTTCTATGTATTAGGCCCGACATCCACCATCGATGGCTCGTGCCCGGACGGCGATTCCATTGTAATAGAGGAACGTAACCCCGATGAGGTCACCGAGATGTGGTATTCAAGGCGTATGGCCCCGAAAGACGTGAAAGTCTACAACCCCGCCTTCGACATTACTCCCCACGAGCTAATCACGGCTATAATTACGGAGAAAGGCATCTTTTATAAAAATAATCGCTGAAAGTTTTGCTAATCCCGAAACAATCAGTAATTTTGCCGCTCAATTTGAGGATATAAATAATTAAACAATATAACAATTTAAATTATGATCGTAGTTCCATTAAAAGAAGGCGAAAACATCGAGAAGGCGCTTAAGAAATTCAAGAGAAAGTTCGAGAAAACAGGTGTAGTCAAGGAATTGAGAGGCCGTCAGGCTTTCGAGAAACCGTCTGTTACGAAGAGAAAGCAGACTATGCGTGCTATCTACGTACAGCATTTGCAACAAGTAGAAGAATAATTATAGCTTCCGGGCTTGTTTTATTGAATTCTTATTCCTATTTTCGTTGCATGAATGTTGATGCAACGAGAATATGCTGATCGATGACTTTCTAAACTATCTCCGGTATGAGCGGAACTATTCCAATTATACGATTGGTGCCTATTCGAAAGATTTGGACCAATTCCAGAGGTATGTAAGAGAGCATCGAGAAGGTGTATTCAACCCCGGGGAAATCGACTCGGATTTCGTGAGAAGCTGGATCGTCAGTTTGATGGACGAGAAGCTTTCTCCCGTATCGGTAAACCGGAAATTAAGTTCTTTGAAATCTTTTTTTAAGTTTCTCATGAAACGGGGGATTGTCTCCGCGAATCCGTTGAGATTGGTGAGCGGTCCGAAAACGAAGAAACCCTTACCTTATTTTATTAAGGATAGCGAGTTGGAGGCGTTGTTGGACGGGGACGGATTTGATGAGGATTTTGAAGGTGTGAGGAATCGGTTGGTCATTGAGATGCTATACGATACCGGGATGCGCCGCTCAGAGTTAATCGGCATACGAAACGTGGATGTGGATTATGAGGCGATGCAGGTCAAGGTAACCGGAAAGCGGAACAAGCAGCGGTTGATTCCTTTTGCGGAGGGTTTAAAAAACTTAATGCTTGCATACACGGAAGTCCGTGATCGTGAGGTTGAGGCAGCCGGTGAATGGTTTTTCGTTCGAAAGAACGGGAATCAGTTGTCGACGGGGATTGTTTATAATATAGTAAAAAAGCAATTGTCGGAGATACCCATGCTGGCGAAACGAAGTCCACACGTGTTACGACATTCATTTGCAACGAGTATGTTAAACAACGGAGCCGAGCTGAACGCTGTGAAAGATTTATTAGGTCATAGCAGTTTAGCGTCTACCAGTGTTTACACGCATACAACCTTTGAGGAATTAAAAAAAGTGTATCATGCTCATCCAAGAGCAAAAAAAGAAGGAGGTTATTATGGACGTTAGAATTCAAGCAATTCATTTCGACGCAACTGCACAGTTGGAGGCGTTTATTCAGAAGAAAGTTTCTAAATTGGAGCAATACTTCGATGGTATTATATTGGCAGAGGTTACATTGAAGGTGGTTAAGCCTGAGACGGTGAAGAACAAGCAGGCCAGTATAATGTTGTCCGTGAAGAACGGGGAATGTTTCGCTGATAAAATAAACGATACTTTCGAAGGGGCGATAGACGATTGTGTTGAGGCTTTGGAGAAGCAACTGGTTAAATTCAAAGAAAAAATCAGAGCCAAATAAAAAAAACGGTAGATAAATTTGGTATGTAAGAAATAATATCTAAATTTGCAGCCGTTTCGCCGTGGTGACGAAACGGCTGCTTTTAGAAGTATCGCCTCTTTAGCTCAGTTGGCCAGAGCACGTGATTTGTAATCTCGGGGTCGTTGGTTCGAATCCGACAAGAGGCTCAAAAGAATGTATTGGAATGGGCAGTTACCAGAGTGGCCAAATGGGGCTGACTGTAACTCAGCTGGCTTTCGCCTTCGGTGGTTCGAATCCATCACTGCCCACACGAATGAAACAAAGGAGAGAATCGGTTGGTTCATTCGGTCTTGCGGAAGTAGCTCAGTTGATAGAGCATTAGCCTTCCAAGCTGAGGGTCGCGGGTTTGAGCCCCGTCTTCCGCTCTTATAAGTTGCCTGTGTAGCTCAGCGGTAGAGCACTTCCTTGGTAAGGAAGAGGTCCCGAGTTCAAGTCTCGGCACCGGCTCAATTGAAAATTGAACATGATCATTAATCAAATAAAGAACAATTAAGTTATGGCAAAAGAGAAATTTGACAGATCGAAACCACATGTGAACATTGGTACGATTGGTCACGTTGACCACGGTAAAACAACTTTGACAGCTGCTATCACAACAGTATTGGCAAAGAAAGGTCTTTCAGAGTTGCGTTCATTCGATTCTATCGACAACGCTCCTGAAGAAAAAGAGAGAGGTATCACAATCAACACTTCTCACGTAGAGTATCAGACTGCAAACCGTCACTATGCTCACGTAGACTGTCCGGGTCACGCCGACTACGTAAAGAACATGGTAACTGGTGCTGCTCAGATGGACGGTGCTATCATCGTAGTTGCTGCTACTGATGGTCCTATGCCTCAAACTCGCGAGCACATCCTTTTGGCTCGTCAGGTAAACGTTCCGAGATTGGTTGTATTCATGAACAAGTGTGACATGGTTGACGACGAGGAAATGTTGGAATTGGTTGAGATGGAGATGAGAGAATTACTTTCATTCTATCAATTCGACGGTGACAACACTCCGATCATCCGTGGTTCTGCTCTTGGTGCATTGAACGGTGATGCTCAATGGGAAGATAAAGTAATGGAGTTGATGGAAGCTTGTGATACTTGGATTCCTCTGCCTCCGCGCGAAATCGACAAGCCGTTCTTGATGCCGGTTGAGGACGTATTCTCAATTACAGGTCGTGGTACTGTTGCTACAGGTCGTATCGAGACAGGTATCGTTAAGGTAGGTGAGGAAGTTCAAATCATCGGTCTTGGCGCTGCTGGTAAGAAATCTGTTGTTACAGGTGTTGAAATGTTCCGTAAGTTATTGGATCAAGGTGAGGCTGGTGACAACGTTGGTTTGTTGCTTCGCGGTATCGATAAAAATGAGATCAAGCGTGGTATGGTAATCTGCCACCCGGGTCAGGTTAAAGAGCATTCTAAGTTCAAGGCTGAGGTTTATATCTTGAAGAAAGAGGAAGGTGGTCGTCACACTCCGTTCCACAACAAATATCGTCCTCAGTTCTACATCCGTACATTGGATGTAACTGGTGAGATCACTTTGCCGGAAGGAACTGAAATGGTAATGCCGGGTGATAACGTAACGATCGAGGTTGAGTTGATCTATCCGGTAGCATGTAGCGTAGGTCTTCGTTTCGCTATCCGCGAGGGTGGACGTACAGTAGGTGCAGGCCAGATCACAGAATTAGAGAACTAATTCAAGCATTAGATAATGTTATAGCCAGTCTTTTTAAGGGCTGGCTATTTCTACGGAAGTAGCTCAGTTGGTAGAGCACTGGTCTCCAAAACCAGGTGTCGGGAGTTCGAGCCTCTCCTTCCGTGCTAAAATCTATAGATTCGATGAAAAAGATAATTACTTATATTAAGGAATCTTATAACGAACTTGTTTATAAAGTTTCTTGGCCTACGAGAGCAGAGCTTTCCAATAGTGCGGTTGTTGTTATGTTTGCTTCCCTTATCATCGCCGCATTGATCTTTGTTGTTGACGGGGCCTTCGAGGCTGTTATGCGTTTCTTCTACAACCAAATTTTCTAATCAGTTAAGGTATGTCTGATATCCAAAAGAAATTTTATGTTCTGCGTGCCATCAGTGGCAAGGAGAACAAGGTGCGGGAATATCTAGAGGCTGAGCTGAAGAATACGGATCTGGGAGAATATGTATCTCAAGTCTTGATTCCGACCGAGAAAACCTTTACGGTACGAAACGGTAAGAAGGTCATGAAAGAAAGAGCTTACTTGCCGGGTTATGTACTGGTTGAGGCCGCTTTGGTCGGTGAGGTTGCTCATCGATTGCGGAACATTCCGAACGTGATTGGTTTCTTGGGTGGTTCTGATACCCCCGTGCCATTACGTCCTGCGGAAGTGAATCGTATCTTAGGTACGGTTGACGAGTTGCAGGAACAACAAGAGGATCTGGATATCCAGTTCTATGTTGGCGAGAGTGTGAAGATTACTTTTGGACCGTTCAGCGGTTTCACGGGTATAATCGAAGAGGTCAACGCCGAGAAAAAGAAACTTAAGGTGATGGTTAAGGTCTTCGGACGCAAGACTCCCCTTGAGTTGGGTTATATGCAAGTTGAGAAAGAATAGTACTCTGGTTACGAAAAGTGCTACCTTTCTGTTATTGATGTTATATATCTAAAAAATTTTAGAAACAATGGCTAAAGAAGTTGCTGGACAAATCAAATTGCAGATTAAAGGAGGAGCAGCAAACCCTTCTCCCCCAGTAGGACCTGCTTTGGGTTCTAAGGGTATTAACATTATGGAGTTTTGCAAGCAATTTAATGCCAAGACCCAAGACAAGGCTGGTAAGATATTACCTGTTGTAATTACTTACTATGCCGATAAGTCTTTCGACTTTGTCGTTAAAACTCCTCCTGTGGCAATCCAGTTGTTGGAAGCTACTAAGAAGAAGAGCGGTTCCGCTCAACCTAACCGTGCTAAGATCGCTGAGATCACATGGGAGCAGGTGAAAGCTATCGCTGAAGACAAATTAGTCGATCTAAACTGCTTTACTGTCGAGTCAGCCATGAGAATGGTTGCGGGAACAGCCAGAAGTATGGGTATCACTGTTAAAGGGACATTCCCGGGTAATAATTAATAAACTTCAATTGAGATGAGTAAACTTACAAAGAATCAAAAGTTGGCTTTGGGCAAGATTGAAGCTGGGAAAGCATATACATTGAAAGAAGCTTCAGCTTTAGTGAAGGAAATTACTACAACTAAGTTTGACGCATCCGTAGATGTTGATGTCCGTTTAGGTGTTGACCCCCGTAAGGCCAATCAAATGGTGAGAGGCGTGGTTTCATTGCCTCACGGAACTGGTAAGCAGGTTAGGGTTCTCGCATTATGTACTCCGGACAAGGAAGCTGAAGCTACTGCCGCTGGAGCTGACTATGTTGGATTGGATGAGTATATTAATAAGATTAAAGGCGGTTGGACTGACATTGATGTTATCATCACTATGCCTTCTATCATGGGTAAGATCGGTGCTCTTGGTCGCGTATTAGGCCCTCGTGGTTTGATGCCTAATCCAAAGAGCGGTACGGTTACCAATGAGATCGGAAATGCGGTGAAGGAGGTTAAGCAAGGTAAGATCGACTTTAAGGTAGATAAGAGCGGTATCGTTCACACATCTGTTGGTAAGGTGTCTTTCACTCCGGAACAGATTCGTGACAATGCTAAGGAGTTTATTTCAACTTTGATCAAGTTGAAACCTACTGCGGCTAAAGGTGCGTATATAAAGAGTATTTATCTTTCTAGTACTATGAGTGCGGGTATTAAAATTGACCCCAAATCAGTTGAAGAAAACTAAAAAACAATTGAACAATGAGAAAGGAAGATAAAGGAACTGTTATAGGTCAATTAACTGAAACATTAAAGGAATATCCTAATTTCTATTTGACGGATATCGAGGCGTTGGACGCTGAGAAAACCAGCAAATTGAGAAGAGAGTGTTTCAAGCGTGAGGTTAAGTTAGTCGTTGTAAAGAATAACTTGCTTAAGAAAGCGTTGGAGAACATTGAAGGTGACTTCTCTGATCTTAACGTGGCTTTGAAAGGCAATACGGCTGTGATGTTCTCACAAGTCGCTAATGCTCCCGCTCGCCTGATTAAGGATTTTACTAAGGACGCTAAAAAAGGTGTAGTCGTTAAACCGGCTTTGAAGGCTGCTTACGTACAAGAAAGCTTCTATGTAGGTGCTGAGAATCTTGAGGCATTAGTAAATATCAAGAGCAAAAACGAACTTATTGCCGATGTTATCGCATTGTTGGAATCTCCGGCGAAGAACGTTATCTCTGCTCTTCAGTCATCAGGACAAACTATCCATGGTCTGTTGAAGACTTTGGAAGAAAGATAATTTTTCATTAAAACATTACACAGATAAATAATCATTTAAATCATACAAAAATGGCAGATTTGAAAGCTTTTGCAGAACAATTAGTAAACTTGACCGTTAAAGAAGTTAGCGAATTAGCTACTATCCTTAAAGAAGAGTACGGTATCGAACCTGCTGCTGCAGCTGTTGCTGTTGCTGGTCCTGCTGCTGGTGGTGCTGCTGCCGCTGCAGAAGAGAAGACTTCTTTCGATGTTGTATTGAAAGCAGCTGGTGCTAATAAATTAGCTATCGTTAAGTTAGTTAAAGAATTAACAGGTCTTGGCTTGAAAGAGGCTAAGGATATGGTAGATAGCGCTCCTAGTGCAATCAAGGAAGGTATCGCTAAAGCTGATGCTGAGGCATTGAAGAAACAGTTGGAAGAGGCTGGAGCTGAAGTTGAGCTTAAATAGTATTTATAACCTGGTTTCCAGGTGATTTGGTTAAGAGTCTCCGACTACGAAGACTCTTAACCTTTTTGTGTCTATAATTTCAATAAGTTCAATAAATTCCTTACTAGATGTCTTCAACAGCTGAAAACCAAAGAGTTAATTTTGCTTCGATAAAGAATCAGTTCCCGTATCCGGACTTTCTCGAAGTTCAATTGAAGTCGTTCCAAGACTTTCTTCAACTTGACACTCCTCCTGAAAAGAGAAAGAAGGAGGGATTGTATAAGGTATTTGCCGAGAATTTCCCGATTGCGGATACCCGTAACAATTTTGTGTTGGAGTTCTTAGATTACTATATAGATCCGCCTCGTTACTGTATCGATGAGTGTATCGCTCGCGGGTTAACCTATAGCGTGCCTTTAAAAGCGAAGTTAAAACTGTACTGTACGGACCCGGATCATGAGGACTTCGATACGGTGATCCAAGATGTATACTTGGGTCCGATTCCGTATATGACGGACAGAGGTACTTTCGTGATCAACGGCGCCGAGCGTGTTGTCGTGTCTCAGCTGCACCGTTCTCCGGGCGTATTCTTCGGACAAAGCACGCACGCAAACGGAACGAAGTTGTACTCCGCACGTATTATCCCGTTTAAGGGGTCATGGATCGAGTTCGCTACGGACATCAACAATGTGATGTACGCTTACATCGACCGTAAAAAGAAATTGCCTGTAACTACTCTTTTGAGAGCTATTGGTTTTGAAAGCGATAGAGATATTCTTGAAATCTTCAACCTTGCGGAAGAGGTTAAGGTAACGAAAGCAAACCTGAAGAAGTTTATCGGACGTAAGCTGGCCGCTCGTGTTTTGAAGACTTGGGTGGAGGATTTCGTAGATGAGGATACCGGTGAGGTGGTTTCTATTGAACGTAACGATGTTATCATCGACCGTGAGTCTGTACTGGATAGCGACAATATCGAGGCTATCTTGGATTCAGGCACGCAAAATATCTTGTTGCATCGTGAGGACCAGAATCTGTCTGACTATGCTATCATATATAATACGCTCCAGAAAGACCCGAGTAACTCCGAGAAGGAAGCTGTGTTGTATATCTACAGACAGTTGAGAAATGCGGAACCGGCTGATGAGGCTAGCGCACGCGAGGTTATCACGAACCTGTTCTTCTCAGAGAAACGTTATGATCTGGGTGAGGTGGGACGTTACAGGATCAACAAGAAGTTAGGCCTTACTACAAGCGCTGATGTTAAGGTTTTGACTAAAGAAGATATTATCGAGATCATCAAGTACCTGATCGAGTTGATCAACTCGAAGGCTATCGTGGATGATATCGACCACTTAAGCAACCGTCGTGTACGTACGGTTGGCGAGCAATTGTATAACCAGTTCGGTATTGGTTTGGCTCGTATGTCACGTACAGTTCGTGAACGTATGAACGTTCGCGATAATGAGGTGTTTACTCCGATTGATTTGATCAATGCGAAGACGATTTCTTCCGTGGTTAACTCTTTCTTCGGAACGAATGCCTTGTCTCAGTTCATGGACCAGACGAACCCGTTGGCGGAGATCACGCACAAGCGTCGTTTATCAGCCCTAGGTCCGGGAGGTTTGTCTAGAGAGCGTGCCGGATTCGAGGTTCGTGATGTTCACTATACGCACTATGGTCGTCTTTGTCCGATTGAGACCCCGGAAGGTCCGAACATCGGTTTGATCTCTTCTTTATGTGTATACGCTAAGATCAACGATCTTGGTTTCATCTCGACTCCGTACCGTAAGGTGGCAGATGGAAAGGTCGACTTCTCTGAGGAAGGCTTGCAATACTACACGGCGGAGGAAGAGGAAGAGTTGACAATCGCTCAAGGTAACGCTCCATTGGATGATAACGGTAAGTTTATTCGTGATAAGGTGAAGGCTCGTTTCGAGGCTGACTTTCCGGTTGTTCCTCCTTCTGAGCTTGACTTGATGGACGTGGCTCCGCAGCAGATCGCTTCTATCGCAGCTTCTTTGATCCCATTCTTGGAACACGATGACGCTAACCGTGCGTTGATGGGATCTAACATGATGCGTCAGGCAGTTCCTTTGTTGCGTACGGACGCTCCGATTGTTGGTACCGGTATTGAGGCGCAGGTTGCCCGTGACTCCCGTACTCAGATTATGGCTGAGCGTGAGGGCGAGGTTGTGTTCGTTGATGCTACTTGTATCAAGATTAAATATGACCGCACGGAGGACGAGGAATTCGTTAGCTTCGAGGATGCGGTTAAGACATATAATATCCCGAAATGGCGTAAGACCAACCAAAGTACGACAGTCGATTTGAAACCGACCTGTCATCGCGGACAACGTGTGAAAGCCGGCGATATCCTTACCGAGGGTTACTCAACCCAGAAAGGCGAGCTTGCTTTGGGACGTAACGTGAAGGTGGCTTACATGCCTTGGAAGGGTTATAACTATGAGGATGCTATCGTGTTGAACGAGCGTATGGTTCGTGAGGACTTCTTTACGTCTGTCCACGTTGACGAATACATCCTTGAGGTACGTGAGACAAAGCGTGGTATGGAGGAATTGACTTCCGATATCCCTAACGTCAGCGAAGAGGCTACCAAGGATTTGGATGAGAGAGGTATCGTTCGTGTAGGTGCTCGCATCGAGCCGGGTGATATCTTGATTGGTAAGATCACTCCGAAAGGTGAGTCTGATCCATCTCCGGAGGAAAAGTTGTTGCGTGCTATCTTCGGTGATAAGGCGGGTGATGTGAAGGATGCTTCCTTGAAGGCTACTCCGTCTTTGCGCGGTGTGGTTATCGAGACCGCTTTGTTCTCGAAGGCTGTCAAGAAACGTAAATCCAGATTGACTGATAAGGCGATCTTGCCGAAGTTGGACGAGGAATACGAAGAAAAGATGGCTAGCTTGAAGACTTTGTTAGTTGATAAGTTGTTAGTGCTTACAAACGGCAAGGTTTCTCAAGGTGTTAAAGACTATATGAATACGGAGATTATCGCTAAGGGTGCTAAGTTTACCCGCAAATCTCTGGAAGAATTGGATTATAACTCCATCCAAGTAAGCAAGTGGACGGCAGACGCTCAGAAGAATGAGTTGATCAAACAGGTTATCTTGAATTATTTGAAGAAGTACAAGGAGCTTGACGCTGAGTTGAGACGTAAGAAGTTCGACTTGACGATCGGTGATGAGCTGCCGACAGGTATCGTACAGATGGCTAAGGTTTATATCGCCAAGAAACGTAAGATTCAGGTAGGTGATAAGATGGCGGGTCGCCACGGTAACAAGGGTATCGTATCAAAGATCGTTCGTCAGGAGGATATGCCGTTCTTGGAAGACGGTACTCCGGTGGATATCTGCTTGAACCCGCTGGGTGTGCCTTCTCGTATGAACTTGGGACAGATTTTCGAGGCCGTGTTGGGTTGGGCCGGACGTGAGTTGGACGTTAAGTTCGCTACTCCGATCTTCGATGGCGCGACTTTGGATGATTTGAATGAATGGACAGACAAGGCTGGTATTCCTCGCTACGGTAAGTCTTACTTGTATGATGGTGGTACTGGTGAGCGTTTCGACCAACCTGCTACGGTGGGTGTGACTTACTTCTTGAAGTTGGGCCACATGGTTGACGATAAGATGCATGCCCGTTCAATCGGTCCGTACTCTTTGATTACGCAACAGCCGTTAGGTGGTAAGGCACAGTTCGGTGGTCAACGTTTCGGAGAGATGGAGGTTTGGGCACTGGAAGCCTTCGGTGCCGCTCATGTTCTTCAGGAAATTCTTACGATTAAGTCTGATGACGTTGTAGGACGTTCCAAGGCTTATGAGGCGATCGTGAAGGGTGATCCGATGCCACAGCCGGGTATCCCTGAATCTCTGAATGTATTATTGCACGAGTTGAGAGGACTTGGTTTGAGTTTCACTCTGGATTAATTCAATAACAATAAAGAAGTAGGTGGGCTACGGCCCGTCTACTTTATCTATTGATAACTCTTTATAAATAAATAATATGGCCTTTAGAAAAGAAAACAAGATAAAGAGTAACTTTTCAAAAATAACCATCGGTCTGGCATCCCCTGAGGAGATCCTAGAGAACTCCAGCGGTGAGGTTTTGAAACCGGAAACAATTAACTATCGTACGTATAAGCCTGAGCGTGACGGTTTGTTCTGTGAGCGTATCTTTGGTCCGATCAAGGACTATGAGTGCCATTGCGGTAAGTACAAGCGTATCCGTTACAAAGGTATTGTCTGCGATCGTTGTGGAGTGGAAGTTACGGAAAAGAAAGTTCGTCGTGAACGTATGGGACACATCCATTTGGTGGTTCCTGTTGCCCATATTTGGTATTTCCGTTCTTTGCCTAATAAAATCGGTTACTTGCTAGGTCTTCCTACCAAGAAACTGGATTCCATCATCTATTACGAACGCTACGTCGTGATCCAGCCGGGTTGCGTAGACACGGCCGGTGAGTTAGACCTATTATCTGAGGAGGAATATCTGGATATTTTGGATAGCCTTCCAAGAGAAAATCAATTGCTAGAGGATACGGATCCGAATAAGTTCATCGCTAAGATCGGCGCTGAGGCTGTTTATGATCTGTTGGCTCGCTTGGACTTGGATTCTCTTTCTTATGAGTTGCGTCACCGTGCGAACACGGACACATCTCAACAGAGAAAGAACGAGGCCTTGAAACGCCTTCAGGTGGTTGAGTCTTTTCGTGCGTCCAGAGGTCGTAACAAACCGGAATGGATGATCATGAAGGTGATCCCGGTGATCCCTCCCGAACTGCGTCCGTTGGTTCCGTTGGACGGTGGCCGTTTCGCTACTTCTGACTTGAATGATTTATATCGTCGTGTTATTATCCGTAATAACCGTTTGAAACGATTGATCGATATTAAGGCTCCGGAAGTGATCTTACGTAATGAGAAACGTATGCTTCAGGAGGCCGTGGACTCTTTGTTTGACAACTCTCGTAAATCGAGCGCTGTTAAGACAGACGCCAATCGTCCGTTGAAGTCCTTGTCCGACAGTTTGAAAGGTAAACAAGGTCGTTTCCGTCAGAACTTGTTGGGTAAGCGTGTTGACTACTCCGCTCGTTCGGTTATTGTCGTAGGTCCGGAATTAAAGATGCACGAGTGCGGTTTGCCGAAGAATATGGCTGCCGAGCTTTATAAGCCTTTCGTTATCCGTAAATTGATCGAACGCGGTATCGTGAAGACGGTGAAATCTGCCAAGAAGATCGTTGACCGTAAGGAACCGGTTGTTTGGGATATTTTGGAGTACGTAATGAAAGGTCACCCGGTATTATTGAACCGTGCCCCGACATTGCACCGTTTGGGTATCCAAGCGTTCCAGCCGAAATTGATCGAGGGTAAGGCTATCCAGTTGCACCCGTTGGCATGTACGGCATTCAACGCCGACTTCGACGGTGACCAGATGGCTGTTCACTTGCCGTTAGGTAATGAGGCTGTTTTGGAAGCTCAAATGTTGATGTTGGCTTCACACAATATCTTGAACCCCGCGAATGGTGCTCCTATTACCGTACCTTCTCAGGATATGGTGCTTGGTTTGTATTATATTACCAAGTTGCGCAAGGGTACACAAGGCGAAGGTTTGACTTTCTATGGTCCGGAAGAGGCTACGATCGCTTACAATGAGAAGAAGTTGGATATCCATGCTCCGATCCATGTTTACGTGGAGGATTTGGATGCGAACGGTAACTTGGTGAAGACGATGGTAGAGACTTCTGTAGGTCGTTTGATGGTAAATGAGTTTGTTCCGAAAGAGATTGGTTATGTAAACGAGGTGTTGGGTAAGAAGTCTCTTCGCGACATCATCGGTCGGGTAATCAAGGCTTGTGGCGTAGCTCGTACCGCTCAGTTCTTGGATGATATCAAGAACTTGGGTTACTATATGGCATTTAAGGGTGGTCTGTCTTTCAACTTGGCCGATGTGCTTATTCCTGCTGAAAAAGATGCGTTGGTTCAGAAGGGATATGAGGAGGTTGAGCAGATCATGGCTAACTATAATATGGGTTTCATTACCAACAACGAGCGTTATAACCAGATCATTGATACTTGGACACACGTTAATAGTAACTTGTCTAATATCTTGATTAAGCAATTAACGGCGGATAACGATGGATTCAACTCAATCTACATGATGATGGATTCCGGTGCCCGTGGTTCTAAGGAGCAGATTCGTCAGTTGTCCGGTATGCGTGGTTTGATGGCGAAACCGCAGAAGAGTGGTGCAGAAGGTGGTCAGATTATCGAGAACCCGATCCTTTCTAACTTTAAGGAAGGTTTGTCCGTGTTGGAGTACTTTATCTCTACTCACGGTGCTCGTAAAGGTTTGGCTGATACCGCTTTGAAGACTGCCGACGCCGGTTACTTGACTCGTCGTTTGGTTGACGTCTCTCACGACGTGATCGTAAACGAGGAAGACTGTGGTACATTGCGTGGCTTGGTTTGTACGGAATTGAAGAATAACGAGGAGGTGATCGCTTCCTTGTATGAGAGAATCTTAGGTCGTGTATCTGTTCACGATGTGATCCATCCGATTACGGGCGAGGTTATCGTTCGTTCCGGTGAGGAAATCCGTGAGGATGCCGCTAAGGCAATCCAAGACTCTCCGATCGAGAGCGTCGAGATTCGTTCCGTATTGACTTGTGAGTCTAAGAAGGGTGTCTGCGCTAAGTGCTATGGACGTAACTTGGCTACGAACCGCATGGTTCAGAAGGGTGAGGTTGTCGGTGTAATTGCCGCGCAGTCTATCGGTGAGCCGGGTACACAGTTGACGTTGCGTACATTCCACGTCGGTGGTATCGCATCCAACATCGCAACAGAGAATAGTATTACATCTAAATATGATGGTATTTTAGAGATCGACGAGCTTCGTGCTGTTGAGGCGGTAGACGAGGTGAGCGGAAAGAAACATTTGGTAGTAGTAAGCCGTTTGGCTGAAATGCGCATTGTTGATCCGAACACGAAGATCGTGTTGTTGACTCATAATATACCTTATGGTTCTAAGTTGTTCTTCAACAACGGTGACTCAATTAAGAAGGGTGACGTGATCATCGAGTGGGACCCGTTCAATGCCGTAATCGTATCAGAGGTTTCCGGTAAGATCGAGTTCGAGAGTTTGCTAGAGAACGTAACTTACAAGGTTGAGAGTGATGAGACTACCGGTTTGAAGGAGAAGATCATCATCGAGTCTAAGGATAAGACGAAGGCTCCGGCCGCTCATATCGTGGATGAGAATGGTAATTACTTGAAGAACTACTCTTTGCCATTGGGCGCTCACGTCGTGAAAGACAATGGTGATGTAGTGAAAGCTGGTGAGGTTTTGGTTAAGATCCCTCGTGCCGTAGGTAAGGCCGGTGATATCACCGGTGGTCTTCCTCGTGTAACCGAGTTGTTCGAGGCTCGTAACCCGTCTAACCCTGCTGTCGTATCTGAGATCGACGGAGAGGTAGGATTCGGTAAGATCAAACGTGGTAACCGTGAGATCACCGTAACGTCTAAGTTGGGTGAGGTTAAGAAATATATGGTTCCTCTGTCTAAACAATTATTGGTTCAGGAGAACGACTATATCCGTGCGGGTATGCCGCTATCAGACGGTGCTACCACTCCTTCGGATATCTTGGCGATCAAAGGTCCGACGGCTGTGCAGGAATATATCGTGAATGAGGTTCAGGATGTATACCGTCTACAGGGTGTGAAGATCAACGATAAGCACTTCGAGGTTATCGTTCGTCAGATGATGCGTAAGGTAGAGGTGGTTGATCCGGGAGATACTCGCTTCTTGGAGCAGCAGATTGTTGATAAGTTGGAGGTAATGGACGAGAACGATCGTATCTGGGGCAAGAAAGTTGTTACCGATCCGGGAGATTCTCAGACATTGCAGGCCGGACAGATCGTGACTGCGCGTAAGTTGAGAGATGAGAATAGTATGTTGAAACGCCGTGACCTTAAGTTGGTCGAGGTACGTGACGCTATTCCGGCTACAGCCAACCAGATCCTTCAAGGTATCACACGTGCCGCTTTGCAGACGAACAGCTTTATGTCCGCCGCATCTTTCCAAGAGACGACGAAAGTATTGAACGAGGCTGCTATCAACGGAAAGGTAGACCGTTTGGAAGGTTTGAAAGAGAACGTTATCTGTGGTCACTTGATTCCTGCCGGTACCGGTCAGCGTGAGTTTGATAAGCTGATCGTAGGCGCAAAGGATGAGTTCGATCGTATCTTCGCTAATCGCAAGAACGTGGTTGATTTCAATGCCATGGACAAAGATGATGAAGAATAGGAACGTTTAATAAACTATAAAGAAAGGCCGGCAGAGCAATCTGTCGGCCTTTTTTGTTCTTCCTTATTTGCTTAATAAATGGATAAACTTTATTTTTGCGAGGTAACAAAGACCATAGATAAATACTGAGACATATAAGAAACATATAATAATCAATATCATGAAGAGAATTTTACTTTGTTTAATGGTGGCTTTATTTGCCACTGGCTGCTTATTCGCTAAAAACAACGATGAGAAAATGAATGTAATGTCTTATAACATCCGTTACGATAATTCGGGTGATAAGGATAATCAATGGAAATTCAGAAGAGATTTCGCTGCTGATTTAGTGAAATTCCATGAGGCGGATGTGTTCGGTGCGCAAGAGGTCTTGAATAATCAGCTGAATGATTTGCTTGATCGTTTACCGGAATACGCTTATGTGGGTGTTGGTCGTGAGGATGGCAAGACGAAAGGGGAGTACGCTCCGATTTTCTATCGTAAGGATCGTTTCTCCGTTGAGAAAAACGGTAATTTCTGGTTAGCCGAAGATATAAATGCCGTTGGTAAGAAAGGTTGGGACGCCGCATGCGAGCGTGTAGCTACTTGGGCGATCTTGAAAGATAAGAATACAGGAAAGAAATTCTTCTTCTTGAATACGCACTTGGATCATATGGGGAAAGTGGCTCGTCATGAAGGAGCTTCTTTGGTGCTGGAGCAAGCGAAGAAATTATCCGAGAATTTACCTATAATCGTGACTGGCGATTTCAATGCCGTGCCTTCTGATGAGCCGATACAAGTATTGACTAATCCGAGTGATCCTCGTCATTTGACTCATTCCCGCACGATCGCAGGGTTTACTTACGGCCCGGAATGGACATTCCATGATTTTGGAAAGATCCCTTACGACAAGCGTGAATGGATCGATTATATCTTCGTGAAAGGGAATATCAAGGTATTGCGTCATGGTGTATTGACTGAAACGTTGAATAATCTGTTCCCATCCGACCATTGCCCGGTAATCAGTACGTTGATACTCGAATAAAAAAGCTTTGTGTGTATGGGGAAAGTAGACGTATTGAAGGAAACTACCCCGCTTTCATCAGAGGATTGCTTCTTGGTCATGCAACGCCCGAAATCGGGGTTTAATTTTCCGTTACATGTACACATGGAATTTGAGTTGAACTATCTGGAGAATGCCGCTGGCGCTATCCGGATAGTTGGCGATTCGGTCGAGGAAATCGATGATCTGGATTTGGTGTTGATCGCGGGAGGAACGAAGCATGCTTACTCGAACCATAAGTGTCCGTGTAATGGGATCTTTGAGATAACGATACAATTTCATAAATCGTTATTTGATAGCTTAATCAATAGACGGCATTTCAAGACCATGAAGGATATGTTTGATAACGCTTCCAGTGGTCTTGTTTTCAGCCGGGAAATGATACTTGGCATTCAAGATAAATTAAGAATGTTGTCGAACGATAACAAGCCGGATTCTTTCAAGAACCTGTTGCGTTTGGTCGAGATTCTTAAGATTCTATCTTTGGATAAAGCAGCCCGTCGGTTGAATGCCGTGAACACGGTAAAGAACTATAATAATAACGATACCGATCGTTTAGATAGTATCATGTTATATTTACACGAAAATTATCAAAAACGTATCACCTTGTCGGAAGTGGCTAAGTTAACAAATATGAGCGATGCCTCATTGATGCGTTTCTTGAAGAAGTGGACGGGAAAGACATTTATCGATAACTTGAATGAGATCCGGGTAGCCGAGGCGGTATGCCGTTTGACCGATACAAGTGACAGTATTTCTGAAATATGTTACAGGTGCGGTTTTAATAATCTATCGAATTTCAACCGGGTATTCAAACGGCGTAGGGGGAGTACCCCTACAGAGTACAGGGAGAAATATTCCCGTTCGAGGTTTATAATTTAAAACATGATTTAAAGCATGTTTACATTGATTTGTGTCAAGTGTTGATGATATAGTATTATTTATTGCACATATAGTATTTGGTGGTCTTTGCTAAAGCCCTTACTTTTGTAAAGTTCAAGTGAAAGAGATTAGCACTTAGACAAAACAAACCTTAACTAAAACGCCAAAACCAATTATATCAAACACAAAAGGTATTTTTACATTGGTCTAAAGAATTGAGAATTAAAAACACAACTAGAAAACGACTGCCTGAGAAGGTGGTCGTTTTTGCATTTATAGTCTTCAACCCCTTTGTAACCCGGAATAAATATGTATATTTGTCTTCGCAATTTTTAATCACCATAAATTTAAAAGAAGAAAGTATGGAAAACAACAAACCTGCCAATAACGAGATTCAGATCGAGTTATCTGAAGAGATGGCACAAGGAACTTACGCCAATTTGGCTATTATATCTCATTCAAGCTCTGAATTTATCCTAGATTTCATCCGGGTGGTTCCGGGAGCTCCTAAGGCACAAGTAAAAAGCCGCGTAATCTTAACTCCGGATAACGCTCAACGTTTGTTATTCGCTTTGCAAGACAATATCAAGAAATTTGGGGAGCAACTTCAAGCAGGAAATAATAATAACAAAACAGCTAATTTTGAGGACTTCGCAGGTCCGACAGGAGAGGCTTAATAGATTTGTTTTCAGCCATAGAAAGAGTACTTTTCTACAAGAGTAGGGGAGTACTCTTTTATTGTTGGGATGGCTCGTTTACATTGAAAAACCTTGATGCCTATTCTTAGATGCTTACAATGGGCATTCTAAGGTGTTAAGAATGCCTGTTATAAACACCTAAGAATGCCCATCGTAAAGAATACCCTATCTCTCTATCCTAAAGATTAGATAATCCCATCAATATTTTTTTCAATACGGTTTGTGCGGAGATCTCACGGTTTGCCGCCTCGGGGATTACGATACTTTGCGGGCTCTCTATCACATCATCGGAAACGATCATATTGCGGCGAACCGGCAAGCAATGCATGAAATAAGCGTTATTCGTAAGCGCCATTTTCTCTGCGTCTACGGTCCAGCTACGATCAGTGCTGATTACTTGTCCGTAATTCGGATCTTTATAAGCGGACCAGTTCTTTGCGTAAATGAAATCCGCTCCTTCAAAAGCCTTCTTCTGATCGTATTCCACTTTAGCGTTGCCTACGAATCTAGGATCAAGCTCATAACCTTCCGGATGAGTGATAACAAACTCATAATCTGTAGCGTTCATCCATTCGGCAAAGCTGTTTGGTACGGCTTGCGGCAATGATTTCGGATGAGGAGCCCAAGTCATGACTACCTTCGGACGAGCTGTTTTCTTATATTCCTCTATCGTGATCAAGTCGGCGAAACTTTGCAACGGATGGCGTGTCGCCGCTTCCATGCTAAATACCGGCCGGCCGGAATGCTCGATGAACTGACTCAATATCTTTTCGTTATAATCATCTTCTTTATTCTCAAAGCGTGCGAAAGAACGGACCCCGATCACATCGCAGTAACAGCCCATTACAGGAACAGCTTCCAGCAAATGCTCCGGTTTATCACCATCCATGATAACACCTCGCTCTGTTTCCAGCTTCCATGCACCTTGGTTAACGTCCAAAACGATCGTGTTCATACCTAAGTTCATGGCAGCCTTTTGGGTGCTTAAGCGGGTACGTAGGCTTGAGTTGAAAAATATCATCAACAACGTCTTGTTTTTTCCCAGTTCACTAAACTGGAAACGATCTTTCTTGATCTCGAAAGCTTCATTAAGCGCTTGTTTCAAGTCACCTAAATCCTGTACGCAAGTGAAATGTCTCATATCTGTTACAATAATATTTTGTTAAAGGCAAAGATAATGACTACTTGTCAATTATCCTTTAGAAAGACCAAGGAATTGTTTAAGAGATCGTATCCGGAGGTGTTATGGGTAGTTTGAAACTGAAGGTAGAACCTTTCCCTTCCTCCGAGTTCACCCAAATGGTACCTCCCATGGCGGTGACCAGACCTTTACAGATTGAAAGTCCCAATCCGGTACCCGGTTCAAATTCGTTCAATTGCAGGAATCGCTCGAAGATGTGCCCTAGTTTGTCCTTCGGGATGCCGTTGCCTGTATCGGACACGTAAAATTGCACGCTGACCGGATACAACGATTGGTATCCGAAATGAATTTCTCCTTTCTCCGTATATCGGAGGGCGTTAGAAAGTAGTTTTTTCAAGATAAGCATAAGCTTATGTTTATCCGTGTGAAGAGATACGTTTGGAGAATCATCCAAGATTAACCGTACGTTTTCGGATATGCGGGGAGAGGCGTATTCGTATACATCGTGCATGATAGCGAGCGGATTTACATCCTCATATGACCAATTGATCGTATTGGACTCGATTCTGGACATCTCGAGTGTGTCATTGATTAATTCGAGCAAAGCCGTGTTATTTTCTTTAATCATGGAAATATACTGTTCACGCATTTCCGGATCATCTTCCAGTCCTAACATATCGGAGAAGCCGACGATGGCATTTAACGGAGTCCGGATCTCGTGCGTCATATTTGCCAGAAACGTAGATTTCAATAGGGAAAGATCCTTGGATTTCTGATGATTCGCGATAGCTAGCTCGTCGTTTTCCTTTTCGATAATGCTACCTATAATGACATGTGGGGTGCCGCTTTCATCAATATCCATGCTTTTACCCGATATTTCATACATCTTATAAGTCCCGTCTTGATTCTTCAGGTGGAAGGTGACGTTGTGAGACGATAATTTCTCGTCCCGGATTTTATTGAACAGATAGAAGAAATCCAAACTATCCTCGGGCTTACGTACGGATGATAAAGCCCTACATATAAACCTGTTTTTATCTAATAGAGTATTGGTCGTGCCGTAGAATTGAAAACAGCGGTTACAATGCTTTTTGTCGCAAGTGGAGAAACGGTCGAAGCTGAATGAGTAAGCGGCTAATTTACCGTCTTCCAACGCTTGCCGCATCAATATCCGGCTCTCGTTCAATTGTCCCATCAATAGTTTATTTTCCCTGTCAGTTTCTTTTTCTCCCTGCTGCGTAAGCCAAAGCGTATACCCGCTAAGCCCCTGTTCATCGGTATAGATGGGTTCTACTTTAAACGTGACGGGCTCTTCGCATATAATTGCGTCACCTTTTCTTAAAGATGACTTCAAGGAATCGGTTAGTACGATATTATTAAATAGATGTTCTATAATAAAGTCATGCTTATCCGCCAAGGAAAAATGAGCGAACATCGCCTTATTCAAGTCTATCAGATTTCCTTCCGTATCATAGATAGCCCCTCCTAAAGGACAGGAATAGAATGTATTTGAAACTAAAGTATTGAAAATATTTGAATCTATTACTGTTGACATTATTCGTTTAGATTTAAGTGTTGTTCTAGAAGAAAGAGACAGGCGAGTTCCTATATTCTCGTCTGCCCGTCTCCTTCTATGATGTATTTATAAGTCGTTAATTCAGGAAGCGCCATCGGTCCCCGGGCATGTAGCTTTTGGGTACTGATTCCGATCTCCGCCCCGAATCCGAATTGGGCCCCATCAGTAAAGGCGGTAGATACATTTGCGTATACGCAAGCGGCATCTACCAATTGCTGGAAGCGCCGGATAGTTTCCGGATCTTCGCTGATTATGCTTTCGCTATGTTTTGAACTGTACCGGGCGATATGTGATAGAGCCTCGTCTAAAGAGGATACGGTACGGATACTCATTTTGTAATCGAGGAACTCGGTACCGAAACTGTTTTCGTTAGCCTGTTGTAAAAGCGTCTCCGGATAATGTTCGGATAGAGCGGCATAAGCCGGTTCGTCCGCATAAATGATTACGTTGCTGTCCGGAAGCTTTCCACAGATATACGGAAGATCAGATAGACGTTCTCGGTGGATGATTAAGCAATCCAAGGCATTACATACGCTGACCCTCCGTGTCTTTGCGTTATTTACGATCTCACGTCCCTTGCCTTTATCTCCGGAGCGATCAAAATAGGTATGACAGATACCAGCGCCAGTCTCGATCACCGGAACTTTCGCGTGTTCCCGGACGAAGTGAATCAAGGAACTGCTTCCACGAGGAATGATTAAGTCAACCAAGCCGACCGCTCCCAGTAATTCCGCCGTAGCCTCTCGATCCGGAGGTAGTAAAGTGCATACAGCCGGATTTATACCCTGACGCTCTAATACAGAATGGATGATGCGTACCAAGGCTCGGTTAGAGAAGTCCGCATCCGATCCACCCTTTAGCACGCAAACATTACCGCTTCGGAAACATAAGGAAAAAACATCGAAGGTAACATTCGGACGAGCCTCATAGATCACACCGATCACCCCGAAAGGCACGGTTACTTTTCGGATAACCATTCCGTTCGGGCGGGTAGTCTCGCTCAAGACCTTATTTAATGGAGAAGGTAATGTCGATACATTCTCCATATCGGCGGCGATACCTTGTAGCCTTTCCTCTGTCAATTTCAGCCGGTCGTATTTCGGGTTCGCTGGGTCCATACGTTCCAAATCTTGGCGATTCGCGGCGAGTACCTCCTCCGTATGAGTCCGTAGAACCTGCGCTGTCTCCTTTAAGATCCCGATAATCGTTTGATCCGATAGCGTTATCAATTGTTTAGCCGCATCCGATGCCTGTCGCAGCATATCTTTTACATTCATACTTTTTAATCCAAATATAGATAATCATAATGTATAAGCGGTTTTAAATCCCGTTGCCCTATTTGCTTACGTGCTTCCTCGCTGTCATAGGCGGTACAGCCTACGCCGATTTGCACGCCTTCCTCATTCATTATCTTTACGATATCATCTTTTTCGAAATCACCCTCGATGCGGGTTACTCCAACCAATAATACGCTAGTCGCTTTCGGGGCGGTCAATGCTTTCTCGGCTCCTTTATTGATATGTATTTCCCCTTTGGCGAAACCCTCGGAGTGGGCGATCCATTTCTTTACGCTGCTGACGGGTTTCGAGGCCGGAATGAAACGGGTGCAGACCGTGTCGCTATCCACCGCCAATAACATCGGAAGGATATTATCCTTTTTGCCGTTGGCGATGATAACCGCAATACCTTCGTCTGCCACTTTTTGGGCGATATGACATTTCGTCAACATACCTCCCCGTCCAAAGGATGATTTGCTAGTCTGTACATATTCCGACAAATCTGTTTTCCCACATTCGATTTCCCGGATCACGGAACTATCCGGGTCCGACGGATTTCCATTGTAAATCCCGTCTATATTACTAAGAATCACCAAGGCATCCATTCCCATCATCGTAGCGATCAAGCCGGATAACTCATCATTATCCGTGAACATCAGCTCGGTTACGGATATCGTATCATTCTCATTCACGATGGGGATCACCTTGTTTTCAAGCATTACCTCCATGCAATGCTTCTGGTTCAGGTAATGCGTACGACTCCCGAAATTCTCTTTTGTAGTAAGCACTTGCCCGCAAGTCATGCCATGCTCCCGGAATAACTCGTAATACCGGTTGATCAACTTGGCCTGTCCTACCGCCGAATACAGTTGCCGGGCTGATACGGGATCCAGCTTTTTGCCGGCCTTTATCTCGCTTCGTCCGGAAGCCACGGCACCGGAGGAGATCAAGACGATCTCCATACCTTGCCGATGCAAGTCCGCTACTTGGTCAACCAACGCGGACATGCGGGTGATATCTAGCGTCCCATCCTTGCGGGTCAGGACATTACTTCCTATTTTTACAGCGATCCTTTTCAAGAAAGTTATGATTTATTATTTATTATCTTTATCCCGGATCTCTACCCGTCGGATCTTTCCGCTGATTGTTTTCGGCAGTTCGTCCACGAATTCGACAACACGGGGATATTTGTAAGGAGCGGTGACACGTTTCACGTGATTTTGCAATTCTTTGATCAAGGCATCATCCGCTTTATCCTTATAATCCTTCGCCAATACGATCGTGGCCTTTACTACCTGTCCGCGGATCTCGTCGGGGACACCGGTGATAGCACATTCCACTACCGCCGGGTGAGTCATCAAGGCACTTTCCACCTCGAACGGCCCGATACGGTAGCCGGAACTCTTGATCACGTCGTCCGCGCGGCCAACGAACCATAAGTAACCATCCTCGTCACGCCAAGCCACGTCTCCCGTGTAATACAGGCCATCGTGCCAAGCTTCCCGGGTACGTTCCGCGTCCCGGTAATATTCCTTGAATAACCCGATAGGCTTGCCATTTGTTGTGTGTATCACGATCTGTCCTTGCTCGCCATCCTCCGCACGGCTTCCGTCCGGACGCAATAAATCGACATCGTACTGCGGGTTGGGAACACCCATAGAGCCCGGTTTCGGCTCCATCCACGGGAAAGTGGCGACTGTCAGAGTAGTCTCTGTCTGGCCGAAGCCTTCCATCAATTTAATGCCGGTCAGTTTATAGAACATATCGAATACGGCAGGATTCAAAGCCTCGCCGGCGATCGTACAATATTGTAAGGATGATAAATCGTATTTAGTCATATCCTCACGAATTAAGAAACGGAAGATCGTAGGAGGAGCGCAAAGCGAGGTGATCCGGTAATCCTGTATCATCTGCAACATATCAGCAGGCGTGAATTTCTCGTGGTCGTAAACAAATACGGTCGCTCCGGCGATCCATTGCCCATATAGCTTACCCCAAACCGCCTTGCCCCAGCCTGTATCCGCGATCGTCAGGTGAAGGCTGTCCTTATGCAAGTTGTGCCAGAAACTGCCAGTCACGATATGCCCCAGCGGATACGTAAAGTCGTGGGCCACCATCTTGGGGTTTCCGGTCGTACCGGAGGTGAAATACATCAAAGAGATATCGTCATTGCTATTCGGGTGAGACGGGCGGACGAAAGGAGCGGCGTTTTGGATACCCTGTTGGAAATCCTCGAAACCTTCCGGTATTTCCGGCCCTACGGATACGACTCTTTTTACGGTCGGTGAGTCCGGCAAAGCCTCTATGATATGTTTCGTTATCACTTCCTCTCCGGCGCAAACGATCATCTTGATATCGGCGGCATTCGCACGATAAACGATATCTTTCTTGGTCAGTAAGTGTGTAGCCGGTATCACGACAGCCCCTAATTTATGCAACGCGATGATAGAGAACCAGAACTCATAACGGCGTTTGAGTATCAGCATCACCATATCGCCATGTCCGATCCCCAAGGATTGGAAATAAGAAGCCGTCTGGTCCGTATACCGTTTCAAGTCGGCAAACGTAAAATCAATATGCTCTCCATGATCGTTTGTCCAACATAACGCTTTCTTATCCGGTTCTTCCTCTGCCCAAGCGTCTACCACATCATATCCGAAGTTGAAGTTCTCCGGTACCTTGATCTTGAAGTTTTTAATAAAATCCTCTTGCGACTCAAACGTCGTTTTATCTATAAATCTTTCTAACATGCTGTTGATCGTTTATAAAATGACGGCCAAGAAACTGACCTTTTCCCCATCCAGCGCTTTCATACCGTGAGGAAGCTCTGAGTTAAAATAAATACTATCACCTTCTTCTAAGATAAGATCTTTATTGTTGATCTGTAGTAACAGACGTCCTTTTAATACCATATTGTATTCTTGTCCCGGATGGGAATTGAGATACATCGGCTCATCCTCTGGTTTGGGATGTACGGTTACCAAGAAGGGGTCCGCTTTACGTCCGACGAAACCGGCGGCCAATGATTGGTACTTATAGGCTTTCGTACGCTCTACGGCAACACCTTTTCCATTACGAGTAATAAAGTACGTACTCATTTTAGGCTCGTCGCCAAACATCAACGTGGTTAATTCTACGCCATAAGCCTGTGAGATCTGGTGCAATACGCTAACGGAAATATCAACCGTGCCGCTTTCCAGCAGCAAATATTGCTCAGTCGTGAGGTTGCAGACCTTTGCCATTTCTTCCGGCGTAATCTCCAGTGCGTCCCGTAGTCCGGCCAGACGCTCCGCGATTTGTTGTATCTGTTCGTTCATTTTGCTGAAGTTATTGTATTATGTCGCTCCAAAGATAGGAATAAAAAGCAAAAAGAAGGTGAAAGCCCTTGTTTTCTTTTCTAATTAACAGGTATGGCTTGTTTTTAATACAAATGACGCAGATAATACGGATAAGAATAGCAAATCCGTGTCATCTGCGTCTGAAAGATAAGCATCTAATACTTATTCAGCATTTTTCTTTAGCCATTCTAACCGGCGCTGATCCGGGAGGTGTTTTACCTTGAAATGCTCGAATGTCACATTAAATCCTTTCCCGTCGGGACAAGCGGCCATAAACCCGACTTGTACGGGGATATTGTCTTGTAGCCAAGCGTTACGCATAAGGGTGTATTCCTTATCATCGAATGAGTAGAAGATCTCCACGGCGTCCAATCTCCGGACAGCTTTTATCCATACATAAGGGATCGCTTTGTCTAAGGTGATAACGCTCCAATCGGAAGTTTTATGCGTAACGACCGCACTTAGGTTGTATTTACCATCCACGAACTCTATACCGGCTTTTATATAATTTTCATGATTGATACGAAGCATCAGGCCGGCTTGGTCAAAACGCTGCTTATAATCGCCGGTTATCTTGACTTTCACTTCGAATTCACCCCCATAAGTAGCATAATAAAAAGGAGCGTCATCTACCGTAAACCCGTAATGGGAAATCCTCCAATAGTCGCTTTGGGGAGTGACCTGCATGGAAAGCGACTTATCTTTAATCTCCCATTGCTCCGGCTCGTTGAACCATTGCATCTTATCTAATGATTGCGCCCCGCAAAATTGCAAAGAGGCGACAATAACAAAACTCAGTAATACTAATTTTCTCATTTTACTTCTTATTTCTTATTTTGATTCTTTCTATTCCCGTAAGAGGTTAATGTTATTAACCTTACCTCCGCAAAGGTAACGTGTTATTATAGATCGCGCAATGATTCTGAGATTTTATCTAGGAAGGAAAAGTAAGGGTTAATGTGTTTTTGTCTATTCGTATTTGATGACCTCGACCGGACAGCTTTCGGCAGCCTCTTTAATACCCGCCTCGAAATCATCGAAATTAACTCCTTCGTTTACACGTGAACGATCTGTAACAGTGAATACTTCCGGGCAAATGCCCTCGCATGTACCGCAAGCGATGCAATCCTCCTCAATCCAAACTCTTTTAATTGCCATAATTTTATTCCTTTAAGATGATTAATATGTTAATGTAACAAACAACTTTCGCGGATTGTTTTCGGGAGAGGCCTTTTAGATCATTGTATAGACCGTGGAATGAGCTTATCTTTGGTTGATATATATTAACGTTTATACGCCACTGTTTTAAAATAAATTTGCTACGTTTACAGCAGAAAGTTTCATTGAATAACCATTTAAAAAATCTGAAGTATTATGGATAATGCTATTTTTAGATTTCCTAAACCCATTAATGAGCCGGTAAAAGCGTATGCTCCCGGATCAAGTGAAAAAGCATCCTTAAAGAAAGCGTTAGCGCAGATAAGTTCCGAGGAATGGGATATTCCTCTGGTAATTGGCGGAAAAGAGATCCGTACGGGTAATACCGGTAAGGTCGTTATGCCTCATGATCATCATCATGTATTGGCTACTTATCATAAGGCGGGCGAGAAAGAAGTACAAATGGCTATCGACGCCGCCATGAAAGCGCATAAGGAATGGTCAGAACTTCCATGGGTGGAACGTGCGTCTATTATGCTTCGTGTAGCTGAGTTGTTGGCTACGAAATATCGTTATATCCTGAACGCTTCGGTTATGTTGGGACAGAGCAAGAATCCGTTCCAAGCGGAGATCGACGCTCCCTGCGAATTGATCGATTTCTTGCGTTTCAGTACCTTCTACGCTAGTCAAGTATATGCCGATCAACCCTATTCCGAGACGGGTATATTGAATCGTATGGAATACCGAGCCTTGGAAGGTTTCGTGTTCTCGCTCACGCCGTTTAACTTTACGTCAATCGCTTCCAACCTGAATATGGCTCCGGCTATGATGGGTAACGTGGCGGTATGGAAACCGTCTACTACGGCGATCCATTCGAACTATTTCTTGATGAAGGTTTTCCAAGAGGCCGGTTTGCCCGATGGCGTAGTGAATTTCATCCCGGGACAGGGTAGCGTGATCGGTAAGGTGATTACGGGTAGCCGTGATTTGGCAGGATTCCATTTTACAGGCTCTACCTCTACGTTCAATACCTTATGGCGTCAGATCGGAGAGAACTTGGGGCATTATAAATCTTATCCAAAAATCGTAGGCGAGACAGGTGGCAAGAACTTTATCTTCGCTCATCCTTCCGCTCCGGCGTTGGATGTAGCTACCGCTATCGTACGCGGTGCGTTCGAGTATCAAGGGCAGAAGTGCTCGGCGGGTTCTCGGGCCTATATCCCGGCTTCTCTCTGGAAAGAGGTGAAAGATTACGTGGGCGATATGCTGAAAGAGATCAAGATGGGTGACGTGCAGGATTTCACGAACTTTGTCAATGCCGTGATCGATGAGGCTTCGTTCGATAACATCATGAGTTATATCGATTATGCGAAACAGTCTCCGGACGCGGAGGTTCTTTTTGGTGGTAACGGGGACAAATCGGTTGGTTATTTCGTGGAGCCAACGGTTATCCAGACCACGGACCCGATGTTCAAGAGCATGGTAGAGGAAATCTTCGGGCCGGTGATTACGATCTACGTATATGACGACGCTAAATATGAGGAGACTTTGGAACTTTGTGATCGAACTTCTCCGTACGGATTGACGGGTTCTATTTTCGCCCGTGATCGCTATGCGATCGATAAGGCATTCAATACCTTGCGCTATTCGGCCGGTAATTTCTATATCAATGATAAACCGACCGGCGCCGTGATCGCCCAGCAACCGTTCGGCGGTTCCCGTGCGTCCGGAACGAATGACAAGGCCGGTGGCCCGCTGAACTTGATTCGTTGGACGAATCCTCGTTGTATCAAGGAATGTTTGGTTCCTCCGACGAGCTACGGGTATCCGTTCTTAGGTGAGAAATAATTGTCATAATTAAGAAATACCAACTGATTGTGGGGGAGACGGGGCGTGCCCCGTCTCTACGCTATGACGTTACCTTTATCTACATACAATATGTTAGACTTTAACAATACCGAGATCGCTTTCTCGTCGAAGTCGCGGGGAGAACTACAAAATGCTTACTGGCTTTTTAATACGATAAAATATCCTTGGTTGGTAAAATGCGCTAAAGTAGCCACGAGTATAGCCTTGAAAATACATTTCCCGCTGGCTTGGGCGGTGAAGCCTACCTTATATAAACAGTTCGTTGGGGGAGAAACTTTACAAGACTGTTCCGCAGCCATCAACCACTTGATGAAATACAACGTGAAATCGACGCTCGATTATTCGGCGGAGAGCGAGCAGACCCCGGAGGGCATACAGGCGACTTTCGAGGAAACCTTGCGCTCGATAGATTTTGCGAAAGGAAATACGAATCTGGCCTATGCCGTATTCAAACCATCCACGATCACGACCGATGAGTTACTGGCCAAAGCTTCCGAGAAACGGGAAGAGCTTACGATAGACGATGTCCGGCATTTCCGCGAGTTCCGCGAGCGTTTTATGGCGCTTTGCCAACGGGCTTACGATAACGACGTACGTATTTTAGTGGATGCGGAGGATTATTGTTTCCAAGATGCCATTGATGCGTTGACCGATGAGGCGATGCGTAAGTTCAACAAGAAACGTGCGATCGTATTCGCTACCTTGCAAATGTATCGTCATGACCGGATGCCTTATCTGCGTCGTATCTACGATGACGCCGTGGCGAAAGGTTATATTGCGGGCGTGAAATTCGTGCGCGGGGCTTATATGGAAGCGGAGCGTGCCCGTGCGGCGGCGTTGGATTATCCCGATCCGATTTGTAAAGATAAGCAGGCCACGGACGAGAATTATGATGCGGCGGTCCGTTTCACCATGGATCATTTAGATCGTTTTGAGATGTTTATGGGAACTCATAATGAGGAGAGTAATTATAAGTTGGCGAAATTGATGGACGAGAAGGGGATCGCCCGCGATGACTCCCGTGTTTTCTTTGCGCAGCTATTGGGAATGAGCGATAATATTTCCTTCAATTTAGCCCATGCGGGATATAACGTAACCAAATACGTACCGTACGCCTCGGTAAGGGATGTACTGCCGTATTTGATCCGGCGTGCGGAAGAGAATACTTCTGTCGCGGGGCAGACCAGCCGGGAACTCCGGATGTTGGAGATGGAAATGACTAGGCGGAAAGAACATAAACCTGCCGAGGGCAGGTAAAGTAGTTTGTCAGCATATTTCGGGGCGTATTGGTGCTGGCAAACTACTTTGTCTGCCTATTTTTATTTACTGGCCTTCAGTCCCCGGATCACGGAAGAGGTAAAACCGGAAAGTTCCATCTCATTTAGACCCTTGATCGTGATTCCGCCCGGAGTTGTTACCTTATCGATTTCCATCTCCGGGTTACTTTTGTTCTCGAGCAATAAATCAACGGCGCCTTTCACGGTATGCACCACGATCTCTTGCGCTTGTTTCGGATAGAAACCCAATTCCACGCCGCCTTCTATCGCCGCGCGGATATAACGCAAGGCGAAAGCGATGCCGCTGGAAGCCAATGCTGTTCCTGCGCCCATCAACCGTTCTTCTACCAACATGGCGTTGCCAAGCTCGTTGAAGATATGGATGATTAGATCCGTTTGCTCCTTGGAGGCGTTGCGGGCGGAAACGAAAGTCATGCTGCTCATCACCTCGATAGCCGTGTTGGGCATGATCCGGAAGATCGTGGGAGTAGCCAGACAATCGAAGTCTGTATTCTTGGTCAAATAAGTATTCAACAGGTCGAAAGTCACGCCAGCCGCTACGGATACGATGATTTGTTTCTCGAAGTCGAGCACCGACTTAATCTCATCTATAATCATTTCTACACGCCAAGGTTTAACGGCGATTATAATGATATCAGCGTTTCGTGCCGCTTCCACGTTATCATGGGTCAAGATAAAGTCCGGATCGATCTTTCTCATCTTCTCCAAGGTCTCATCCGATTGGGCGGTACAAGTGATATCAGAGGCTTTGAACATGGTTCCTTTCGCTAAACCTCGGGCGATCGCTCCACCGATATTACCCGAACCGATAATAGATATTCTCATTTTGCAGATAATTAGTTATATATTATGTTTCCTGAGGAGGCAAACTTAGATAAAATATCTCAAATACGTACGACTTTGTAGAGTTAGCTACGGATAAAAAACTTACATTTGCGGTCGATACGGACTTAATACTAATATAAATATATAAAATTACATGAAAAAGACAATTCTAGTTTCAAGCATGCTATTCGCTCTGACTATGTCCGCTACGATCCAAGCGCAAGACACGGAGAAGAAGGAGAGTGAGGAGGGATTCGTGTTCACGACCGTGAAAGAGAACCCCATTACATCTGTTAAGAACCAAAATCGTGCGGGTACGTGCTGGTGCTACTCCTCGTACTCTTTCTTGGAGTCGGAGTTGCTTCGTATGGGAAAGGGCGAGTATGACTTATCCGAGATGTTTACGGTATATAACACCTATCTGGATCGTGCCGATGCTGCTGTGCGTACGCATGGGGATGTTTCGTTCTCGCAAGGTGGATCTTTCTATGATGCGCTTTATGGAATGGAAACATTCGGCTTGGTTCCGGAAGAGGAGATGCGCCCGGGCGTGATGTATGCCGATACGTTGAGTAACCATACCGAGCTTTCCGCCTTGACGGATGCTATGGTGGCCGCTATCGCCAAGGGAAAGTTACGCAAATTGCAGTCTGATGAGAATAACGCCATGTTATGGAAGAAGGCGGTCGCTGCGGTACATCAGATCTACTTGGGAGTTCCTCCTGAGAAATTCACGTATAAAGGGAAGGAATATACACCGAAATCTTTCTTCGAGTCTACAGGTTTGAAGGCTTCGGATTATGTATCATTGACTTCTTATACGCATCATCCGTTCTATACCCAGTTCCCGCTAGAGATTCAGGATAACTGGCGTCACGGTATGTCGTATAACTTGCCGCTGGATGAGTTTATGGAGGTCTTTGATAACGCGATTAATACGGGGTATACGATCGCTTGGGGTTCCGACGTGAGCGAATCTGGTTTTACTCGTGACGGAGTGGCCGTTATGCCTGATGATGAGAAGGTACAGGAGTTGAGCGGTTCCGATATGGCTCATTGGTTGAAATTGAAACCGGAGGAAAAGAAGCTGAACACAAAACCGCAACCTCAGAAATGGTGTACGCAAGCAGAGCGCCAGTTGGCTTATGATAATTATGAGACGACCGACGACCATGGTATGCAGATCTACGGTATCGCCAAAGATCAAGAAGGTAACGAGTATTATATGGTGAAGAACTCGTGGGGAACCAACAACAAGTATAACGGTATTTGGTATGCTTCCAAAGCATTTGTCCGTTATAAGACCATGAATATCGTGGTTCATAAAGATGCCCTGCCTAAAGCGATCAAAGCCAAGTTAGGTATCAAATAATCGGTCCGCTAAGGATGGTTTAAATAAAAACTAAACCCCGATAGCTTCCGGCGATCCGGTAAGACTATCGGGGTGATCTATATATACAAAGATGTGCTGCCTATATTATTGAACAAGTTTTAGTGTGTAGTTAAGATCTGCCGCCGCTTTTTGCAACGCATCGTTCATCAAGGTCAAGTTATCCCCTTCTACTAGGAAATAAATGACGGGTTCGCCATCACTAGGAATCAACTCGTAGATTACTGCGCTAGCGTCATCGGGAGCTCCGTGCTTTACTTTTTGTTTACCGGTTGTAATGGCTTTCTGAGGAGCTTTCTTCGCCGCTCCGGTGCTTGAGGCTACTGCTTCCGGTACGGTATAAAGAGCATCCAACTCGAATACGCCTTCCTCGTCTGCGTTATCTTGTTGATAATACAAGGTTAAGTCATAATCTACATTCACGCTATCCGGAGAAGTCAGGGTTCCCTTATACTTTTTTTGGATAACCGGTCCCTTTTTAGGATCAGCCTTCAAGGAATCTCTCATATTCACGGGTTTTGCCGGTTGAGTCGCCTTAACAGAATGGATCAGTGGCAGAGACGGAGCGTCCGGAGCCGCCGACATTATGGCGAATTCTTCTTCCTCTACTTCTACGGGTACATCCTTTTGGGCTTGTTTCCCGCTACATGCGGCCAAAAATGCCATAGCCGCTACTGCGATAAAATACTTTTTCATTACCATTATTTATTTTATTAGTGACGTTTGGACATATAACATAAAATCCCCCACGATTTGTTTCGTGAGGGATCATTTTTAACTATTTACCGTGAAATATTTATTTCTTTGAAGGCTCTACCCTGTCATCCAGATAGGGAGAGGCCGGGATCGTGGAAGCGCTTCCGTCTCGTCCGGCGAAATAGTGCGGTGACATGATCTCTACGCCAGCCTCATTGAATACGTCCTGTATGTTTTGATGCAGGTCGGAATAGATATCCCCGAGTTTATCGGCGTCCTTTATATAAGCGTTGATTTGATAACAGGGATAGTAATCGCTTAGTTCGGTCTCCAATACGAAAGGCTTCGGCTCTGGCAATACCCCGGTGGTCTGGCGGGCGGCATTGATCAATAATTGATGAACTTGCCGCCAAGGTACGTCGTAGCCGATCGTAACCGTGCTGTGGATGATTAATCCGTATTGCCGTGCGGATACGCTATAATTTGTTGTATGGGAGGACATGATAAAGGAGTTCGGGATGGTCACTACCTCATTCTTAGGGGTACGTAAACGGGTGACAAACGGAGTCTTCTCGATCACGTTGCCAGTCGTCTCGTTTAGTTGGATACGGTCACCCAATTTAAAGGGCCTCATATAAGTAATGACCAGCCCTGCGATGATATTTCCGATCACCGTACTGGAACCCAACGATATGATCAAACCGACAAATACGGATATGCCTTGAAATACCCCCGAGTCCGATCCCGGCAGATAAGGATAGATCATGGCGATCATAAAGGCGTATAGCAGGAAACGGATGATATTAAACGTCGGTTGCGCCCAATCCGGGTAAAAACCTGATATTTTCAGGTTCTCGCTCTCTATCTCGTTGGCTATGTATTGGATTCCTTTTACGATGTATTTGATACAGTAATAGATCACCAAGATGATAAACAAGTTCGGAATATAGGAAGCTACCGATTTAAAGATCATCTTTACCGGCTCCAACAAGTAGGAGAATATCTTCAAGGCTAGATCTTCTGTTTGCGGGAAGATAGCGAAAAGGATCGGTACACTGATGGTTAATTGGATTAGTAACACGATCCATCGTATTACGTTGGTGAAAAACATCAATACACGCCCTTGGCGATGTGTGTTGAGAAATTCATAATCCCGGATGGTAATAGATCTGAGTCGGTTCTGCTTTAACCAGATAATTTTCCTGCGTAGTTTCTTAAACAGATAGTTGGTCAGCTTAAACAGGAAATATTGGATGATAATTACGAGGATGAACAATAATACCCGTTTCGCTATCTGTAAGATACTATGTTGCTCCCTTAGCTCTTGTATCTTGTTTTGGATAATCGGTTGATATTGTTCTGCGAGGGCTATACGACTGAGATTTTGCCATAGGGCATCTTGATCGGTGATACTTAGGATAACCTTATCTCCGTACATGATATCCGTTACGTATTCGCTGTCATAGATATAGATGGAATCCTTCTTCAAGGAATGCGAGGTCCCGATCTTTACCATGATATTGAGGATGTCCTCAGCCCGGTCAACCGGGGTGCGGCCTCCGCGCTTGGCGTAAAGGTGAAATAAGGTATCCCCCTCTACGACTACAGGTACGCCGGGAGTCAGTGCCCGAAGGGAATCGATACGGTTTCGTTGCTCGGCCCTTTTTAGGGAGTCGGCGGTAGCGTTGCTGTTTTTCGTGCTTTCCAGCTCGTCTTTCAGTAAGATCTCGTTTAGTTTCATCTCTTGCAACTGGAGGGCTAGCTCCTGCATCTTGATGGAATCCTTCCGGTGCTGCTCATCGAGCGAAAGCGTATCGGTTGGGGTAACTGGTTCCTCCGGATCATTGCCTAATGTCGTAGACAATAGTTCTTCGGCCTTTTCCCTTAATTGGGCGTTGGACACCGTTGGCAGGAAACTGATTCCTGCCAAGATCACTAATCGCAATAAAAATTGTTTCATTGAATCGTGGATTAACTATTTACCACCGGCCGGAAGATGCTCCAGCCAGTATTTAGCCATTGTCTTACGTAGGTGAAGAGTCGTTCCTTCCCTTTCGTTGATGCTATGGCTACGCATCGGGTAACTGATTTGCGTAAACATCTTTCCGTTCTTGATCAACTTGTTCACCAGCATCTCGCAATTTTGGTAATGCACGTTATCATCTCCCGTACCATGAATAAGCAGCAGATTACCTTCCAGTCCCTCGGCATAGGTAATCGGGGAACCTTTGCGGTAGCCTTCCGGATTGTTCTGCGGAGTATTCATGTAACGTTCTTGGTAGATCGTGTCGTATAGGCGCTGGTCAGCGACAAAAGCGATCGCTATACCGGTATGGAATACTTTCGGATAACGGAACATGCAGTTCAAGGTTTGACTGCCGCCGCCGCTCCATCCGGTAATGCCGATCCGGCTGGCATCGATAAACGGATATTGACGGGCCATATCTAAAATACCCCTGCTTTGATCCTCGGAGGAGAAAGTGCCCACTTCCCCGTAAATACATTTACGCCATTCACGCCCACGAGGAGTATTCGCGCCCCGGTTCTCTATACTCACCACGATATAGCCTTGGTTCGCCATATATTGTTGCCATAAATCTCCGTTACCCCATACATCTTGTACGGTGGCGCTCGCCGGCTCGCCGTATACCTCTATGATAACCGGGTATTTCTTGGATGCGTCGAAATCGACAGGTTTTATCATCCATGCGTCCAAGGTTAGATTGCCGGACTTGACCTTGATAAATTCTTTCGGGTTTAATCCTAAGGCGGCGTATTGATCCTTGGCTTGGGCATTATCCTCAAGCATGCGTACGGATTGATGTTTCGGGAAAGAAACCATGTCGATAACGGATGGGGTAGAGGCGTTACTATACGTATGTATAGCCCATTTGCCGGTGGGTGACATGTTGTAGCGGTGCTGTCCGGATTGTTCCATGGGGCTTACACGCTCCACTTCTCCATTGCCGAATGCTTTAGCCCGGTACAAGTAGCGTTGGGTGAAATTGTCCGGGGAGGCTATGAAATAGACCCAGCCCTTTTGTAGATCGGTCCCGACCGGCGAGATATAATCAAAATCACCTTTGGTGATGGGTTGTATCTCTTTTCCGTCACGGCTTATCCGGTATAAATGCCGCCAGCCACTACGCTCGCTTTCCCATGTGAAATAGTGGTTGTCCTTTAACCATTGTATGTTATCATTCGTGTCCAGCCATGCGGCATCCGTATCGGTGAAGATATTATTCAGCGAGTTATCGGATATCTTGGCGATCCATACCTTATTTGTATTCTGCGGGCGGTTTAGTTGCTGTATGAACAACTCGTCGCTTTCGGGGATGAATTCCATACGGGGCAGGTAGTTGTTCCGGGGATCTCCGGGTATGGCGATCCAAGTGGTGTTCCCGCCGGTAGAGGAAACGTAGCCTACTTTTACGGCTGAATTGGTGGTTCCTGCCTTGGGGTATGGGAAATGAATTACCTTTGCGTAGATGGAGTCTACATTATTAATAATGTCGAACACTCCCGTTCCTTTCGTATCGCTTTGCCAATAGGCGATATGCTTTCCGTCCGGGCTCCAGCGGAAACCATCCCGGCAACTGAACTCCTCCTCATATACCCAATCGAAGGTTCCGTTGACAATCGTATCGCTTCCGTCTTTTGTTAGCTGCGTGATTTTCCCGGAGTCTATATCTTCTACATATATATTATTATTGGAAACGTAGGCTACACGTGTGCCATCCGGAGAGAATTTAGCGAACATCATGGAGGATTCCGGCATTCCTTTTCCCAATTGACGTAAAGCGCCGTCCTTTAGGTTTAATACCCAATAGTCACCCCGTGTATCATAACGCCATACCCGTTGGGTATTGTTATAAATCAAGACTTTCTCATTATCCGCACTCCAAGAGATGCTACGTACGGGGATAGGCTTTCCGGTAGATTTGTCCGTCAATAGGGATGAGGGGATAATGACTTCACGGGAGTTATCTTTCGCTCGATAGGCGACGATATCCGTGCCTCCGGTTTGCTTATTATTTTCCAAGCAGCTATAACGTTCACCGTCTTTTAGCCAAGTCATGCTTCCGATGCCTTTCGTTTGTATGACGTTACCGGCAACGATATCCTCAAGATTCAACGCTTTTTGTGCCATGCTTATACCTCCCGACAGAAGGCTGATCGTGGCGATCGCTATTAATTTATTTAGTTTCATGTTGTATTAGTTGGTTACTACTATATTTATGCAAAGAACGGAAAGTTAGTTGATATAACAAAATGGATTTGTATATTCGCGCCTCGGAAATCAAGAATAATCATAATTTAATTTTATATAGAAATCGGAATGAAAGCACTTTCAATGTATGTATGGTCACTTTTAGTGATCATGATGATGGGATTTACTTCTTGTGGGGATGATGAGCTTCAATTCTCGGAAGAGCAATTGGCTTATATCAACAAAAACAAGGAATACATCTGGGAAAAGAAAACAGAGAAAGATGAGAAGGGTGAATTAAGATATAAGCAAGTTGTTCTAGGGGGTGATACCGCCTTATACCGGATCATTCGGAAAGAGAATGAATGGACAACGACACCTTCCGCAATCTCAGTGGTTTATTTACTTGATCTGGAAGGGAAGTATATTGACGGGCAAGTCTTTCAAAAGAAACTGGATAGATCAAGTTTTTCTATGAACGGCATTATCCCGGGCTTAAGCGGTGTCTTATTGAATATCCATCTGGATGAGACCGTGGAGGCGATTATCCCGGCTTCGCTAGGTTATGGATATGGAGATTATAGCGGTATCCCCGGAGGTTCTACTTTAATATTTACTTTTACCTTGGATAAGGTCGAATGAATAATGCCTTGATGAATAATACCTTGATGGATAAGCCTATCTTCTTTATTCGCCGCCGCTGAACGAACATTCAGCGGCGGCGAATAAAGAAGATATCGGGTTGCGGGAGGTTTTATATAGTACTGGGAGAACATTTTATTCGGTTTGATCTGATTTTTATCTTTATAAGATTTAGCACGGTTACTTAATTCCGCCAACGGGTTAATAGTATAAGTAGGTGTGGTGCAATTGCTTTATTTTTAGTGTACATACGATTTATTCGTAAATATTCGATAGCTTCGTTGCTTATCTCCTTTTTTCTTTTTAATTTGGCGGATTATAAACATAATCTTGATATTATGAAGACTGCCATTGTTCCTTTCTTGTTGCTTCTGAATATTCTTGTCGCTGTAAATGCACAGACTAAGGATTCTGTTATCTTGGTGAAAGATAGTATTACGGTAAAATTGCCGGATGTCTACGTTACTTCCGAGCGTCCTTTGGTTACGGTTACGGACGATGCCTTATCTTTCGACGTGCCTAACTTGATCAGGGCCAAACCGGTGAATACTGCATTTGATATTTTAGGAGAGATTCCCGGATTGGTGAAAGAAGGGGACAACGTTAGTATCATCGGCGTCCCTACTACGAACATTATTATTAACGGACGTAGAAGTTCAATGTCATTGTCCCAGATTGTAGAGCTTCTGAAATCTACCTCGGCCAGCAAAGTAAAGAGTATAGAGCTTTTGTATAGCTCTCCTCCAAAATATGGCGTAAAAGGAGGTAGTATAAATATCATTATGGAGAAGAAAGTGAATGAGGATTTAAGTGCCGATATCTCTTTGACCGGAAAGCAAGCTTTCTACTTCTCGCCAACCGGGTTAGTGAATTTATCTTACTCCAAAAAGAAATATAGTCTGGATCTATCTTATTCCGCTAATTATAACCATTCCCGTTCAACCGAGGATATGAACGCCTATCCCATCGTGAAGGATCGTCCTTATGAGATCCTGCAAGAAAATACGGCAGTAGGTCATTCCATGAACCATACGATTGGGGCAAGTGCCAGTTGGTTTATGGATAAGGGGCGTGAGGTGGATATTTCTTATTATGCCAAGATAACGGATTCTAATTCCAAACGATATTCGAACACTCTATTTGTGGGTATTGAGAATGCGGAAAGTAATAATAAGTTATCGGGCCCGAAGAATCTTCAAAATGTACGGTTGAATTATGCACATTCCAAGAACTTGAACGCAGGGGTGGATTATACCTATTATAAGGATCGCAGGGATCAATATATGATCTCGGATTATCCCGATACGAAACAAGAGGTGGAGGCTACCTCCCGGCAAAATATCCATTTGGCGAATGTATTCGTTAACTACGAACGGGTATTAGGAAAAGGATGGAAAATTAACGTAGGCACGAATGTGCAGTTATCCTTTACGGATAATAGCTCCTTTACCTACCAAGATAAACAGGAGGATCTGTCAGCTACGTTTGCCCAAAAAGAAAAAGAGTATACGGCGGGATTGTATGCCGGTTTCTCTAAGCGTTTTGGCAAGAAACTGGTGTTGAGCGTTTCTCTTTCGGCGGAGTATAATAAGGTGGTGATTGATTCGGTGGGCCGGAAATGGACTTTATGGTCTGGGGTAAATCTCTATCCACAATTGAACTTGAGTTATACGATCGATCCATCGAATATGCTTCAAGTCAATTTCTCCAGCGATAAGAAGTATCCGGCGTATTGGGCCATGAGCTCGAATGTTTCTTATTTGAATGTGTATAGTCAGGTACGGGGAAATCCTTATTTGGAACCGGAACGTATTTATATGGCTAGGGCTAATTATATCTTGAAAAAGAAATATGTTTTTGGACTATTCGCCAATCATCATGTGAATTATATTCGCCAATTGTATTATCAAGATACGAAAGCGTTGAGAGCCTATTACCAATCGGTTAATTTCGATAAGCATAATACTTTCGGGGCGATGGCAGTTATCCCGTTTCGGATCGGTGGGGTGGTTAGCTCACGGTTCGTGGCATCGGGCTTCTTGATTCAAGATGAGGGAGTGTTTATCGATATTTCGTTTGATCGGAAAAAGTTGTTCGGGCAGTTGATGTTGTTCAATACGTTTACTTTATCAAGGAAAAAGAACTTATCGTTAGAAGTTAACGCTCGCTATAGTGCGCCTTCGGTACAAGGTATCTATGATGTGGATGGTAATTATAATGTATCGGCGGGTCTTGTCTGGAATCCGATACCGAAAAAGTTAAGTGTAATGCTGCGAGGTGAGGATTTGTTAAAGGGCTTACGTGCGAAAACGCATATTGATTATCCCAGCCAGAAGAGTGATATGACGATCTATTCGGATACTCGTTCTGTATCGCTCACCTTAAAGTATACATTGGGCAAGATGAACCGGAAGAATAAGAAAGAGATCGATTCTTCACGGTTTGGCCAATAATGTTCTTATGGAATCCATTCGATAACGCCTGTGACTGGATGTTGTTTTTTCCAGTCCTCTAATTCCGCATACGTACGCACGCCGTCTTGAATGACTGCTTGGTAATATTCCACGCCCATGATTTTCGCTGTATCCGGTGTCTCATATTTCAGTTTTAAGATGGCCTGCCGGGTCTCGTCAGTCAGTACGGCGGTTATACGTTCGGCCATTTTCTCGAAATAACCGTCATAACGGGAACCTTTTACGATATGGATCATATCAATTTGCCAGAGTTCGTTATCCGGGTCTTGGAACCATGCTGCCACTCTACGCATTGTTCTTCCGTATCGAGCGAATTTCCGTATTCGATCCGTTTAATGAGCGGGTTCTCCGCTAGTCGGGCCATCGCTAGGAAGCTGTCGGATATACGGAAAGGAGAAGTGTAAATATGAAAGTCGATATCCTTATGTTTCATGAGTAGTCCCATATTCAAGGAGCCTACTAGGTTTATTTCCGCCCCGACGGATTTCCATATATTTATAATGTCGGTTTGCCGGATCACTTCCCAAGCTCTTTCTTGGTTTCTTTTCGCTAATTCTAATAGATGTTTCATTATTTAAATAATTTGAGGTGTGAAGTTAAGACACGAAGCGGGATAAGGAAATAGCTATTTATAGCTAGGTTGGTTTTAATATATCATACGGGTACACTATTTCCGGTTGTAGGGACGGGGCACGCCCCGTCCCTATAAGTTGGACAATATATATTTATCTTTTGAATAACCGGAATAACTCACCGATCCATAAAACCAGAGAGGAAGATCCGATAATGATTGCCCAGTCTTTCAAGGACAACGGTATTACGCTGAACATCTCGCCTCCAAAAGTGACGATCAAGTATTGACCAATCAAAATCAGTAAAGCGACCAGCAAGAAGCTTTTACTATCCTTTAAATTGGCAAAAGCGGAACGTCCTTCCATAAATGCCTTTGCGTTAAACATATTCCAGAACTGTAGCATCACGAAGAAGCTGAAGAACCACGATAAATCATGCGGCGTTAAACCGTCTTGCGCATGGAAATAGAACAACAAGCCCATCAAGATTACAACAAAAGCGAATCCGACACCGAAAATATTGTAAGCCATCGGGCGGGTGATAATGAAATCTCCATCCTTACCGCTCCGGCGAGGTTTATCTTTCATCACTCGCTCATTCGGTGGGAGAGAAGCCAACGCTCCGGCAGCGAATGTATCCATGATCAAGTTTACCCATAACATCTGCGTGATGGTCAAAGGCGATTCCGTACCTAATAAGGAACCCAATAGCACGATCAAACAAGCGGCTACATTGATGGTCAATTGGAATAACAGGAATTTCTGGATATTTCGGTACAAGGAACGTCCCCACATCACCGCACGGGTAATGCTACTGAATGAGTTATCGATAATCGTGATGTCGCTGGCTTCCTTGGCAACGGAAGTACCGTCTCCCATAGAGAGGCCTACTTGTGCCGCTTTCAAGGCGGGGGCATCGTTTGTCCCGTCGCCGGTAACCGCTACCACGGCGCCTTTCTGTTGTAATAATTGTACCAAACGCTGTTTGTCCGTAGGACGGGCACGGCACATGATCTTCAAGTCTAAGACACGATCCAAGGCCTCTTGATCGCTAAGCGCCTCGAATGCGGGACCCGTGATAATGTTCCGGTCGGTATCATTCGCTTTCCACGTACCGATCTGTCGTCCGATTTCTTTAGCAGTACCCGGTGTATCTCCGGTGACGATCTTCACGTCGATACCTGCGTCCAAGCAACTTTGAACAGCGGGGGGCACATCCGCACGTACCGGATCGGAGATAGCGACGATACCTAGGTACGTTAAATCCGTATCATGTAAACGACCCTCAACGAAGAAGGTCTCATCCATTCCATCCTCGATTATCTGGTAAGCGAAGCCAAGCGTACGCATCGCTTGGTTCTGGTAATCCAATAATTGTTTTTCGATGCCGGCTTTACATTCCGCCACCGGTTTGTAAGTTCCGTCTATCGCCACCCGGTTACTGTTGGCCAGTACGATTTCGGGAGCACCTTTCACGTAAAGTACCTTCTTGCCGAGTAACGGTGATTGTACGATTGTAGCCATATATTTCCGTTCCGTAGAGAAGGTCAATTGATCTAGGATCGTAGCGTTCTCTCTTAATTCCAGATAATTTTGGTGTTGTCCGTTCAACCAGAGTAAAAGGGCGGCCTCCGTCGGGTTTCCAAGGGTTTTTACTTTTTCTTCCGAGAAATCGAGGAATGCCGTGGAGTTCGTGGAGATACCTTCTTTGATCAGGTTACTTAACTCATCCTCCCCGAGCTTTTGGTCTTTCAGGTTGTAGAAATTCGTTTGGTAGACTTGCATTTGGTTCTGCGTCAACGTTCCGGTCTTGTCCGTACAAATTACGGTAGTCGCTCCCATAGTCTCACAGGCGTGCATTTTGCGGACAAGATTATTCGTCTTCAACATACGGTTCATGCTGAGGGCCAAACTTAACGTGACACTCATCGGTAATCCTTCCGGAACGGATACCACGATCAACGTAACCGCTACCATAAAGTAGTTGAGGATATGGGCGATGATGTCCATCGCCGGCATCCCGGGGAAACTATCTGATAAAAGGAATTTTACGGTCAAGGCGATGAACGTCACTCCGGCGATCGTATATCCGGCTTTGCTGATCACTCCGGCCAAGCCTTTCAACTGTATTTGTAAAGGAGTCTCTACATCGCTCTCGATTTGCGAGCCTTCGTAGACCTTACCGTATCCGGTAGCGTCACCCACCTTTTCTACTTGCATTACGCCATGTCCGTCCACGACCGTCGTTCCTCGCATGACTACATTGGACGGATAAGTCGCTTCCGTATCGAAATCCGCCTCGTTTGTTGTCTTGCTGATAATCGGTTCACCGGTTAGTGTGGATTCGTTGATCTGTAGGGAGATGGCTTCAAGCAAATGTCCATCCGCAGGAATTTCCTCACCTGTCTCCAAAACAACGATATCGCCTACGACGACCTCTTTTTTCGGTATTTGGCAGATATTCCCGTCACGGATTACCTTTACTAAAATATCATCATTGACTGTATTCAAGATATCGAATGCCTTGTTCGCTTTCACCTCGAAGAAAAAGCCCACGCAACTGGCAAGCATGATCGCGAAGAAAATGCCGATCGGCTCCAAGAAGGCCGTAAAACCTTTCGCCTCAGGTCCCCAGCAATGTACGCCAGCGATTATCATGGACAAGAGCCATGCCACTAATAATATACGAATAATAGGATCTTCGAATTTCTCCAAGAATTGGCTCCATAACGAAGCTTTCTCGGGCGGGGTAAGTACATTCTCGCCGTGAAGGCGCCTGCTCTCTTCTACTTCTTGTTTGGTTAATCCTCGGTACTGATGTTTTTTCTCCATAAATTTATTAATCTGATTAAGAAAATAGGATAGCAAATTACGTAAAGTTATACGACATATACAAGGGTTTAACCTTTTTGCATATATTTGTGTTGTATAACGAATTAATTTTTAATTAGAAGATGAAGAAAGTACTATTCATGTTATTGGTTATGTTCGCTTTGAGCGCCTGCCAATCAAAGGATTCATATGTGAAGGAGTTTAGTGATTTTGTAGATAAGGTGGAAATGGAGGCCGCTGATTATACCGATAAGGACTGGAAGAAGGCGGATCTGAAATTCTCGGATCTATCCACGGATCTTTACGCCAAGTTCGAGGAAGAGTTAAACGCTGATGAGAAAGCGGAGATCATTAAATTGCAAGCGACATACGCCGGATTGAAAATGAAAGCGGGCGTGAAAGACGCTGCCAAGAAAGTGGATAAGTTCTTGGATGGTTTGAAGGAAGGAACAAAATAACCTCTAATACGAAAATAAGATGAACAGAAATTGGGTGTATTCGCTATTTGCTTTATGGATCGTCTGTTCGTTCGCCTGTACGCAGCCTAAACCTGTGGCGAATGTGGAAGTTCAAAAAGAGAATTTTGTATTCTCTATAAAAGGGACAGATACATTGTCCTTGGACAAGTATGAGTTGACTTCTATGTCGCCCGCCTCAAAAAAGCCTGTGATGATTTTTGCTTTTGGCGGTGGGTTTAAAGGGGGAGATAAGGCGGATAAAGGATATGTTCCCTATTTCGAGTTCCTCGCCCGAAACGGATTTGTGGTCGTTTCTACGGATTATCGTACCACCTTGAAGAATCTGGATCCTTCTAAAGTCTCTTCTCCAATGGACTTTATCGCAGCCTTGCAGCATGCGATCGATACGGCGGTAGAGGATTTTTATGATGCTACCGGTTTCGTGATCAACCAAAGCTCGGATTGGAACATCGATGTGGAGCAGATCGTAGCGAGCGGTTCGAGTGCCGGGGCGATTACGGTATTGCAGGCAGAGTATGATTTATGTAACGGACATGAGTTGGCGAAAAGGCTACCGGCAGGTTTCAACTATGCCGGTGTGATCTCATATGCCGGTGCGGTCTCTGGTGTGTTTCCTCCACATTGGGAAAAGATGCCTTGTCCGATTATGCTATTCCATGGCGATGCGGATAAAACCGTTCCTTTTGAACAAGCCGCTATGGAGAACATCGGCGGTTTATGGGGATCATCCGCTGTAGCGAAAAGTCTGGAAAATCTTCAAGCTTCCTATTATTTTTATAAGGTAGAGAATGCGGGGCACGAGATCTCTGGGCTTCCTATGTCCCGGAACCAATACGATATCATGAGCTTCTTGAGCCGTCAAGTCTTAGGCGATGAGAATTTAGCGATCACGACAGACGAACGTGTTCCCGGTGATACGATCGTACGGAAAGATTTTACCGTACAGGATTATATCTTGGATAATTTGCGTTAATATGATAATGAAATATAAACAGCCTTAATTTGATCTTTTTAGATTAAACTATTCACCCGAAGGATTGTCTATACTATATAGAGTGATTAATAGTGTGTTTAGTTTATTAAGGTTATGAGATTAACAAGGTTAGTTGGATTTTTAGGGATTGTCCTTTTTTGTGCGGGGCAATCCCTTTTTGCTCAAAGTAAGCAAGAGCGGAAGGAGCAAAAAGAGAGAGTAGTGAGGGAGATCGTGGATAGCGGTCGTATTAAGATCGATGTGGATCGTGCCGTACCGATGGCCGGGAAATCCGTCAATCTTACTTCCCCCTACTCATTGGAAATACATGGTGACTCGATCCTGTCTTATCTTCCTTACTTTGGACGTGCTTACTCTGCTCCTTATGGTGGTGGAGAGGGCTTGACGTTTAAAGAAGTGGCGACAGAGAAGGAGCAAATCTCTAAAAAGAAAGGCAGTTCCGAAATCAAGTTCCGTGTAAAGACCAAAGAGGATGTATACATATTTCGGGTGGAAGTCTATCCGAATGGCTCGGTGACAATCAATGTGACACCCGTGAATAAACAGGCTATTACCTTTTATGGTGATGTTGCCTTAGACTTGAAATAGTCGTCCTTGCCATGTATCTCTTTCCTCGATCCGCTTATTTACCTTAGCGGTAAATTCGAAATTCTTTAAACCCCAATCCGGTGCGATCAGTAGCTCTTTGGGGGATTGTGATACGAACCTCTCTACTACGATAGAGGGGTTCAGTCGTTCTATGAAGTCAATCACTAATTCGATATATTCATCAGCCGTATATAAATGGAAATCAGAAGGATCTTCCTTGAACTCTTTCGCCATGCGGGTATTCTTGATTAGCTGCAATTGGTGCAGTTTAAGTGTCGTGATCGGGAGGCGTGATAAGACATCCGCATGGTGTAATATTTCATCCCTACTTTCTCCCGGTAGTCCGAGTATCAGGTGTGCCCCGGTGTAAATACCTTTTGCCGCCGTACGACGGATAGCGGATTCCGATTCTTCATGGGTATGCCCTCTGTTTATGCGGACTAAGGTCTTATCAAGCGTACTTTCCAATCCATATTCAATCATGACGAATTTTCGCAGGGAAAGCTCCGCAAAATAATCCAATAAACCTTCCGGCATACAGTCCGGACGAGTGCCGACAATCAATCCTTCTACTCCGGGATAGGCAAGCGCTTCCTCATATTTGAGAATAAGAGAGTCTAATCGGTCGTATGTATTCGTGTAGGCTTGGAAGTAGGCCAGATACCGCATATCCGGATATTTGCGGGAAAAAAAACGTACGCCTTCCTCTAATTGCTCGGTAACGCTTTTCTCCGTATGACAGTATTCTGGACTGAATGTTTGGTTATTACAATAGGTGCAACCGCCCCATCCTTTAGACCCGTCTCGGTTCGGGCAGGTGAAGCCTGCGTTTATGGAAATCTTCTGAACCTTGAATTTGAATAGATCCCGTAGAAAATCCCCAAATTCATAATATCGTTTAGTTTTTTTCATAAGACAAAGATACGATTTCTCGCAATTTGAATCACTTTTTTATGCTAACTTCGCGTTTCAATCTGAAATAAAGAGTATAAATGAAACGATTAGGTTTTAGTTTATTGCTTTCGTTGGCCGTATTCGGAAGTGTGGCCGCACAAACCGGAAGCAAGCATGTTGACTTAAAAGAAATAACCGATGGGAAATTTCGTCAAGTGACGGCTATCGGAGAGATGCGATCCCTGCCGGATGGAGAACACTACACAGCCATGAACGCCGATAAGAGTATGATCATTAAATATTCCTATCGTACGGGAAATCCTGTGGATACATTGTTTAATGCCCGTAAAGCTCGTGAATGTACCTTTACGGATTTTGATGGATATACAATCAGCAGCACCGGGCATCATATCTTGGTTTGGAGGGATACGGAGTCTATTTATCGTCGCTCTACCAAGGCTGTGGTTTATGATTATGACGTACGTCGTAATTATGTGAAGCCTATTTCCGATGCCAAGGGTAAGCAAATGATCCCGACATTCTCGCCGGATGGTCGTATGTGCGCTTATGTACGGGATAATAATATTTGGATACGTAAGTTTAATTTTGATACCGAGGTACAAGTTACCAAGGACGGTGAGTTGAATAAGATATTGAATGGTATCACGGATTGGGTGTATGAGGAAGAATTCGCGGTGACAAATCTAATGGCGTGGTCTCCCGATAGCGAGTATCTGGCCTTTGTCCGTTTTGACGAGTCCGAGGTGCCCGAATATTCTATGCAGATGTATGGTGAGGGACTTTATCCGGGGTATTACGAATATAAATATCCGAAGGCCGGGCAGAAGAATTCAAAGGTCTCCGTACATTCTTATAGCGTAGTCACCAAAGACACGAAAGAGATGAAGGTCCCGGTAGAAGGCGACTTCTATATTCCCCGCATTACTTTCACGCAGAATCCGGATCAGTTGGCTATCATGACATTGAACCGCCAGCAGAATGTATTCAATATGTATTATGCAAATCCGAAGAGCGGTGTGTTCCGTTTGATCTTGCGTGAGGAAAATAAATGCTACGTGGATTCTGATTGGTTGACTTCCATCCAGTTCTTGAACAATGGGTTTACCTATGTGAGTGAACAAGATGGCTATTCCCATATTTATTTGTATTCCCCGACAGGTGTTATGCAACGTCAGGTAACTCAAGGGAACTGGGATGTCACGGCCTTTCTAGGTGTGGATGAGAATACGAAGACTTTCTATTACGAGTCTGCCGAGGAAAGCCCGATCCGCCGCTCTATCTATAAGATTGACGCGAAAGGCGTGAAGACAAAACTCTCCACGGAAGAGGGTATGAACAAGGCGGTCTTTAGTGACAATTTCGCTTATTTCGTGAATACCTATTCCAATGCGAATACCCCGGCGAAGATTACGGTGAATGAGACGAAGACCAAAAAGGAACTACGTGTTCTGCAAGATAACGCCGCATTGAAGAGTAAGCTGAAGGAATATGTTTTTGCTAAGAAGGAATTTATGAAGGTACATACGGCTTCGGATTATGAGTTCAACGCTTGGATCGTAAAACCCGCTGATTTTGACCCGTCGAAGAAATATCCGGTGATGATGACGCAATATAGTGGCCCTAACTCCCAGCAAGTATTGGATCAATACGGTTTCGATTGGGAGCAATATCTGGCCTCAAATGGTATTATCGTGGTATGTGTGGATGGTCGTGGAACCGGTGCCCGTGGTGAGGCATTCCGTAAATGTACTTATTTGAGAATGGGCGAGCTGGAATCCAGAGACCAAGTGGAGGCTGCGCAAGCGTTAGGCAAGTTACCTTATATCGATAAGGATCGTATCGCGATCTGGGGTTGGAGTTTCGGAGGTTATAACACGTTGATGGCCTTGAGTGCCGGAAACGGAACGTTTAAGGTGGGTATCGCTGTAGCTCCTCCGACGGACTGGAAATATTATGACTCCGTTTATACGGAGCGTTTCATGCGTACCCCGCAAGAGAATTTCGAGGGCTATGCGGCTACCTCTCCGTTACGCCGGGTGAAAGACTTACAAGGCAAGTTATTGCTGGTTCATGGAACCGCCGATGATAATGTTCATTTTATGCAAACAATGGAATATGCCGAGGCTTTGGTTCAAGCCAATAAGCAGTTCGATATGCATGTTTATAAAGATCGGAATCATAGCATATATGGTGGTAATACCCGTTACCATTTGTATACGAAGATGGCTAATTATTTATTCAATAATTTGTAAGACATGGCGCAGCATTTAAGAAAGCCGGATTGGTTGAAGATCCGGCTTGGCGGAAATGAGCAATTCACGAAGACAAAAAGTATTGTTGAATCTCATTGCCTTCACACAATATGCACAAGTGGTAAATGCCCGAATATGGGTGAATGTTGGAGCCGGGGAACAGCTACATTCATGATCGGTGGTGAGATCTGTACTCGCTCTTGTCGTTTTTGTAATACGCTAACGGGTAAACCTCTTCCGTTGGACCCGAAAGAGCCTGCGAATGTAGCGGAGAGCATCCGTTTAATGAATCTCAAGCATGCGGTGATCACGTCCGTTGATCGTGATGACTTACCAGACTTAGGCGCTTCTCATTGGGTAAATACGATCCGTACGATCAAAGAGGTGAATCCTCAAACGACCGTGGAAGTCTTAATCCCGGATTTTCAAGGACGATTGGATCTGGTTGATCAGGTCGTGGATGCGGCGCCTGAGATTATCTCCCATAATATGGAGACTGTACGCCGTATCAGTCCGCAAGTGCGTAGCGCCGCTAAGTATGACGTGAGCTTATCCGTTTTGCGACGAATCGCTGAGCGGGGTGTGGTAGCCAAGACTGGTATCATGGTCGGACTGGGTGAGACCGAGGATGAGGTGCTTGAATTAATGGATGATGTTTTGCAGGCGGGTGTTTCTGTTTTGACAATCGGGCAGTATTTACAGCCCTCTCGCAAGAATATTCCCGTCTCTGAATATGTGACTCCTGAACGCTTTGAATATTATAGACAACAGGCCGTTAACAAAGGTTTTAAGAAAGTAGAGAGCGCTCCGCTGGTGCGCTCGTCGTACCATGCGGAAAAGCATATATGATTCATGAACTTTTGACAATCTTTGTTGTTATTAATATAAAAGTGGACTAAGGGGGGGAAGGAATGAACAGAGTAAAGAAAGGTCTAGATAATCAGGCGATAGGTTTATTGCCATTGTTGTTATTCATGTTTTTGGATAACTATTTTTCTTATTTATTATCTTTTATAATTGGGGTTACTTTCTGTTTTGTTTGTATTTTTTTGTTTCAGGTGTTGAGCAAGGATAAGGTATACCAATTTATGCTTCTGCCATCGGCGGGCACATTGGTCTTATATTCCGTATTTCTTTGTCTCAAGCTTGAACCAGTGTTGTTTATATACTCTCCTCTTATCACGGAAGTATTACTGGTCGTGGCGTTAGCGATCGTGGGGTTCACGAGGAGAACGGTCATACAACGTATACGCGATTCGAAACGTCCCTCTTTTAAACGTACTTTGCTTCGTACTACCTTGAACGAATTTTATTTCCTCGCTCAGTTGGTACAGAACCTGTACACGTTGCATCTTTTCATCATCTTGTTATATAGTATCTTGCCGGAAACGATGCAGAATATGCGTACCGAACGTTTCTTATACCGGGAGTTGGGATTGGTAATCGGTGTTTTGGTCATTGTTTATGAGCAAATACGTTTGTCCTTGATGCAAGGTAGCTTGAAAAAGGAAATGTGGCTTCCCGTATTGAATGACAATGGGAAGGTGATCGGTTGTATCGCACGTTCGGTCAGCCGCTCTTTACCGAAGAAATACTATCATCCGATCGTGCGTATCGCAGTTGTTTATAATGGTATGTTATATCTGGTGAGACGAAGTAAGGATGAGTTTGTCTCTCCGGATACGATGGATTATCCGTTCCATAATTACGTGCTCTTCCGACATAGTATAGATAGCACGGTCAAAGAGACTCTCGGAAGTTTGGCGCAAGATAAATCAATTGCTCCACGCTTCCTGATCCGTTATACATTTGAGAACGAGAAGGTGAAACATTTGGTATCTCTCTATGTTATTTGTTTACGTACGGAAGAGCAATTAAATCAATGTAAGCGCCGTAGCGGAAAGCTTTGGACAGCGAAACAAATCGAGGAGAACTTGAGCTCCGGGGTGTTTAGCGAATATTTTGAGAAAGAGTTCGCTTATTTGCAAAATACGATTCTTTTCGCCGAGAGTTTCTGTTGCGGTAACTAATCATCTTATAATGCCCGATTCCCTAGCTCTATAACTTCCAAATCTTTGATATCCTTTTCCGCAATAACGAAACGTAATAAGGTACGTACTTGATGAAAGCCACTTTTTCCAGCCGCTCCCGGATTCATATGCAGACACTTCAAGCTTCGATCGAATACTACTTTCAGGATATGCGAATGTCCGGAGATGAATAGATTTGGCCGTGTATCGTATAATTCTTTGCGGATCTCGGGATTGTAGCGGCCCGGATAACCTCCGATATGAGTCATCATAACGTTCACGTCTTCTACCTTGAAATGAGCTACTTTAGGATATTGCAGGCGAATGGCTTGTCCGTCTATATTTCCGTATACGGCCCTGAAAGGTTTCAATGCCTCGAATTTCGCAGCCAAAAGATCGGAGCCTATATCGCCCGCATGCCAGATTTCATCGCAATCTTTAAAATATTCGGCGTACTTATCATCCCAGTACGCATGGGTGTCTGAAAGCAATCCAACTTTAATCATAACAATTTCTTTTATTGCTCGAAAGTATCTATATTTACACGCCTAAGATAAGAATATTATGGAGAATTCATATCAATATTTTAAACGGGACTTAAGCTGGTTGTCGTTTAACTACCGTGTCTTGCTGGAAGCGGAAGATGATACGCTGCCTATTTATGAGCGTATTAAGTTCCTTTCTATCTATTCCTCGAATCTAGAAGAATTTTATGAGATCCGGGTTGCGGAACACCGGGGGGTAATCTTGAAAAAGAATTATTCGGAGGAGAGCGCAGCTGAGGCGGAAGAGACCTTGGCGGCTATCACCCGGGAGGTTAACCGCCAGCAACGGGACTATTACCGTATTTTCTCGGAGAAGATATTGCCGGAATTGAATCGCCAGAATGTTTACTTATACCAGAATGAGAAGCCGGAACCTTTCCATGAAGAGTTTGTCCATAATTTCTTTAATGAGGAGGTTTTCCCATTCCTGTCGCCAGTCATGATTCAAGCCGGTGATATACGTACGTTCATCCGGGATCGTCGGCTTTACCTTGTGATCCGTATGATTAAGCGGAGCAAGCGGATGAATGAGCCGGGCTTCGTACCCGAGTATCATTATGCGTTGATGAAGATTCCTTATGCGAAAGTTCCCCGTTTTATCGAGTTGCCTCCGCATGACGGGAAATATTATATCATGTTTATCGACGACATTATCCGTGCGAATTTACAGAATGTTTTTCCCGGTTATATTATTGATGGCTGTTACAGCATCAAGATTTCCCGGGATGCGGATATTTATTTGGATGATGAGAGCCGGGCGAATATCGTGGAGAATATCCGTAAGAAGGTAAAGAAACGCAAGATCGGAGCCTTGAGCCGTTTTATGTATGATCAAGCGATGCCGGATGATTTTCTGGCTTTTGTTTGCGATGCCTTTGGTATTACGTCGGAGGACTTGGTGTTAGGTGGACGATATAATAATTTGCAGGACTTGATGAAATTGCCGAATCCGGCGGGAAAGCATTTGGAGCAGCAGCCACCGGTGCCTATGCGTGTGCCTTTCCTCGATGAGATGGGGTCGGTATTCAAGGCCGTGAAGAAGCGGGATATCTTATTGCATTTCCCTTATGAGTCGTTCGATTATTTGATCCGCTTTTTGATGGAGGCGGCCTTTGATCCGAAGGTGGATGAGATCAAGATTACCCAGTATCGAGTGGCAGAGAATTCGGCCGTGATTAATACGCTGGTCAGCGCTGCCCAGAATGGTAAGAAAGTGACGGTATTCGTGGAATTGAAAGCCCGTTTCGACGAGGAGAATAATATGAGTACGGCAGAGCGTATGGAGCAGGCCGGTATTCGTATCATTTATAGTATTCCGGGCTTGAAAGTACATGCGAAGGTCGCGGTCATTCTTCGGAAGGATACGTCCGAGGGACTTAAACGGCGTGATTTTGCCTATTTGAGTACCGGTAATTTCAATGAGAAGACGGCCAAGATCTATTCGGATATGGCGTTATTGACTTCGAATACGGAGATTATTACGGATATCAATAAAGTATTCGCTGTTTTGGAAGGGCGTATGAAAGAACCTACTTTCCGCCATTTGTTGGTGGCCCGTTTCAATATGGTCTCGGAATTGACTGGTAGGATTCGGCGGGAGATCGAGCATGTGCGGGAAGGTCGAAAAGGACGGATCATATTAAAGATGAACGGACTGCATGACCAACATATGATCGAGGAACTCTATCATGCGAGTGAGGCGGGGGTAGAAATCGATCTGATTGTCCGGGGGATTTGTTGCTTGGTACCGAACCAACCTTATAGCGCTAACATCCGGGTTACTCGTATCGTGGATATGTTTTTGGAGCATTCCCGGGTTTGGTATTTTCTGAATGATGGTCAGGAGGATCTTTTCCTTACCTCGGCTGATTGGATGCGTCGGAATTTGAACCGACGGATCGAGACGGCTTTCCCGATCCTTGATCCGGATCTGAAGAGGGAGATAATCGATATCTTGAATATCCAGCTAAGTGACAACGTGAAAGCTTGTTATTTGGATGGCGAGTTACGTAATAATTTTAAGTGTGATGATAATCCGGTAAAAGTGCGTTCGCAATTGGCTATCTATGATTATCTGAGAAATAAATCCATGCGGTAACCGGGATGGGGGAGTTTTGGGGATTTGTTGATTGGGGGGCTGGTTGCTTAGCCTTGATCGTGGCGGTGGTATTTAGCTTTTTGTTGGGAGTACGTACGGGACGTATCCGGGAGAGAAATGAATCTGTCCGTTCTCGCATTCGGCAGAATAAAGCGAATATGTATCGCTATAAACAACAATTAGCCTCCTATCAAGAGCAAGTCGTACGCTTGGAGCGGGAACGGGATTCTCTGGTCATCCGCTCGGAGGCTTATGACCGGATCGAGACGGAGCTGACGGCCTATCGCCAGAAGATGGAGCAGTTGGAGAGAGAGATCCTTGTTCTTTCCGGCGATAATAACTTATTGGACAATGCTACCGGAAAAGTAGATGTGGATGTACCTAAGCTTTTATGTGCGCTTAAAGATGATCCTCTCCATGTGAATCCAAGTAAAGAGGAATGGGCTGAGATTATTAGTATGACCGATCTTCTGTTTAATAACTTCTTAACCGATCTGAGAAATAAATACAGTATTACCCGCCATGAGCAGGAAATATGTTGCTTGATCAAATGGAATTTCTCCCGAAAGGAGCAACTAGCCGTGTTTAATAATACTCCGGATGCGTTAACCAAATCGAAAGGCCGTTTAAAAAAACGTCTAGGCTTGGATGAAAAGACGGATTTGGATGCCTATGTCCGTTTATTATAAAGCTTAAAGTTATTTTGATTGTCGTGATTGTCCGGCAATATTATCCGTTTATCTCCCATTGTGTGGTTTATATGTGTGATTATTAGTTGTTTGATGTTCGCTTGTTTTGTCCGGTACCATTTCTTTCCTCTTTACGATCCTTCCTGTACTTTTGCGGTGTGTGATTTAATTTTTAAGAACGAATAATCAGGAATGCTATGAGAACACAAACTGTACTACTATGGATCTGCCTTAGCCTAATGGTGGGGCTTTCCGCTTGTGATTGGACTTCGTCCTCTCCGGTGGCCTCGCTACGGCGGGCTACCGGATGGCCTTTCGAGGTGGTGGTTGTAATGGATCGAGACGCATGGAATGGTGAGGTGGGGGAGTTGCTGCAAGAACAATTGCGAGCGCCGATTCCTGCTTTGCCTCAAGCGGAAGCATCTATGCGTGTCACCTATTCGGAGCCATCGGGCTTTTCCGGTTTATTACGATACGTACGAAATATCTTGATCGTATCTGTAGATCCTAACCGGTATACGAAAGCTGGAACAAGAGAGAGTCCCGATGAATGGGCCAGCGGTCAGAATGTTGTGACTCTGTATGCTCCGACTACCGCTGCTTTAACCGAGTTCCTTTTATTAAATGAAGGACGGTTGGTCAACCATTTCAATCGAGTGGAAAGGGAACGTTGGATAGTTGGACTTTCTAAGAGCCATAGCAGTTGGATCAATGAGAAGTTGAAGTCCCGTTTCGGTATCTCGCTGTTCGTGCCGGAAGATATGTCGGCCTATAAGGAAGAGACCGATTTCTTTTGGGGTTCGAATAACGCAAATCGGGGACGGACTGATATCTTGGTATATAGTTTTCCCTATACGACTCAAGAGGCATTTACCGAAGATTATCTGGTCGCTATGCGTGATTCTGTAGTGAAGCGGAACGTACCGGGCTCTTTCCCGAATTCTTATATGAAGACAGAGAAGCGCTTCGAGCTTTCTTACGAGCCGATCACCTATCGTGGCGAATACCGCGGCGTATTGCGTGGTCTTTGGCGTATGGAAGGAGATAAGATGGGCGGCCCGTTCGTCAGCCATGCCCTGCTCGACAAGAAAAAAGGGCAGGTTATCGTAGCGGAAAGCTTTGTCTATGCCCCGGAATCAAAAAAGGCGAACTTGATCCGCCGGATGGAGGCCGCCTTGTTTACGTTGCGATTCGTGGATTAGGATTGATTCTCTCACGTATATAGGCGTAACCTCATGCGTATATACGCATCGGCCTACACGTACGTAAGTGTGGTCTTATACGTATATACGTGTGGCTTTATGCCTATATAGTGGTCTTATCGTCCTAAAAATAGTTTGATTTCCTCCGGAATATATCCCGTCCGTATACGCCACTCTTGCGGATACAGGTTATTGGCCCGGTTGCCAAGGTTCTTTACAAAACCTAGCGGAAGTCTTTGGTAGCGTACCAACACATATCCTTTATCTATGCCGGAGGGTAAGACGAGCGCCTCTTTCTTTAAGAATTTAATAGCGTCTTCCCATTCCAGTTCCACGGATGGAAATGCGTTGGGAGTTAAGGCAGTACTTAAAGCCAGCTCTTGAGACGGGATAAAGTCTTTCCCTTTCGCTTCTCCTAGGCAAATACCGGCGGAAAGTACCCGTAAAGGCTTGGCATTGATGAGTGAAAATAGATCCGAATGGGCTTTGGGATACGCTCGAAGGAAACTGTCGTTCCATTCGAGAGAAAATGAAGTTTCATCCGAAAGGAACAGACGGGCCTCCTGTGGGATGGACGGAGCGGCTTTTCCCCGCTCTTTTTTCCCTTTGGACTTGACACGAATCTCCTCGATCTCGCCTTCCGCTTTCCGGAGGGCGGCGAGGAAAAAGCCTTCGCCCCGTGTCTTATGCGGGAAGAAGCGGTAAACCGGATGTTCAAACCGGAGGGCGCCGGTGATCTGCCATTCCTCTTGGGTAGGGATAGGCAATGCCTCGGCTCCCAACTCCTCTATTATATAATGTATGTTCTCCTCATCCTCTTCCGTATTATAGGTACATGTACTGTATATCAAGATACCTCCGGGTTTCAAGGCGTTCCAGATATCATGGATGATGCGCCGCCCACGGGAGGCGCAAAGCCGTACGTTATCTACGCTCCATTCGCCTGTGCTATCCGTATCTTTCCGGAACATGCCCTCACCGGAACAAGGTACGTCGGTGACGATCACGTCGAACAGATGAGGCAATGCCTCGCCGATCTCCTCCGGGTCATTATTGATAACGATCGTGTCCGGGCGGCCCCATTTAGCGATATTCTCGGCCAATACATAACTCCGGCTGCGGATCACCTCATTGCTCACTAACAGGCTTCCATCCGGCAATAAGCTCGCCAGATGCGTGGACTTGCCACCCGGGGCGGCGCATAAATCCAAGCAACGTACCGGCTCTTTCACGTATGCCTTGATCGCTTGTTCCAGAAACATGGAAGACGCTTCCTGCACGTAATAGGCCCCCGCATGGAATAGAGGATCGAAGGTGAAAGACAACCGTTCCGGCAAATAAAAACCGCTCTCGCACCAAGCGACTGGAGCACCTGCTTTGGGAGCGGGAGTCCCTTTCTTCGGGTTGATACGGATACTTACGGGAACATCAGCGCTTAACGCTGCCTCTAAACGATCGAACTCCTCGCCAAGTAAAGCCCGTGTACGGGTAATAAAATCAATAGGAAGTGCCATGATTATTCTGTTAGTTTGCGGCAAAAGTACTACTTTCGCGGAAAACAAACAGTATGCGAGCATCTCTTTTCCTTATACCAGTTACCTTGGGCGATACGGAACATCGCCGTGTTTTACCAGAGTACAACCGTGACGTGATCTTATCTATCCGGCATTTTATCGTGGAAAACGTGCGTACGGCACGCCGTTTCTTGAAAAAGGTGGAGCCGGGGATCGTGATCGATGACTTGACATTTTATGAACTGAATAAACATACCTCACCGGAACAAGTAGCTGGTTATCTGGCTCCTTTGGCGAAAGGCGAGAGCGTAGGCGTGATCTCGGAGGCGGGTTGTCCGGCGATCGCTGATCCGGGTGCTGACGTAGTGGCTATCGCCCAACGGAAGGATTATCCGGTGGTACCGTTGGTGGGGCCTTCGTCTATCTTGATGTCGGTGATGGGATCGGGCTTTAACGGACAGAGTTTCGCTTTTCACGGTTATCTGCCGATTGATGCTTCCGAGCGAACGAACACGATCAAGAAATTGGAGGGAAGAATTTATTCCGAGCATCAGACACAATTGTTTATCGAGACTCCTTACCGGAATAATAAACTGGCCGAGGAGTTGATCCGTACGTGCCGTCCGTCTACGAAACTGTGTATCGCCTCGAATATAACCTGTGAGGATGAGTATATCCATACTCGCCCGGTCAAGGAATGGGCGGGTAAAGTTCCCGATCTGAGCAAGAAGCCTACTATTTTCCTAATCTATAAATAAGAGGATTGATATGAGTTATCAAGCGCACGAGACAGCGGTAATCGATGCCGGTTGTGAGATCGGGGAAGGAACCCATATCTGGCATTTTTCCCATATCATGACGGGATGCGTGATTGGCAGGGCGTGTAATATCGGCCAGAATGTAGTCGTATCGCCGGGCGTGGTCTTAGGGAATAACGTGAAGGTACAGAACAATGTGTCTATTTATACGGGGGTGATTTGCGAGGATGATGTGTTCTTGGGGCCTAGTTGCGTGTTTACAAATGTAACCAATCCGCGTAGCGCTATCTCTCGGAAAGACCAGTATAAGGAGACGGTGATTGGCAAGGGGGCCTCGATCGGAGCTAACGCTACGATTATTTGTGGACATACGGTCGGGCGGTATGCCATGATCGGTGCCGGGGCGGTGGTAACGAAGGATGTTCCGGCTTATGCGCTGGTCGTAGGAAATCCATCCCGCCAGATCGGTTGGGTAAGCGAGTACGGCCATCGCCTTGTATTTGACTCCGAAGGATTCGCTACTTGTCCGGAAAGCGGCCAACGTTACCGCCTACACAATCACCAAGTTGTAGAGACAGGGCGTGCCCCGTCTCCCACAGACTGATAATATCTTAAATTACTATTTTGCAGGGATGAGACGGGGCACGCCCCGTCTCTACAATACAGACAATATTAATATTCTATACAAACATGAAAACATCTTTTTTCAAGCAAGGGTTCTTAGCGATAGGGATAGCCTGCTGCATGCAGCTTTCCGCCGTGGAGAATCCTGTAGACTACGTGAATACGTTAGTCGGTACCCAATCCAAGTACGAATTATCTACCGGAAATACCTATCCGGCCACGGCCATGCCTTGGGGTATGAACTTCTGGACTCCCCAGACCGGCGAGATGGGGAATGGCTGGACCTATCGTTACGACGCGGATAAGATCCTGGGATTCAAGCAAACCCATCAACCGAGCCCGTGGATGAACGATTACGGGCAGTTCTCCATTATGCCTACTACCGAAGGCTTGGTCTTCGACGAGGAGAAACGGGCTAGCTGGTTCTCTCACAAAGGGGAAGTAGCTACACCTTATTATTATAGGGTCTATCTAGCCGATCATGACGTGACTACCGAGTTGGTTCCGACGGAACGTGCGGCTAAGTTCCGCTTTACATTCCCGGAAACCAAGAAAGCGTATATCGTCATCGACGCTTTCGATAAAGGCTCTTATATAAAGGTATTGCCTGCGGAACGTAAGATCATCGGTTATTCCACGAAGAACACGGGCGGTGTTCCCCGTAACTTCAAGAATTATTTCGTGATCCAATTCGATAAGCCATTCACGTTCTCCTCTACGGTTAAGAACGGGGCGATCCAGTTGGATGAGTCGGAGGTGAAGACAAACCATGCCGGCGCTATCATCGGTTTTGAGACAAAGGCCGGCGAGGTGGTGCATGCCAACGTGGCTTCTTCTTTCATCAGCACCGAGCAGGCCGAGTTAAACTTGCGTGAGGTGGGAGATACTGGTTTCGATCAGCTAGTGACCAAAGGTAAGGAAATCTGGAACCGGGAATTAGGTAAGATCGAGGTAGAGGATACGAACATCGATAACTTGCGTACTTTCTATTCTTGCTTGTATCGTTCCTTGCTTTTCCCTCGTAGCTTCTATGAGATCGACGCCAAAGGGCAAGTCATGCATTATAGCCCTTATAACGGTGAGGTCTTGCCGGGCTATATGTTTACCGATACCGGTTTCTGGGATACGTTCCGTTGTCTTTTCCCCTTCTTGAACCTGATGTATCCGGAGATGAACCAAAAGATGCAGGAAGGTTTGGTGAACGCTTATAAAGAGAGCGGTTTCTTGCCGGAATGGGCAAGTCCGGGCCACCGGGATTGCATGGTCGGCAATAACTCCGCTTCCGTGGTAGCCGATGCTTATATCAAAGGCTTGAGAGGATACGATATCGAGACGCTTTGGGAAGCTTTGAAGCATGACGCGAATAGCCAACTGCCGAGAACGGCTTCCGGTCGTGTCGCTTACGAGGAGTATAATAAACTGGGTTATGTACCGAATAATATCGGTATCGGACAAAACGTGGCTCGTACCTTGGAATATGCTTATAATGACTGGACGATTTATACCTTGGGCAAAAAACTTGGCAAGCCGGCAAGCGAGATCGATATCTTCAAGCAACGGGCTAACAACTATAAGAATGTGTACGACCCAAAATATAAGTTGATGGTCGGACGCTCTGATAAGGGCGAGTTCAATCCGACTTTTAAAGGTACGGACTGGAGCCGTGATTTCTGCGAGGGAAACAGCTGGCATTGGAGTTTCTGTGTTTTCCACGACCCGCAAGGTCTTATCGACTTAATGGGAGGAAAGAAGGAATTCAACCACATGATGGACTCCGTCTTCAAGATGCCTAGTCGTTTGGGTATGGATAGCCGCGGTATGATCCATGAGATGCGTGAGATGCAAGTAATGAATATGGGACAATACGCCCACGGAAACCAACCCATCCAGCATATGGTATATCTATACAACTATTCCGGCGAGCCTTGGAAAGCCCAATACTGGGTGCGCGAGATCATGCACAAACTTTATACCGCTGAGGCGGATGGCTATTGCGGCGATGAGGATAACGGACAGACTTCCGCATGGTATGTGTTCTCTGCCTTAGGCTTCTATACCGTATGTCCGGGCACCGACCAATATGTATTAGGTACTCCTCTGTTCAAATCCGTAAAACTCCATCTGGATAACGGAAAGCAGGTGTTGATCCAAGCGGACAAGGCTGATCGGGAGAACCGTTACATCAAGGCTATGAAAGTAAACGGCAAGACTTACACCCGCAATTTCTTGACACACGAGCAGTTGCTAGGTGGTGCGAAAATTCAATACCAAATGAGTGATACCCCTAATAAACAGCGAGGTACGCAGGATAGTGATCGCCCCTATTCATTCTCTTTGGAATAAGAAAACCTTGATGCCCATTGTAAGCATGTTACAATAGGCATTCTAATCACCTTACGATGCCCATTGTAAAGACCTTACGATGGGCATTGTTATTTTATGTGAATTCCGGTTTGAAATAATGATGGAGAGAGTTGCGTTTTACCTTAGGGTTGTTACCTTTGCGATGACTAATCAGTTTTTCTATCCTCTTTGTTTATCCTTTTAATTTAGATGTATGGCAAACTCAAAAGAGATGACGAGGGGTGCTGTATTCCCTCTTCTATTCAGTTTCACGATGCCATTGTTATTAGGGAATCTGCTTCAGCAGACTTATTCTTTGATCGATGCCGCTATCGTTGGTAAATTTCTAGGTATTAATTCGCTGGCTGCCGTAGGAGCCAGTACCTCGGTGATTTTCTTGATTCTGGGATTCTGTAACGGATGTTGCGCCGGTTTTGGCATCCCGGTAGCCCAGAAGTTCGGGGCGAGGGATTACGCCACGATGCGCCGTTACGTGGCGGTGGGGTTGCAATTGGCTACGGTGATGTCCGTGGTGATCGCCGCTATCTCCGGTTTCTATTGCCGGGATATCTTGCGGGGGATGCAGACACCCGGGAATATCTTCGATGGGGCCTATGATTATTTGTTTGTTACTTTTATTGGTATTCCTTGTACATTCTTCTATAATTTGTTGGCAAGTATCATGCGGGCTTTGGGAGATAGCAAGACTCCATTCTGGTTCTTGCTGTTCTCTACGGTCTTGAATGTTTTCTTGGATTTATTCTGCATCTTGGTACTAGGATGGGGCGTGATGGGAGCGGCTATCGCTACGGTTTTCTCGCAAGGGCTTTCCGCCATTTTATGTTATTTATATATGCTTCGGAAATTTCCGATCTTACGGGCTACTTCTTCCGAGGATCGAAGGTTTCATGCCGGGCTGGCCCGTACCTTATTGGCGATGGGGGTTCCGATGGGATTGCAATTTTCTATTACCGCTATTGGCAGTATCATGTTGCAGAGCGCCAATAACGCGTTAGGTACGGCCTGTGTCGCCGCCTTTACTTCCGCCGCCCGTATCAAGATGTTCTTCATTTGTGCTTTTGAGAGTTTAGGTATCGCCATGGCTACGTATTGCGGACAGAATTATGGGGCGGGAAAGCCAGAGCGTATTTTGCAGGGAATTAAAGTGAGTTCGTTGATGATGCTTACGTATGCCGCCGCTACATGGATGATCTTGATGCTGGGGTCTCGTTGGCTGGCCTTGTTGTTTGTGGCTCCATCTGAGGTCGAGATACTGGACTATACGGAGCAGTTTTTGCATATTTCTTGCTGGTTCTTCCCGGCTGTCGGGCTACTGTGTATCTTGCGTTACGCGATACAAGGGGTAGGTTTCAGCAACCTTGCGATGCTCTCGGGTGTTTCAGAGATGATCGCACGTATCTTGGTGAGCTTGTATGCGGTTCCCGCTTTTGGGTTCTTAGGCGTTTGTTTCGGTGATCCGTTGGCTTGGGTTGCCGCTGACTTATTCTTGATACCTGCGTTTTTGTATGTTTATAAAAAGATAAAGAAAAGATTAGATGATGAGAAAGTATCGGTGTCCGCAGTGTGATATCCCTTCTATGTATGTAAAGAATGCGGACGGGGAACGTCTTTTAGTGTATGTTTACGAGAATGGGGAGGTTGTTCCCAAAGATCCTGCCGCGGATCTGTCCGGATTTGACTTGACAGAGGTATTTTGCCTAGGATGCTCATGGCATGGAGCGCCTAGGAAATGCCGGTGATTTTTGTATCTCTATCCTCTCGGAAGTGATAGGATGCGTGAATGCTAGATATTCAGCGTGCAGATAGAGCCGTTCCGCCTTTCGTCCGTAAAGCTCGTCGCCAAGGATGGGGCAATGAAGGCCTTGGGGATGGGCGGCGTGTACCCGTAGCTGGTGGGTACGTCCGGTTTGGGGATAAAAGGCGATAAGGGTTTTTCCGGAAGTCCGTTCCAATACCCGGTAGTGCGTGAGGGCAGGTTTCCCGAATTCTTCGCTTACGATTTGCCGGGGTCTGTCCAAAGGATCGGGACATAGCGGGAGACGGATCTCACCCTCATCTTGGGGAACTTCACCCTCTAATAAGGCGATATACCTTTTCTGGATGGTTCGGTTTTTGAATTGGGCTTGTAGGTTCTGATGCGCTTCTTTGGTCTTGGCGGCGAGTAGCAAGCCGGATGTCGCCATATCCAGACGATGCACGATAATCGGGCCGGTGGCATCCGGATAAAGGATATGCAGCCTGTGATAGACGGAGTCCGCGTCTCCCTTGCCGGGGACGGAGAGCATACCCGCCGGTTTATTGACGATCAACAAATAGTCATCCTCATAAAGGATATCCAGCTTCGTCTCCCGGTGAGAGTCCGCCAATAACGGATTTTCATCTACCCGCAATCCCTGTAGCATATGATGGAGGATCGGCTCGCATTTTCCTTTGCAAGCCGGATAATAATATCCATGGTGCCGAATCTCCGTCTTGGGAGAATCGCCCCACCAGAACTCAGCCATGGCGATCGGTTCCAACTGATGCTGGTAGGTGTATTGCAAGAGTTTAGGGGCGGCGCACTCACCCGCTCCGGCAGGCGGCGCACCTTGGTAGGTAGGGGCGAACAATTCGCATAAGTCCTTCACCTCGCCCCGGGCGTTCAGGATTCGGAATTGTTCGAACAACTTGCGTTGCAAGGCCGCCGACCGTCGCTTGCGTTCTTGCTTCAGTTGCTCGATCTCCTGCTCAAGCCGATCCACCTTGGCTTGATCCTCCTCCAGTATAGACCGCAATGATTTCTTGGTTAGCTTGTGAGCGGCTTTCATGTGTTGGCTCTCTTTAATAAGAAGTGCGGTCTCTTCTTCCGTGAGAGGGAACTGCCGAAGTCGGTCGCGCTCCTCTTTCCTCTTTTTCATCAAGTCTTTTGCGGCCTGTAATACGAAATCGCAGTATTCGATCGTGCTTTGTAACCTCGACCGTGCGTCTTCGAGAGCTGGAGAGGCTTGCAGGGTTCGGATACGGGCATTGATCTCATTGATCCGCTCCTCCTCTTGCCGGAAGAAACCATCCGGTTGTAATAGGTCATAGATCGGGGGGACGAAGAAAGGATGTACATTCTTCCCCGCTAGGTTACCGGAGAACGCGGCCAGATAGCCGACCTCTCCGGCGGGAGTACGAACCACCAATACGCCGAACATTTTTCCGGTTTGTAACTCTTCCCGCCATTCGGTTCGTTCTTTCAGGTATGCCTGCGTCTCCTCAGCCGCTATTACGCATAGAGGATGCGGTGTATAGTGAAAAGGATACGTGAATCGTTCCGGTAAGGGGATCGATTGTATTGGTTGGGCAAACGTGTGAAACTTAGATTCCATCATTCATTTTTTAATAGACAATAAGCGTAAATGGCCGATGCCGTAGGATCTCCCTCTTGATACAATCCCGGACGGGAGATACGATCCCATTGGATCAACGACCGGGTCTCTTTCGCGGAGAGAGCTTCGCCGACGATCTCGTTCCATGCTTGTCCGTCCTTACTCCAGTAGAACGTGCTATGCGTACCGTTGGTCACTTTCATCCGTAGATATAAAGGCGAGGCGGGAAGAGGAAGATCGGCCAATGGATGTTCTTTCCCCTCTAGGATATATTTCAATATCAAACGGTCTCCTACGCATCCGCAGGTGATTAGGTTATTTGCGTCTCCGTACATCGTGATTCCTTTCCAACTGTCATTCCGGTTTACGATCGCTGTTTCCAACGTGTAATCCGGGGAGGTTGGGCGTAAACAAAGTGCCGCTCCGGTCTTTACGCCGGGTTTCGGTGTTCCGGATAGAGATAGTTTACCGTTCTTGATCTCGGTCTTGACATCCGTGTAAGGATAGTTCCAACTCCATTCGGGACGCAAGGTAGCACCGGTGAAATCATCCGAGAAATCGAATACCGGCACTTGTGCGGACTCGGCAAATGGCATGGGTTGCGTGCGGCTCGCATATTCCCCGGTTACGAAGTGAGGCCAATGATCCTCGCCCATTCTCACCTCTTGCAGATAAGGTTGGCGACCTTGGTAGAAGCCGCTTCCTGGCTGGTAAGCGTGGCATAGGTAATACATGCGTCCGTCCGGTGTAGTCGTAATCGTTCCGTGACCGATGGAGAGAACCTCCTTGCTTCCGTGCAAGATCGGGTTTCCTTGGTATTTCTCGTAAGGACCTTCCAGCTTTTTCGAGCGAGCCACGGATACGGCGTAATCGCTCTGCGGGCCGCAACAGCCTCTCACGGAGTAGATGATATAGTAATATCCGTCTTTCTTGAACCAATGCTGACCTTCCATACCTTGACGCTCATCGTCACGCAGCAGGCTGAAAGGCTTTCCGTCTAGGCGAAGCCCATCGTCCGTCAACTTACAGGCCAATAACTCTATGGGTTGGTTATCCAATCCATAAGCCTTCCAACTGATGTAAAGTTTGCCTTTGTCCTCCAAGATAAATGCGTCTATCGCTTCCTTCCCAAACTCTACCACCGGGCCGTAATCCTTGAACTTGCCCGTAGGTGAATCCGCCACGGCGACACCGATGCACGAGATGTTATCCGATTGCTTCCGGGCCGTATAATAGACATATACCTTCCCTTTATGCTGATACCATTCCGGAGCCCAGAATGAGGATTTAGTCCATTCCGGCTTCTCGTCGAATACATGTCCGGTTTGCTGCCAGTTCACCAAATCGGTAGAGGTGAAAACCGGATAATAAGGGGCCCATTCCGAGGAGGTGCCAGTGATATAGTAAGTCTGGTCGATCCGGATAATGGAAGGATCGGCTACGTCACCGTGGATCACGGGATTGGTAAAATAGGATTCTTGTTGCGCTAGTCCTGTGGCCAAGGAGGCGGCACAGAAGAATAGTGTGAAAATCTTTCTCATGTTTTATCGTATTTTTTTTAAGATGTTCTTACGTACGGTTCGCAAAGAGATTTGTAGTAAATCGGGTTCCGCCAGATCGAGTAGTGTCTTATATTCCTGTAATAGCTCTGGAATGGGACGGCATAACTCATATCCCAGTTTCATGCAAAGCGTTTGCACACCGGGTAATTCCTTCGCTGAAAGCATCCGGTCCAGGCAGAAGTTTAGGAAATCTACCCGTGGGGGATTCGCCTGGGGCTGTCGTACAAGCAAGTTCAAGAGAATGCGTCGTTTACCGGAGTGCTCACAGTTAAGCACCTCATTTATCAGCTCATCCTGTTTATCATATAGCCATTCGTTTTCCTTGGTCGAGAAATGGCTACAGACCCATAACGCTTGATAACTAACGGCATCATCCGGATCGAATATCAGATCGTATAGCTCTGCTTTCCGTTCTTGGTTCCCTTGTACATAAAATAATATCTCATGGATATCCTCTATATGACAGCGGCTTGATAGTCTCTCTTTTAGGTCCATTCTCAATCTTTGTTGTTGTCTCTTTATCTTTTCTGCCGTAAAGTTATAGTCTTTTTAGCAAAGTTTCCCTAGTTCGCTTACTTTTGTGCCCCATTGATAAAAGAATGGATAGATATGCGATATATGAATTTATTAAATGATTTAACAATTGATTGTAAAAATAACGGAGGGTGTTACCGAGTAAAGGATCAGTTGAAGAAGGTTAAGTATTTATTAAAATAGTATCTTGTGCTCCACAAGAAACAGTCTTGGGGCGAATGGTGACGGTTGGCTTGCGTTGTGATTTGTTTTTAAATTAGTATCTTTGATCCATTGGAAACAGCCACACGCTGGCCGTTCACATAACCCGTGTCGTTGTGGTTTGCTTTC